>JBEKTX010000147.1:0-9961 GCA_049515615.1 Spirochaetia bacterium
GAAGACCACGCTTGCGTTGCACGCCATTGCCGAATCCCAGAAGCAGGGCGGGATCGCCGCGTTCGTGGATGCCGAGCATGCGCTGGACCCGGTTTATGCCAAGAACCTCGGCGTCAATGTGGACGAGCTGTGGGTCTCCCAGCCGGACACGGGGGAGCAGGCCCTGGAGATAGTGGAATCCCTCATCAGGTCCGGTGCAATGGACATCATCGTGGTGGACTCGGTCGCCGCGCTCACCCCTCGAGCGGAGATAGAAGGCGACATGGGAGACTCGCACATGGGACTTCAGGCCCGGCTCATGAGCCAGGCGCTGAGAAAGCTCACCGCGATCATCTCCAAGACCCGCACCTGCCTGATTTTCATCAATCAAATCCGAATGAAGATCGGAGTAATGTTCGGCAACCCTGAAACAACCACGGGCGGCTTCGCCCTGAAATTCTACTCTTCCATGCGCCTCGAGGTCCGAAAAGTGGAGAGCATCGCCCATGGGAACGAAGAGGTCGTGGGGAACAAGGTCCGGGTCAAGGTTGTGAAAAACAAGGTCGCCCCGCCTTTCCGCAAGGCGGAGATGGACATCATGTTCGGGAAAGGAATCTCCGCTGTGGGCAGCCTGCTGGAGGCCGCATTGCAAACCAATTTCATCGAGAAAGCGGGGAGCTGGTACTCATACGGAAAGGAGCGGATCGGCCAGGGGGTGGAAAACGCCCGCCTCTTCCTGGAGTCCAACCCTGCGGTGTACGCGGAAGTGGAGAAAAAGGTCAGGGAAGTGCTGTTCGCCAACAAGCCCGGTGCGCCGGCGGCCGCCAAGCCGAAGGATGGTGAGACGCCCGCACCAGCCGTCCCGCCCGTTTCGCCGGCACCTTTCCAGCCTGTCAAAGCCAGGGCGCCTGCCGCGCTGTCCGCGGACTCGGAAGGTGACGTTGAGCAGCAGGACCCGGACAAGGAGCTGTTCTAGCTGGACTCTTCACCCATCCCGCGGACAACGAACGCCTGGCGATATTTCATTGCACTCGGTTCCAACCTCGGGGATAGAGAAGAGACTCTGAGAAGCGCTTGGGCACGCGTAAAATCGATGTGGTCCCGAGCGCGCATGTCCAGCATCTACGAAACGCGGCCGCTGTACGTACAGGATCAGCCCTTGTACTTGAACGCTGTGGGCGAGGTGTGGTCCACGCTGGAGCCGGAGCAGATGCTCGCCAGGCTTCAGCACATCGAGACGGAGTTTGGCAGGAACAGGTCCGTCGAGGTCCGCTGGGGGCCGAGAACCTTGGACCTGGACATCCTGCTCTGCTCTGATCGGGTGATCGAGACACCGGAGCTGGCGATCCCGCACCCTCTGCTCGCCGAACGCCTTTTCGTTCTCGTGCCGCTGCTGGAGCTCGATCCGGACTGTGCCGATCCAAGGAGCGGTAATCCGTATCGTGAAGCGCACGCCGCCCTTGAAAAGCAGGCGGGGAGCGACAAGGGTGTTTACCTTCACCATGCCGGTGGGTATACTGATCCGTCGAATACAGAAGCGTGACATCGGCGTACACACCAATAATCACACGCATAACGAAGGGAGCCGGATACTATACCCATGGCTGATGCGAGCGCGGGCGCAGGAGAGAAGCAGCATTTTCATCTGGGCGATTTCGACGGCCCGCTGGACCTCCTACTCTTCCTGATACGGAAATCAGAAGTCAACATCTACGACATCCCGATCGCTGCCATAACCGAACAGTACCTCGCGTACCTGAACTTCGCGGCGAAAGTTGACCTGGATATGATGACGGAGTTCCACCTCATGGCCGCCACGCTCCTGTACATCAAGAGCAAAATGCTTCTCCCGGTGGAGTTGAGCATGGATGACGAGCTGGAGGATCCCCGCAAAGAGCTGGTGGAGAAGCTCATCGAGTACCAGAAATTCCGCAAGCTCTCCGACCTCATGTCCGACCGGGAAGGGGAGGTCGAATGGATCATAGAACGCAGCAGCAGCCAGCGGATCCTGCCCTTTTCCGATGAGGGCATCTGGGACCAGGTGAGCGTATGGGACCTGTTGCAGACGTTCAGCACCCTGTTGTCGAATCTTTCCTCGGAGAAGATCATGGACCTCTACGAGGAAGTGAGCGTGAATGAAAAGATCACGCTGATCAGCGAGATCCTGGAAACGGAGGAGGAGTTCATGTTCACGGATCTCGTCAAGAAGCACACGATCCTTGAGATTGTCTGCGCTTTCTGGGCGGTGCTGGAGCTTGTGAAGGAGGGCAGGATCCTCGTGCTGCAGAACAGGCTGTTCGGGGACATCAGGATCAGGGCGCGGGCAGACGAAAAGCCCCCCGAATCGCGGCCCGAGACCCAGGGGGCGGAGCTCGCGGCCGCCACGCCGGAGGAACCGTAGGATCATGGAGCTCACGAAGGACGCAGCCCTCATCGAAGCGGTGCTGCTGCTGGAAAACGACCCGGTGGAGCCGCGGAAGCTCGCGGGAATCACCGGCCTCTCATTGGAGGCCGTGCAGGAAGGCATCTCGCAGCTGCAATCCGTGCTGGAGACGGATGGGCACGGCCTGGAAATCGTGGAAATCGGCGGCGGATTCTCCTTTGCTCCACGCAAGACGCTCTGGGAGCAGCTTCGGGAGCGGTACGGCAAGAGCGCGGAGAACCGTCTCTCAAAGGCTGCCCTGGAAACCCTTGCAATCATCGCCTACTCCCAGCCGATCACCCGGGCGGAGATCGAGAGCATCCGGGGCGTCTCAGCGGATGGGATGATCAAGCTGCTCGCCAGCCACAATTTCATCCGGGAAGTCGGCAAGAAGGATGTCCCTGGGAAACCAGTACAGTTCGGCACCACGCGCGAGTTTCTGAAGGCTTTCCGTCTCTCTACCATCTCGGACCTTCCGAAACTCGACGGACTGGAGAGGGAACGGTGTGAGAAGGAGTGACGAGAAGAAGGACGACCGCGGCGGACTTCGTTTGCAGGTGTACCTTGCGAGATGCGGACTTGGCTCACGGCGGAGCTGCGAAACGCTCATAGAGAAAGGCCGGATCGCGATCAACGGCTCCCCAGTCACCCGGCCTGGAGAGAAGGTCCTTCCAACAGACCTCGTCACCATGGACGGAAGAAAGATTGCTGCAGCCCAGAAGAAAGTGTACATCGCACTGCACAAACCCCCCGGGTACCTCTGCGCTCAGACAGATCCGCAGCACAGGCCGCTTGCCCGCGACCTTTTTCGATCGGCGATCAGCGAGCGCCTCTTCCACGTCGGCAGGCTGGACTTTCTCTCCAGCGGGCTGATTCTCTTCACGAACGATGGTGAGTTCGCCAGGGTCGTCTCCCACCCGGGCGCCCGGATCGAGAAGGAGTACCTTGTCGAGACAGGACGGGCCATGGATGAAGAGTTCCTGAAGAGGTATGCGCACGGCATGCGGGTGGGGGATGTCACCTACCGGTGCAAGGCCTACACCCTCCGGGGTCCCCATTCCGCCCTCATCACCCTGACCGAGGGCAAGAATCGGGAGCTCAGGAACGTGTTCACCAGCCGCAACATCCGGCTGAAAAGGGTCCACCGTCTCCGCATTGGCCCCCTTACCCTGCGCGGCATTCCGACCGGGCATTTCCGCCGTCTCACTGAAAGAGAAGTGAGGTGGTTTTTCGAACATCATAGTTGATCACACGCTGACAACTCGAATCGCTGCCCTTGTGTAACGGGTTCGGCGAGAACGTTATTCCATGGCAGGACACGGTGCGCGTGAAAATGCAATACTGAATCATGCCATGCAATGGTCATTTCTCCGTCAGAATCGATGGCACTACCCATGCTAGTGGCAATTGACGGCCCGGCAGGCGTCGGCAAGAGCACCATCGCGCGCAGGTGCGCCGAGCACGCGGGCTTCCTCTACATCAACTCCGGCAGCTTCTACAGGGCAGTCACCTTGGCGGTTCTTCAGCGGAAGGTTGCCCCTGATGACCACGAAGCTGTGCTTGGGGTGGCACGTTCCTGCCGGATCGAGCTGCGTGACGGTGAGCTTTTCCTCGATGGCAGAAGCGTGGAGAGTCTCCTCCATGGCGACGACGTGGACTCCTGGGTTGCCGCGCATTCCGCCATCCCTGCCGTGAGGGACATCGTGAACGCCCGGTTGCGCGAAATCGCCTTCCGCAAGGACGCGGTTGTGGAAGGACGGGACATCGGTACCGTGGTCTTCCCGAATGCCCAGTTGAAGATCTTCCTCGATGCAGATATCACAACCCGCGCCTCACGCCGCCATGAGCAAGGAGTGAGCGGCCTCTCCCTCGAGGAAACCATGGCGGCGATTGGCGCGCGGGACACGGTTGACAGGAGCAAGCCCACCGGGCGCCTCGCGGCGGCACCGGATGCCATCCAGATAGATACCTCGCTCTTGACCATGGAGCAAGTTTGTGAGAGAGTTGACAAAGCAATTCTCGTGAGCAGAAATAATCCGGGAGATATACGCTGACTATGAGCACAGAAGACAAGAAGAAACTCGCCCCGGAAGCTGAGAACCAGCTCCAGGAGCAGTACGTGCAGTCCCTTCAGCCCATCGAAGAGGGCCAGATGATACCCGGCCGGGTCATCGAGATCGACGACGACTATGTCTATGTCGACGTGGGTTACAAGTCGGAAGGCAAGATCCCCAGCAACGAATTCGATACGAAGCCCCAGATGGGCGAAACCGTGTATGTCATCCTCGTGCGCAAGGAGGGCCGCGAGGGCCAGGTCATTGTTTCAAAGCGGAAAGCCGACGAGAAGATCTTCTGGAAGGACCTGCGAATTGCCTTCGACGAGCATAAGCCTGTCCAGGGGACCATCGTTCACAAAATCAAGGGCGGCTACGAGGTGGACCTCGGCAACGACATCCGCGCCTTCCTCCCCCTGTCGAAGGTGGACGTGAAGCGTCCCAGCGAAAATTCCGACTACGTCGGTGTGCAGTCTTTGTTTTACATCGACCGGCTGTACGCGAAGGGCAAGACGAACATTGTGGTCTCCCGCCGCGACTGGATGGAAGAGGACATCAAGAAGCGGCGTGAGGCGTTCTTCGGCCATGTCAGGATCGGCGACACGGTGGAAGGCGTGGTGAAGAGCTTCACCTCGTTCGGCGCGTTCGTCGATCTCGGCGGATTCGACGGCCTCCTGCACATCAACGACATGAGCTGGGGCCACGTGACGCGGCCCAAGGACTTCGTGAAACTCGGTGAATCCATCCAGCTGAAGGTCATCCGCCTGGAGGTCCAGGAGGGACGGATCAACCTCAGCCTCAAACATTTCTCCGAAGATCCCTGGAACCACTTCGAGGAGAAGTACCATATCGGTGACGTGGTGAAGGGCAAGGTCACGAAGCTCGCCGATTTCGGCGCATTCATCGAGATCGAGGAGGGGATCGAGGGCCTTGCGCACATCTCTGAGCTGTCCTGGGTGCGCAAGGTGAAGCATCCGAGGGAAGTGCTGAAGGTCGGTGACGTCGTGGAGACAAAGATCCTCAACTACGACATCCAGCAGGGAAAGCTCTCCCTGGGCCTGAAGCAGGTCCTCCCAAACCCCTGGGACGATATCGACCAGCGCTACCCCGTGGGAATGCGCATGACGCGCAAGGTTCTGCGGGCCAGCCCGTACGCGCTGTTCTTCGAAATAGAAGAAGGCATCGACGGGGTCATGCACGTGGACGACATGTCCTGGACGAAGAAGATCAGGAACGCTTCCTCCTTTGCCAAGCTTGAGGAGGATGTCGAGGTCATGGTCATCGGGATCGACAAGGAGCGCGGGAAAGTCCAACTCGGGGTGAAACAGCTCTCGGAGGACCCGTGGGAGTCCATGGCGCGCGCCTATCCACGCGGAAGCATCATTGCCGGCGAGATAACGAACATCACCGATTTCGGTTTTTTCGTGAAGGTGCAGGGCGGAATCGAAGGCCTCGTGCACAAGCTGAACATCGTGGACGACCGCGTGGAGCCGCTGGAGGCCGCCATGGCGAAGTACAAGGTGGGCGACACGGTGCAGGCGGTTGTCACGGAGTGCAGCCCGTCCAAGCAGAAGCTCTCCCTGTCCCTGAAGGACTACGTGAAACGTGTCCAGCGCGAGGAGATGGACAAGTACATCCACGACGAGTCCAAGGCGGACACGGTTTCCCTCGGCGACATGCTGAAGGACAAGATAAAGGGCTAGCCCGGAGCCGGAAGAGCGCGGCACCCGCCGCATGCTTCCGGCACAGGGCGCGGAGCGCACCGTGGGATGGTGAGATTCGCCGCAGATCGCGAAAAACTCGAAGTCCTGTCCGATATCTACGCGCGCATCAACTCCACATATGACGACGTCAAGGCTCTTCTCACCCGGATCATAGAGTCGGCCACCGAGCTCACCGAGGGGGAAGCATCGTCGCTCATGCTCGTGAACCCTGAGAACAACAAGCTGTATTTCGAAATCGCCCTCGGCCCCAAGGGTCCCAGCGTGAAGCAGTACTCGGTGAACATGGGAGAAGGCATCGCTGGTTGGGTCGCGGAGAACAATACTTCCCTCATCGTCAACGACGTTCAGAACGACGCGCGTTTCTACCCCGACATCGCCCGCAAGATCGGCTTTCCGACAACCTCCATCCTTGCCGCCCCCATGCTGGTCAAAGAAAAGCTCGTCGGCGTGATCGAGATCCTCAACAAGCGGGGCGGCAAGAAGTTCACGGAAGAAGACCTCCAATGGCTGGAAATGTTCTCCACGCAGGCCGCGATCGCGGTGCAGAACGCCCGGTCCTACCAGCGGGTCCGCAACGAGCTGAGCGCGCTGCAGGACAAGGTCCAGGCGGGCGAAGGGTGGCACACCTTCGTCGGTGAGAGCAGGATCATCAGGGACAGGCTGGAGATTGCCCGCAAGGCCGCGGAGACGGATTCCTCCGTGCTTCTCCTGGGCGAGAGCGGGGTCGGGAAGGAGCTCTTTGCCGAGCAGATCCACCTTGCGAGCCCGCGCCGGGCAGGCCCATTTATCAGGGTCAATTGCGCCGCCATCCCTGAAGCGCTTCTTGAAAGCGAGCTTTTCGGCCATGTCAAAGGGGCATTCACTGACGCTGTCACGGACAGGCGCGGGAGGTTCGAGCTGGCCGACGGCGGAACGCTCTTCCTGGACGAGATTGCGGACATGCCGCTTCCGCTGCAGGCGAAGCTCCTTCGCGTTCTGCAGAACAGGACCTTCGAGAGGGTGGGAGCGAGCGAAACAATCCACGTGAATGTGCGGATCATCGCCGCAACGAACCGCACTCTGGAGAAACAGGTCAGCGCAGGGCTCTTCCGCTCGGACCTCTTCTACCGGTTGAACGTGCTCCCGATCCAGATTCCGCCGCTGCGGGAGAGGCGGGAAGACATCCCCCTGCTGGCTGAGTTCTTCCTCCTCAAGCATTCCCGCGAGATGAAAAAGCAGGTGACGGAATTCACCGACGAAGCCATGGAGCAGCTCCTCTCCTACGGCTGGCCCGGCAATGTCCGCGAGCTCGAAAACGCCGTGGAGAGGGCGGTGGTGTTCGCCAGGGACGACAAGATACGCGCGGAGGCGCTGACCCTTGCCTCGGGGTCCGCAGAAGGCGATGGAGACTATTCCGAGAGAACCCTGCGGGAGGCATTGAATATCTTCAAGAAACATTTTATCACGAAGGCACTGGAAGCCAATGGGTGGCACCAGACGAGGACAGCGAAGGCCCTGGCAATTCAGAGAAGCTACCTGTCCAAGCTCGTGAAGGAGCTCGGGATCATGAAGGAAAGAGGGGTATAGAGCGGATGCAGGCATTTCAGCAGCAGGCAGGGCAGGGACAGCAGGCTCCACCTGTGCCGATCAGGCGCAGAATAAGCAGCTTCCTTGCGCATGCGGTGAGCCGGTTCCGGATCGCGCTCCTGGTGGTTCTCATCGCGGCCGCGGCATTGCTGGTGGGATACGTCGTCTACAACGAAATATCGAACAAGCTCATCGCGGATTCGACACTCATGGCAGAGCGAGCGCAGACGCAGTTCGACTCGTGGCAGTCGGAATCCGATGCCACGAAGAAGGCGGCGCTGGAAAAGGATCTTTTCGATCAGCTTGGCACGTTGATCAGCCGCTATCCCCGCCAGTACGGCGGACAGAGGGGCCTCTTCATCCGCGCAGATGCCAACTTCGAAAAGAAGGCATGGGACGCAGGGCTCAAGGACTACGAGACGCTCGCCGCCCGTTTTCCGAAGAGTTATCTTGCTCCTATCAGTCTTTTCAACGCGGCAGTCTGCTACGAAGAAAAGGGTGATACGGACAATGCTTTGAAACTGTACGTGCAGGCCTCCGGCTCCTACAAGGACTCCACGGTGGCGCCCCGTGCGCTCTTCGATTCAGGACGGCTCTACGAGGCCAAGAGCGATTGGGCGAACGCGCAGAAGGCCTACCAGTCCATGGACGGGCTTTACGCCCAGAGCATGTGGACGCGCCTGGCCAAGAACCGGCTTGTCGAGCTGAAGGTGCAGGGAAAGATCAAATAGGGCGGCTTTGCCGCTAAGTCCGGGGCGGCTTTGCCGCTAAGTCCGGGGCGGCTTCGCCGCCAAGTCCGGGGCGGATCACCGCCAACAGGAGGTGCTCGCATGGCAGAGAAGAAGATCGCGTCCAAGATACTCGAGACCAGGTACTTCGGCCTCATCATTGGTCTCCTGGTCTTCCTCGTGCTCTTCGCCCTGAGCTCGGGTACAGTCCTCGTGAAAAGCCTCGAGCAGAAGATGCTCGACCTGAACTTCCGGTTCAAGAACACCATTTCGAGCACCCGCGTCCAGGAGGGCGTTTCGGTCGTCCAGAACAATCCGCGCATCAGCCAGGATATCCTGATCGTCGGCATCGACGACAAATCGCTGGAGAGGTTCGGGAGGTGGCCCTTTCCGCGCTACAGGCACTCGGACCTCATCAACACCTTTACCAGAATCAAGAACGAGGCGGAGCGTGAACGGGCGCTGTTCATAGACATTTTTTTCGCCGAGCCCTCTGAAGAGCCGGAGGATGACGCGCTGCTGGTTTCCAGCATCAAGACCAACAACCGGGTCTTCCTGGAGACTGTTCTCCTCCCCGGGGAGAACCCGCCACAGACCGAAGATGAGTTTTTCGGCCGCGAGGACATTCTGACCTCCCATGTCGGCACCATCTCAAACATCAAGGGCGACTGGCTGAACGTGAGCACGTTCTACGGCCTGGAAGCCCCCCCGCTGAAGCCGTATGCGGCCGCGACATACGGGTACGGTCACGCGAATTTCCTCGGCGACCTTGATCAGATCTACCGCAGACAGCCGCTCATTGCAAAGCTGTCCCATCTGGAGAAAGAGATATCGCTGGACGACCTCACTCCAGCGGAGCCCATCGACCGTGCCAACTTCGAGCACCTCTCCTGGACCGACAAGCACAATGGAATCCACGATGTGGCGTACCCCCTGACGGCGGGCGTGCTGAAGAGCCTGCGGAAACAGATGACCGCCTCCGCGCCGTTGAAAGTCGAGGAGGCAACCGACAGTGCGCCCGCGAAGAGCTACTACGTGGTGCGGAAGTACAAGGACGTTTTCATCCCTTCCATCACGCTTTCACTTGCCCTTGAATACATGCACAAGAAGATGTCCGACCTGGAGGTCGTGCTCGGCAAGTACATCCGCATTCCAAATCCGGAAAAGTACAACGTCGATGCGCAGCAGTGGGAGAAATACTCACTCACCGTGACCCCCCCTCAGGTTGACAAGGACGGCAACGTCGTGAAACCGGGGGTGACCCGCACTCTCTCTGAAGTCGTCATCCCCATCGACATGACCGGCGCCATGCTGATCAATTTCATGGGGGACCCGTCCAGCTCGAATCCCGACGAACATCAGACGTATCCCGTACGATCCTACTCGGGCTACGCCGGGAACCCGCCTCCTCCGGATCCCGCCCGGTGGCCGGCAACAAAGAAGCTGGGAAACTACATCGTCATGGTGGGGCCTTTCGCAAAGGGAATG
>JBEKTX010000148.1:0-19291 GCA_049515615.1 Spirochaetia bacterium
ACAGATGTATTTCCATTCTCCACGCCATGGGAATCTCTGTATACTTTCAAGGCGGGGCTCCGGGGTTGGGGATTCGAGCTTGGCTGGCATCACGAATGCGATCATGCCACCCTCAATGGCTTTCAGCTCCCAAATGCTTCTGCATTCTGGCAGAACCGCGATGAGTTCTATTTCAGCTACACCGGACATCTGAAGGTGTTTTAGCATCAATCCCCCATGTAGTAGCCGACGGGGGTCAATAAGACTCCCGGCGACGAGAGCGCTGTCAATGTGATGGTATACATATAGAGTTGCCCAGAGGAATCACATCCCCTCCGTTGGGCACGATCTGGACCGCGCCGGCTCCCGAGTCCACATTGCCGATTGTGATAGTCGGTTCCTGGGGCTCTTGGAAAGTTGCGGCTATGAAAAGATCGTTTTAAAAACATGGACAATTGTCAATCTGCGATTTGACAACAAATGCCAATTTTCTTTATCATCCCTTGATTGAAACCTTGTGTTGCCATCTTGCGGTTCCAAGAATGATGCAATGGAAAGGCAGCTGCTATGACCGATCCTATCATACCCGCATTCATAACAGGCGGTGCACTCGTTATCGTGAATGCCGCCATAATAGTCATTCAGGGTTCGCGTCGACGTGACGACATTCGAAAGAGAGAAAAAGAAAGGATCGAACAGTTGCTCCAGGACAAGGCAGAACAGTATTGCCTTGCGTCAAGAAACCTAATGGCGAACTATCAAGAGTTCCTCACATCATTTTCACTCGGCAAGGAGGGCTGGGAATTACGAGCGAGTCAAAAAATGGAAGTCGAAAGAAACGTCGTTTTGCTGCTGGAAAGTTTTCAGCTTGCGTTTCTACGAGACACTATTGGAAGCACAGGCTCTGAAACTCTAGAACTCATGCAAGCATTCAAAGATTTTACAGACAAGTTTGGAAACCGCAAGAGTTCGGACCGAATAGAGCTCGCCACGTCGCAAACTGACTTCAATCGGCTGGAGCAACTACTGCTGACCAAAATAAAAGCGGTTACGCTGCTACTGAATAAGATCCCTGACCTTGACCTATACAAACTCTATATGGAATGGCGAAAGAAACACCCTATAGGGTGATAAAATACTCTCAAATGCTGCGTTGAAAGGCGATTCAAATGGACTTTCTGGCCTAGTCTGGAATGTGCTCCCGAATGAATTGGCCGATCCTTCTGATGGCATTCGCGGACTCCGGGACATAAGGCACTGCCGCGTGCCATACGTGCCACAACTGGTTGCCGACTTCCAGCCTGACATCAACCCCCGCCTCTCTCGCCTTCTCAGCGAAGCGAACAGAATCGTCATAGAGGATCTCGTGGCTGCCAACCTGGATGAGAAGAGGAGGCAGGCCGGCAAGATTCGCGAAGAGTGGGGAGAGGCAAGGGTCATCCGGCGGCATGTTGCCGACATAGGCGCGGCAAAGCGGGATCACCGATTCCAGATTCACCATCGGATCGAGACATGCCCGGCTCAGCAGGGACTCGCTCGCGCCTGTGAAGTCCGTAGGCGGTGAGAGGCACACGACGGCGGCAGGAAGCGGTTCGGCAGCGTTGCGCAGCGTGATAAGGGCGGCCAACACCAGGTTCGCGCCTGCCGAGTCTCCCGCAAAGGCGATGCGGCTTGGCGTCACGCCCTCAGACAGCAGAAAGCGGTATGCGGCAAGAGTGTCCTCGAGCGCCGCGGGAAACGGATGCTCGGGAGCGAGGGCGTAATCCAGCGAGAGTGCCCGAGCTTGACTTCGGGCGCAGATATGGGCCACCAGGTTTCGGTGGCTCCGCGAAGAGCCCATACAGAAAGCCCCGCCATGGAGGTAGAGGACCACCCTGTCGTTGCGGGACTGGGGCAATCGCACCCATTCTCCTCGCAATCCCTGCGCCTGCAGTGAAAGAGCCACTGTTCCCCGCGGCGGCCTGGTCCATGCTGCCAGCCGATCGATCCGTTCGCGTCTCTGCTCGATCGAAAGCTGCCGCTCGGACTTCGTGCCTCTTCTGATGAGAGCTCGGAATGCACGCGCCCTGATGCTCAGCATCTCAAGGCCCCAATTCTCCCCAATAACAATATCGCATAGTGAGATGCACCGCCACACTCGAGGAAGCACTCGACTCTGGGCGGGTGCCATTCTCCATCAATCTATAGGCTCTATCGGGACGGGACGCGACGGGCACTACTCCTCAATGTGCAAAGTAATTCTGAGCCCATGATTGTACTCTTCCGCAATCTCCAGAGCCGCCTGATAATTCACCGCATGCTCCGGCGGCAGATAGAGCAACGGCAGGAGTGATGCGGGAATCAGCGCCAGTCCAATCAAGGAGAAGAGGGTTCCGACTCCTCCGCCTCCCGTACCCAAACCGAAGTTGAAAGGGTATTCATTCGCAGCCGGATTCGGCCATAGGTAGGCGGCGGTGACGATCAAGGTAACGCCCGCTGTCGCGATTCCGCCCATGGTCCAGTAGACGGTTGACCGCTGGCGGGCGTACTCATCAAAGCGCTGCACCAGTTCGGGGCGATTTGCCAGCTCATAGAAGTCTCGCTCGGGGATTGCATCGAATCCTTTAAAAGAGAACCAAGTCGAGTAGCCGTGTCCGACGACTGGAGCCGGAGAGATTCCTCCGACAGGCGGACCTGCGAATGCCTCCTGAAGTTGAATACTCAATTTCTGAGCGTTGTACTGTAGCAGCGGGTCATCCTGAGCGTCCAACCGGAAGAGCGCAAAGGCTATCCATACTAGAATAAGAATGCGACGCGCTGTTTTCATTTAAAAGCCCCCAAAGCTTCTCCAT
Source organism: Spirochaetia bacterium (assembly GCA_049515615.1). GTDB lineage: Bacteria > Spirochaetota > Spirochaetia > SZUA-6 > Fen-1364 > Fen-1364. The sequence continues at coordinate 2,811 of JBEKTX010000148.1, forward strand.
CAGGATCGACACTCGATCTCAATAGCGACCGCCATCGCCGGTTCATGCATTATATCACGACCGATGCGGAACACGACATGCTTTCGAGGTTGATTGTGCGAATAGGACTCGCGAAAGAGCCCATGGCTCTCCCATGGCGGGCTTCGGAGGAGAGCCAACCGACTCTTGATTCGAATCGTTATCCGCAGCAAGTGCACTTGTTAATTTCAGTTTGGAGCCCGGATATCTTCCCGGGTCGCATGCTTTCCAGGTCAATAGAAAGGAGACTGCCGTGGAGTTCAAGTTTGCGGTCCAGATAAGGATCCAGAAGCCTGTGAACGAGGTGTTCGATGCAGTGCATGATTCGCGAAAGCTCAGCGGGTACTTCACCAACGGAGGTTCCGCAGGGCCTTTGGATGAGGGCAAAACCGTGCTCTGGACATTCGGTGACGTCGCCAGCCAGACGATCACGGTGCCGGTCAGGGTTCAGAAGACGGTGCAGAACAGCCTGATCCGATTCACGTGGGCAGCAAGCGAGGGCACTTACGACCCAACCACTGGGTCGGTGCCGCAGCCGGTGGGGTATGACAACATCGTGGAAATCAGGTTCGACCCCCTCGGTGAAAACGAGACGCTCGTGAAGATCGTCGAGAGCGGCTGGCGGCTTACCGAAGGCGGTCTGCAGGGGTCCTATCAGAACTGCCAGGGCTGGATGCACATGATTTGCAGCCCAAAGGCATACCTGCAATATGGAATCGATCTGCGAAAGGGCTCATTCTAGTCACGAGCATGACCCGGAAACTCAACCCGCTATCGCGTGCCCTTCGTCTGCCGGCCCGGGCTGGTCTTCTTCGGCGCGCGGGGAGCGCGCTTTTTCGCCGCGGCCTTTTTCGCCGGGTTCTTTTTCGCTGCAGAGCTGCTCTTTGCAGGTGCTTTTTTGGCAACGGTCAGATCCAGGACAGAATCCTCGGTTCCGAAGCTGTTCGGAGCATAGGCGTCTGCCTCCCAGTCGTTGTGCCAGCGTCCCTGGTTGTCACAATAGCGGAAGCGGTACGACTTTCCCGCGTCCAGAACCAACTTGGCAACCCAAGTGCCGTCGGATTCCTGGCGGAGTGGAACGCCATTAACCTGCCAGCCATTGAAATCTCCGCAGAGATAAAGCTCTACGACATCATCCAGCGGCGGCATTCTGAAGGTGACTTCGATCTTCCGACCTGGAAGAGGTTTCTTCTGGAGCATTGGTTTCTCCTTCCCCCTGCGTCTCGTGGACAGCGTGCGCCAACACGCTCACGAATACAAGGGGTTCGGCGCCAGTCTATGACTTCCTCAACCTGAACATATCCGAAGATCCCTCCCGCGGGCTTGACTCCCCCACAGTGCAATAATAGCCTCCAGGAAGAGAGGCATCCCGCAATGAACACGACCTTGAAAAAGTGGATCATCGCCGTGGGGTCGGCGCTTGCCGTAATCGCCGCCATCATCTTCCTTGCAATTCTCTGGATCGTGCGAAGCCCTTTTCCGCAAACCCGGGGAACTCTCTCCGCAAAGGGACTGCAGGGTGACGTAGAAGTGCTCCGAGACAGGAACGGAGTGCCGCACATCCGCGCACGCACGATGCACGATCTGTATTTTGCCCAGGGGTACGTGACCGCCCAGGACAGGTTCTGGCAGATGGATTTCTGGCGGAGGATCGGGGCCGGAAGGTTGTCCGAGATCTTCGGCAGGTCGACTCTCGGCACCGACATGTATCTTCGCACGGTGGGATTCCGGCGCATTGCGGAGCAGGAATACAGGAACATGGACCCCGAGACGAAAAGCGTGTTCGACTCCTACGCCGAGGGGGTGAACGCGTATGTTGGCGGCAAGCCGCTTTCGAAGCTCGGACTCGAATACACTCTTCTCCAGCTCCAGGGCGTGCCCGTCACTATAGAGCCCTGGGCCGCCGTGGATTCCATAACCTGGTTGAAGATAATGGCACAGGATCTCGGCGCCAACATGCGGCGCGAACTGTACACCATCGACCTCATTCAGCAACTGGGCCTGGCCCGGACGCGGGATTTTTTCGGCACGTACCGATATGATGAAATGCCGGTAATCGTTTCGGACGATGAGATAACGAAATCCCTCCTCCGACCGGGCCCTGCCGCGACTCACACGGCCGGGCCGGCGCCCGAGCTTCTCGCCGCGCTGAGAGGAATGTCGGCGCGTGTTATCGGCAGAATCTCATTCGGCGCCCCACTCGCGCTCGGGGAAGCGCCCGGCATGGGCTCGAACAACTGGGTGATCGCAGGCTCACGCACGACATCCGGAAAGCCAATCCTCGCAAACGATCCGCACCTCGGGATCCAGATGCCGTCCATCTGGTACGAGGCTGACCTGTACTGCTCGGCAGATGTCCAGCAGCCGGGCAAGAACGCCGGCGGACCGTTCCACGTCAGAGGCTTCACGTTTGCGGGCACGCCCGGAATCGTCATCGGCCACAACGACCGGATCGCGTGGGGCGTTACCAATCTCGACCCCGACGTGCAGGACCTCTATATCGAGAGAATCAATCCGGAGAAGCCCAATCAGTACGAGGTCAACGGTCGGTGGGTGGAAATGACTATTCATCCGGAGGCAATCAAGGTTCTCCACGAGGAAGAACCAACGGTCATCCTGGTCCGGGAGACTCGCCATGGCCCGGTGATCACGGACAGCGGCGGATTTGCCGGGTACCGGGGGTTCACGATCAACCCGAGCGGCGCCTTTCCCACGAGCCTCGAGCTCAGGGTGCTATCACTCAGGTGGACCGCCCTCCAGCCAAATGCCACGTTCCGCTCCGTCGTCATGCTCGACAAGGCGCGCAACTTCGACGAGTTCCGCAAGGCCCTGCGCTCATGGGACGTCCCTTCGCAGAACTTCGTCTATGCCGATGTGGACGGGAACATCGGCTACCAGGCGCCCGGGCTGGTCCCCATCCGGGCCAAAGGGAACGGCGCCCTACCCTCACCCGGCTGGACCGATGACTTCGAGTGGAAAGGGTTCATCCCATTCGAGAGCCTCCCCTCCTCGTACAACCCGCCCAAGGGGTACATCGTTACGGCCAACAACCCCGTGGCCAGCCCCTCGTACCGTTATTTCATCAGCGATGACTATGAGTTCGGCTACCGTGCGCGCCGCATCGCGGAAATGATCGAGGGAGCCCGCGCAAAGATCTCCGTGGCTGACGTCGAGGCTATGCAGGCCGATTCCCTCAACCTCTCAGCGAGGGAGGTCATCCCCTTCCTCAAGCCGCTCACCCTCGAAGGCGATGCGGCGAAGGGGCGCGACATTCTCGCAGGCTGGGACATGCGGATGGACATCCAGAGTGCTGGAGCCGCCGTCTATGGCTTTTTCTGGCAGGCACTGGTGGAGGAAGTGTTCAAGAAGAAGTTGCCCGAGACGCTGTGGAACGCCGACGCAGTCCTCGAGACGAACTCCCGGCTCATGAACTCCATCGCTGAGCTTCTCGATGTTCCGCTCGCACCGTTCTGGGACAATCCGAACACGCTCGACGTACACGAGACCAGGGACGATATCCTTGCGCGGGCGCTTGATAAGGGAATGAAGTCGGGAGTCAGGGCGCTGGGAAAGGACCTAGCCCAGTGGAGGTGGGGAAGGGTCCACACAGCCCTCTTCCGGAACCAGACCTTCGGCAAATCGGGAATACGCCTGATCGAGCGCATCTTCAACCGTGGGCCAGTCCCCGTGGCTGGAGGCATGCAGCAGGTCGTCTCCTCGGATTGGCACCCGGACAAGCCCTTCGAAGCTTCCGTCATCTCCTCGATGCGTCAGATTGTGGACCTTTCCAATCTCTCCGCCTCCCAGGTCATTAACGCCACGGGACAGAGCGGACACGTAGGAAACGGCCATTACGCCGACATGATCCAGGCATGGGGGCTCGTCCAGTATCATCCGACCTATTGGGATGAGTCGGAATTGAGTAAAGCGGGTTTCGAACTGCTTCTCTTGAAGCCGCTGTAGGGTCAGTAGAGCGATCTCCGAGGCTTGCCATACAGCGGTCTTGTCCATGGCCGCACGCAATTCAGCTCTGTTTCAGGAAATTCAAAGGGCTGGAATGTATGCGCCCGCTAGATGTCCTAATTTGTAGACATATTCAAGTTGGATTTCAAATGAATACTATACAAGCTCAAGTGATTCACCCGATTCCAAGGCCACCGAGCCTGGCCTGTTCCTCTACATGCCGTGGGCTTTAATAAAACGCATGCGGGCGTCAAGGTTGGGAAGGAACGCGGCGATCAGCCCGAGCAGCGGAAGAACGGCGATCAGCTGGAAGACGTGCGAGATGCTCGTCAGGTCAGCAAGCTTTCCCAACGCAGCAGATCCCAGTCCTCCCATGCCGAAGGCAAATCCAAAGAAGAGCCCTGAGATCAGCCCGACGCTTCCTGGCAGCAGCTCCTGGGCATAGACGAGGATTGCGGGGAACGCGGACGAGAGAACAACCCCTATGCACACTGAGAGGACCGTCGTTCCCAAAAGGCTGGCATGAGGCATCAGGAGCGTGAATGGGGCCGCCCCAAGGATCGAGATCCAGATCACGTACTTCCGCCCGACCCGGTCACCGACCGGGCCTCCAATGAGGGTTCCTGCCGCAACCGCGAACTGGAAGACGAACAGGTGCAGCTGTGCGGACCTGATCGAGAGACCGAATTTCCCGATCAGGTAAAAGATAAAGTAGCTGCTCATCCCGGAGATAAAAAAGTACTTGGAGAAGATCAGGATAAGCAGGATCACCACAGTCAGCGCGACCCGTCCGCGGGGAAGCGACGGGGGAATCAGCGCGGGATGGAACGGCTGCCTTCCCGCGGACGGAGCATGATGACTCCTGTACCATCTCCCAACGCCGCTGAGCACGAGGATGCCCGCTCCCGCGAGAATCGTGAACCACAGGACACCGGATCTCGCACGCTCGGCGATTACGAGGGCTGCAAGGAGAGGTCCGAGGGAGGACCCGATGTTCCCGCCGACCTGGAAAAAGGACTGGGCAAAACCACGTCGGCGGCCGGCGGCAAGGTGGGCCACGCGGGAAGACTCCGGATGGAAAATCGAAGATCCCATGCCGACAAGCGAGACGGAAACAAGAAGCGCTCCGTAGCTGGTCACCACGGCGACCAGTGCCAGCCCCACGAGCGTGAGCCCCATGCCGGCGGCCAGAGAATAGGGCTGGGGCCGGCGGTCGGTGAACGCGCCCACGACCGGCTGCAGGAGGGACGCAGTAAGTTGGAATGCGAGTGTGATCAGCCCCACCTGCGCGAAGCTCAGCTGAAAGCTTTCCTTCACCACTGGATAGATCGCGGGTATCAGCGACTGCAGGGTGTCATTCAGCAGGTGCGAAACACTGATCGCCAGGAGCACGCCGTACGACGTCAGGCGTGCCCGTTCAACGGGCAATTCCTCCCTCAGGTCGAGCGTCTGCTACAGCGAAGAAAAGACGCTGTTGATTTTCTGCTTGTAGCTGATGGGTGGTTCCGTGGAATATTGGATGCTGAGGGCGACCAGATCCTGGTGTCCCTCGACGTCCTCGACCCGCACGATGCTTCCGTCCAGCACCGTGTCGTCCTGGATCTCACATTTCTGGAGCTTCAGGAGCACCTTCCGGGGCCCCTGGGGAAGCCCGAGCATGCTGAGAAGGACCTTTGCGCCGCCGAAGGAGAGGTCCCTCAGCAGGCACCTGCGGGAGGAGCCGTCGATGGCAACGCAGCTTTCACGGGACTCCAGCCCTATCTTCTTCATGTTCTCAGGAGTCAGGACGATCCTCTGGTCACGCCGGCGCAAGGCGTTGGACTTGATCTCCAGGAGGGAGCCGAGAATCCCGACCAGGGCGTCCGACGGCTTCTGGGTGAACTCGAGCGATGCGAACCTCACGTGCTGCTTCTGCGCGCTGTACTCCGAGAGATTCTCGACTCTGCACCCCACGAAAAATGTGATCGGTGTCTTCACGTCCCTCTGCTTGAAGCCGAGGTGAAGGGTTGCCGCGGCGTTGCTATGCGCAAGCTGATCAGTTGCGTTCTGTCCGACCTCGACTATCACGCGGGCGCCCCTCATGGAACAGGCGTACAGGACGCAGGGCAGGTGCTGGGATCCGATGGTGAGTCGGACATCGGAGGGGATCAACCCGCTCTCGATTATCACCTGCGAATTGAACGTCACCTCAGTCTCGCCGAACTCCTCGTAGAGACGAGCCAGGCGCTGGGCAGTCAGATTCTGCACTACGTTTTCCCCCTTTGAAGGCTTCAACGATGATATACCCGACGGCATTCCGCGTCAATCCGCAGGCTTTTCGCGAAAGCGTTGCACTGGTAGTATCTGCCTTCATGGCCGCATGTGTCACCGCCGGGCTCGTCGCCGTCTCCCTCTACCTCTTCTTCTTCGTGTTCTTTCCAATAGCTCGCGGAGCCATCTATGACCCGAGCAGCAGGATCGAAGCCGAGGCCATGGCCCGGCTTGCGGAGGTGCGCCCGGGAGAAAAAGCAGCCGATCTCGGTTCCGGCGACGGACGGGTGGTGTGCGCCCTTGCGCGCGGGGGGGCCGAGGCGCACGGCTACGAGATCAACCCGGTGCTCGTGCTGATCTCCCGTCGCAACATCCGCCGCGAAGGTCTCAGCGGGGGTAGGATTCGTCATGGCACGGCTGCAAGCCAAGCTGTGTCGGGAATTGGCGCCGGGGTCAAGGATTGTCTCCCACTACTGGCGATTCCCGGCACTGAGCCCCGAGGAAACGCAAGGCAACATCTACCGCTACCGTGTTCCCGATCCGTCCCGCCGGCCTACTTCGCGGACCTGAAAAGCATGGTCAGCCACCACGGGATGGTGATCATGTTGCCGACGGCCGCACCGAGTGTGGAGAGGAAAAAAACGATGAGGATATGGGTGACCCTGTTGGTGTAGAAACCCTTGAAGCTTGCGACGTCCTCTGAAAGGTTCTCCACGTCTTTCACCCGCGGCTTCCTCAGAAATGCCTCTGCCACGCCCGTAAACAGGCCGATTTTTCCGAAAGGATTGAGTGTGCCGATCGGCGCCGCGACAAAGGCGAGCACGATGGTGAGGGGATGTGCAAAGGCAAGCGCGGCCCCTACCGCCGCAAGCCCACCATGAATGATCAGCCATCGCAGGAGCATGGCGGAGCTCATACTCCATCCCGCCCGCATGAACCCGAGGGCAAACAGCACCACGATGAGCGCCGGTATTGCCCAGGGCAGGACGCGGCCGGCGGCGCTTTTTGCGGGCAGCTCATCCAGGTGGGAGACGTCCGTGGACTCGTGCTTCTCTGCGAAAGCCGAGATGTGCGAGGCGATGCCGGCAAGGTGTCCCGCGCCGACAACCGCCACAACACGCTTCCCCTCTGCCTGAAATATGCGGGCGGCCAGGTACAGGTCCCTCTCGTCGATCAGCACCTCTTTGGCGGCCGGAAGATAGTCGGCCAGCTCCTCCATCATGTTCTGCAGGACGTCCTTCTGCTTGAGCTTTTCGATGTCCTCCGGCTTCAACTTCTCATCGCTGAAAACGCTGGCGAGCATTGCGGCGAGCATCTTCATCTTCCCCCAGAGCCGCGTGCGGGACCATGCCCGGCGAAGCGTGATCTGGATGTTGCGATCGCAGAAAGAAAAGGGAACGCCCAGCTCCTGGGACGCCTGGACGGCAGCCAGCATCTCCTCGCCCGGCTTGACTCCCAAGTCCTTGCCGAGCCGCCTCTGGAACGACGAGAGCACGAGGTTGGCCAGGAGGAGAAATCCCTTCCCCTGACGGATGACCTTGCCGATGTTCAGGTTCTGCCAGCCGCTTCCCTGGCTGATCGAGGCGTAACGGCCCTCGTCGAGCTCGACGCAGACCCGGTCAGGCTTTTCTTCGGCAATGAGCACCCGCACCTGTTCCACGCTCTCGCGCGATATGTGCGCGGTCCCAAGGAGAACGATCTCCCTGTCCCCCACCGTGAGCCGGACCCTCTCCTGCTCCTTCTCCATCTCCGTCCTTCCTGCTTCGAGCGCCTCGCGGCCGCTCAGAGCGAGAACCCCGCGTTGCGCGCATCTTCGTAGAACATCTTCACCGTGTCCAGCGAGTACTCGGCGAGGTCATGATCAACGAGCTTCATCTTTTTCAGGATGTCATTCGTCACCGTGATGATGTGACATCCGATCGCCTCCGCGTGGAAAATATTGAGAAGCTCCCGCGGGCTCGCCCAGATCAGCTCCGATGACGGCACGATCTTCAGGAGCTCCACCGCGGCCGCCATCAGCGAGAGAGGATCCCTTCCGGTGTCTGCGATCCTTCCCGCGAAAATCGAGATGTAGCTCGACGTCTTCGGTGAAAGCTTGAGCAGGACATCGCGCACCTGTTCGAGGGTCATGATGGCAGTGACATTGAGGCGCACCCCCGCATGAGAAAGCCTTCCCGCCAGGTCATAGGCAGGTTCTCCTTTTGTGTTCGTAATGGGGATCTTCACGTAGACGTTCTGACCCCAGCCGGCAATCTCCATGGCCTGGCGTTCCATCTCACGGAAGTCGTCCGAGAACACCTCGAAGGAGATCGGCCGATCGGGAATGAGCCGCAGCATCTCCTGTGCAAATGCACGGTAGTCCCTGATGCCGGCCTTCCGCATGAGCGTTGGGTTGGTCGTGAACCCGCGGATGTAGGGCAGCTTGTACATTTCAAGCATCCCTTCTTTGTCCGCGCCGTCGGCGAAGATCTTCACCCGCATGTTCTCTGCTCTCATCTCACCTTCTCCCTTGCGAGGATCCATTCAGCCGCTTCGCGCAGGGATCCCATCCGCACCGCGGCGTTGCCCGGCTTTTTTTCCGGGTATTCGTTTTCGATCAAAATGGTGGTCGTCCCTGCCCTCTCGCCGGCCTCAATGTCTTTCCAGCGGTCCCCCACCATGTAGGAGCGGGCGAGATCCAGGTCCAGATCCCGCGCCGCCTCGAGGAGCATGCCCGGAGCGGGCTTTCGGCAGGAACAGCCGTCCCGCTCGTCGTGGCAGCAAACCTTCACACAATCCAGCGGCAGGGTCCGAAGGAGCATCGCGTGGATGGCGTCGACCTCGGCCCGGCTCTGCACGCCGCGCGCGACGTCGGGCTGATTCGTTACCACCACGAGCATGAATCCCGCCGACTTGAGGAGGGTCAGTGCCTCCGGCACGCCGGGAAGGATTTCCACATCCTGCACGGAATGCGGGGGATGGGGAAGCCCGGCACGGAGCACCGCGCGGTTGATCACCCCGTCGCGATCGAGGAAGACCGCTCGGGTCACTTTACGGAAGATTCCCACTTCGTCGGGTTGGCCTTCAGGCGCGGATGCGACACCAGCAGGTGCCAGATCACGGCGTGAAAGGCCTCGGTATGCGGCGTGATGCTCTCGGGATTCACCGTGGGAATGAGAACGCACGCATCCGCGACCCGGGCCGTGTATCCCCCGTCGCGGCCGACGATCCCGAGGATCTTCGCCCCGACTTCCTTTGCATGCTGGAGCGCGGTCACGATGTTGGGGCTGATGTTCTTCTCCAGACTTCCGCCGCCGACGGAGAGCACCAGCACGGCGTCCCTGTTCCCGATGCGGCTCGTCCTCAGCCACTCGACGAGCACCGTCGCCCATCCCTCGTCGTTCGTGCGCGCCGTCAGCTCGGAGACGTTGTCCGTGGGAGTGTAGGACTCGATGCCTGCGAGCTTGCGGAAGTCGTTCACCGCGTGGGAGGCGCTCCCCGCGCTTCCCCCGACCCCCAGGAGGAAGAGCCTCCCGCCGCCGCTGCGCACGGCTGCCAGGAGATCCACCATCTTCTCCACTTCCGCAACGTCGATCTTCCCTGCGATCTGAGAGACTTCCGCCAGATGCGACTCGATGAAGCTCACGTCCCTGACTCCTTTGCCTCGAAGTATCTCCGCGTGTCGGCCAGCCCGGCGGGGGATCCGATCTCATAGAACCTCTCGAACACCTCGAGCCCCGCCAATTCGTCCTCGGCGAGAAGATTCTGGTAAATCAGCGCGAGGTCAACCCGGGCGCCCTCCGCCACATTCTCGAACGCGCGGCTGGACAGGGCGCCCAGCCCGTAGTCGATGTGGCTCATCTCCGGGACACGGTGGACCTTATCGTACAACCGTATCCTGCCGTCGGCAAAGAGGACATTGCTCGTATCGTAGCGCCCGTCGTTGCGGTACACCGTCATCAGCCCTTTTTTGCCGCTTTCAAGAAAGCTCCGCGCGGCCGCCTGGTAGTCGCATTCGAGAAGAGAGTCGCCGTACACGACGAGGAACGCTGCGCCCAGGAGCGGGAGCGCTTTCTTCAGGGCCCCGCCAGTGCCCAGGAGCTCGGCTCCCTCGTCCGAATACTGCACCTGTACGCCGAACTGCCCGCCGTCCCCGATCACCTGCCTGATCATCTGTCCCCGGTGCCCGACGCAGAGCACGACGCGGCGGACCCCCCTTTCGGCCAGGCAATCAAGCTGCCGCACGGCAAACGGCTTCCCGTGGACGTCGAGAAGCGACTTGGGGATCTGTTCCGTGTAAGGCTTCATCCTCGTGGCCAGCCCGCCCGCGAGGATGGCAACGGGAAGCTTCAAGACAACAGTACCTTCGTGCCTTCGAAGTCGAACCTGAACCGTACCTCGTCCAGGCCGGCCCCCGCCATCGCTTTCCTGAGCTTTCCGCGGTCCTGCGCATAGAAAAGCAGGAACCCCCCTCCCCCTGCCCCGACGACCTTGCCCCCGACGGCACCGTTCATCCGGCCCAGCTCGTACCACTCGTCGATGGAATGATTGGTGATGCCTCCCGAACGCTTCTTCTTGCTCTCCCAGTGCTCGTGCATGATTTCCCCGAACGCCGTGCACCTGCCCTCCTCGAGGGCACGCTTGCTGCGGACGGCCAGGTCCTTGATCTGGTGCAGGTTCGTGATCATGTGCGCGTCAGACTCCTTCGTCCGCACGTCCTGGTCCTTCAGGATCGTGCTCGCGCTGCGATGCTGCCCCGTGAAGAAGAGCAGAAGGTTGTCCTCGAGGTCCAGAATCGTCTCGGCAGAGAGCTTCAGCGGGACGGCCTCGACGCTCTCGTCAGGCGAAAAGGTGAAGCAGGTGATTCCGCCGAACGCGGCGATGTACTGGTCCTGCTTTCCGATCGGTTCCTTCAGCCTTTCGATTTCCACGTGGCAGGCGAGCTTCGCAAGCTCGTCGGGATGCAGGAACAACCGCTCGTGTGCGTGCAGCGCCTTCAGGAGCGCGGTGGTGAAGCTGCCGGACGACCCAAGCCCGGTCCCGGCGGGAATTTCAGCCAGAGTGGTGATCTCGATCTGCGGCGGCTCGCGATTCATCAGCGCGAGACACTCGCGGATGATGGGGTGCTGTACCTCGGAGATCTTCTGCACATTCTCCAGCCGGGTGTACTTCAGGTGGATGCCCGGCGTAAAGGGCCGGGTGATGCACACGTACACATACTTGTCGATCGCGGCGGAGATCAGGAAACCCCCGTGATTCCTGTAATAGGAGGGCAGGTCGGTCCCCCCTCCGCCGAGCGAAATCCGCAGTGGGCTGCGTGTCAGGACCATGAAGACTCTCCTTTTACCGGGCCTCGAGAAGCTTTCATGAGTGCCGAGCGTCCTTCCTGCCGCGTGACGGAATAGATCGCGCGGGATCACCTTCTGGAATTTGACCTGTCCGCACCTCATAAACCAATCTGGGGGAATATTCAAGCCATTGCGGGGTCAAGACGTTCGACGGTTGCGGGGCTCCTGCCCGACGTGCTGTTTCGACCTCGAGGACGGAAAACCGCGCCGTGTCTGCGGCTTCTACCGGGACATGCTCACGCCGCGCCCGTGAGCCGGCGGGCGCTGGCGTTCCCCTGCCGGCCCAGGACGGCGTACACCAGCCCGTCGAAGAGAAGCAGCAGGTAGAACGTGGCAAACCGCCAGACGAAGATGGCGATGATCGTCGCGCCCAGCGCGCCGGTCATGCCCGCGTACACCAGGGCAAAGGCGCCTTCCACGCTGCCGCTCGCCCCGGGCGTCGGCACATAGAAGACGACCTGCCACAGGATCACGAACGTGATGAGCACGGCAAGGAAGGGCAGCTTCAGCCCCATCACGCCCTCGAGGACGAACTGCAGGGAATACGCGTGCAGAACGGTGTTCACCGCCCCGAGGAGGATGTCGAGCATCATGACCCAGGTCTTCTCGGACCAGAGCGTGCGAACGTTGGCCCGCAGGCGATGGGACCATCGGTGGAGCTTCGGCGCCCAGTCGTGCGCGCCGGTGACCTTCGCCACGAAGCGCCCCACGAAGGTCCGCTCCAGCCGGATTGCCAGCCGGCCGATGAAATGGGGCCGGATCAGGAGCATGAGCAGGAGCATCGTGGCGCAGACGGATATGCCGAGGGCGACCCACATGAGCCGCGATGCCATGCCGAGGGTCGATGCGATCCAGGAAATCTGCGTCAGGAAGAGCAGGGAGATGCACAGGGAGGTCATCGACTGCTCGACGAACCGGGACATGATGACGTTGGTGGAGGTCGCCACCGGAACCCCGACGGAGCTCAGGTGGTAGATCTGGAACGGCTGTCCGCCGGCGGTCATCGGGGTAATGTTCGTAAAAAAGGCGCCGACGGCGCTGTTGTAGAAGGCCTGCGCGAAGGACAGGCGGATCTTGAATTGGGAAACCACGAGCATGAGCCGGAGCGAGTCCACCACCTGAGAGGCGACGAACAGCAGGAGCGGCACAGCGAAGTAGATCAGGCGCACGTTGCGGAGGGCGTGCAGGAACTGGGTACGGTCAATGAAGAGGGAAAGAACAGCGTTCACCCCGAACCCGAGGATCACGGCGATCAGCCCGAAGCGAAGCACCCGCCGCATGCTCGAACGTTCCCGCAGGTCGAATCCCAGCTTCATGAGAGTGCTTCCACGATTACAGACGCGATGGTCTCGGCGCCGTTCTGTGCAACCGCGCGTCCCGCGGCGCCCGTGGACTCGGTGCAGGAGGCGCGCTCGCGTGCGAGCTCCGTGACCTTGCGCACGAACATCTGCGGCCGCGGGCAGTACCACCCGTGGCCGTTCTCGACGATGAATCGCATGCTCCCCCGCTCGTTGGGAGCTCCAATGTGGGTGACAATGAGGGGAAGACCGGTGACGATGGCCATGGCGGCAAACCCCGTCCCGACCTTGCCGGCGAGGGCGTCCGCCGAGGCTATTATTGGGCTGAGGTCTTCCTGGTAGCCGAGGGCTACCACGGCGGGGCTGGGCACCCGGCGCCGGATCTTGTCCAGCAGCTCCGCATTGCGCCCGGTGAGCACGACCAGGGTCGCTCCCGTGACGTCGTTGGCGAAAGCCTCGATGAACGGAATCGTCCGCCCGATGCCTTCGCCCCCAAGGCTCAGGACGACGGCGAAGTGCTCCGGCGGGATGCCGAGCCCCTGGCGCAGGACGTCCCGCGGAACGTCGCTTCTCACCATTGCAGGATCGAAGACCAACGGCACCTGCCGGATGATCGCGCGGTCGATGCCCAGCCGCACGAGCCCATCGCTCACCTTCCCGGTGAGGGAGAAGTACAGGTCCGCGCCGCAATCGGCGATGCTGTAGGCCGTTTCGAGCTCTCCGTAAATGCAATAGATCGGCACCTTCCGGCTGCCCCTGGCCATGGCGAACAGGTGCGAGCATGCCCAGTGGGTGGACATGATGAGGTCGACCGGGTGTTCCGCCAGGTATGCGGCGGCTTTCGGCACCGCGGTGCGGAAGCTGCGGCGGTTCAGGGCGCGCGTTAGTCCGGGCGCGAGGCGCTCCATGCCGAACAGGGCGCTGGAAACAGCTCCCGGCATCTTCAGCACGACCCGCCAAAGGTCCACAAAAGTCTTCTGCATCAGGGCATCGTCGAGGTCCCTTGCCGCGTCCATGAGCTGTACCTCCCAGTCGGGGCGCATCCGACGAAGGAAGGTGGCGATGGCCTGGGCGTGGACGAGATGGCCGAGTCCGGCCGAGAGATAGGGAATCAGGATCCGTCTGACCATGTCATTATGCTTTCGCGCGACCCTACGATAGGCGATGCAATCTGTCAATACGCCGCACTGCCTCGGCGGGCGCATCACGTGGATTTTGGGGTTGTCCTGGTGGCGCATTGGGTTTACAGTTTCGTGTACTTTGTTTGTCGCAAAGGGTTCTTGCCTCTTGAGCGGGCCGTTGGGGGCGCTGGCGGCCCGGCGGTCGGATTTTCCGGGAAAGGTCGAGGGTTCGCTACTGAGCGGGAGAGGGGCAAGGTCTGTCGCTCGGGAAATCGTTCGGAGTGAATCAGTGATGAGCGCCTCAGGGGGGAGGGTTGCTGCCTATGGCTCGTGAGTTCGGTGCGAGTTTCTTCATTGTCGGGGGAGCGGGCTTCATCGGCAGTCACTTCACTGACAGGCTGCTCATGCACGAGAAAGGCCTGGAACGCGTGACTCTCTTTGACAACTTTTCCTCGGGGCGAGAATGGCACTACGCCCACCACGTGAAGGACGCCCGCCTGAAAGTGGTGAAGGGAGACGTCAAGGACCTGGAGGCCTTGACCAGGGCGATGTCCGGACACGATGTTGTGATCCATCTGGCATCAAACCCGGACATCGCCGCTGCGGTGACTGATCCCGATATCGACTTCCGCGAGGGTACTGCGCTTACCAGAAACGTGGTCGAGGCCATGCGGCGCTCCGGTACCAGGAGAATCCTGTATGCGTCCGGAAGCGGTGTGTACGGCGATCTCGGGGAAAGGGACATCGACGAAAACTTCGGCCCGCTCATTCCGATATCGACATATGGCGCCAGCAAGCTTGCCGGGGAGGTGTTGATCAGCTCCTACTGCCACATGTTCGACCTGACGGGATTGGCTTTTCGCTTTGGCAACGTCGTCGGACCGCGGCAAACGCACGGTGTCGGGTTCGATTTCGTGAAACGCCTGCTCAAGGATTCCAGCCACCTGAGAATCCTGGGCGACGGTACCCAGAGCAAATCATACATTCACGTAACGGACGTTGTCGCGGCGGTCCTGCACGCGCATCTCAATTCGCCAAAGCCATTCGAGGTTTTCAACGTCGCGACCGGGGACTACATCACCGTACGGGAGATTGCCGACCTGGCCCTGGAGGTACTCGATCTGAAGTCCGGGCACGTGCGCTACGAATTCAGCGGCGGCAGCCGCGGGTGGAAGGGCGATGTGCCTGTCGTGCGCTTCAAGACCGACAAGATCAGACAGCTCGGATGGCGGTGCACGTACCCCACACGAGAGGCGCTCCGAAAGTCGCTGCTCGAGATGGTCGCCGACGTCAAGGCAGGGAAGATGTGATGGGCTCGGTGGATTGCGCGATCGTGACTGGTGCGGGCCGGGGAATCGGGCAGGGCATAGCGATGGAATTGGCGCGTGCCGGCGCACGCGTGCTGGCGATTTCCCGCACGAACACCTGCCAGGAAACGAAAAGGAGAATCAAAGCGGGGGGAGGAGAGGCTGAGGCCCTAAAGATCGACCTGGCCGCCCCTCGACGCGTCGAGCAGGCGATTTCGTCGTGGCTCAGGGAGCATCCGTCGAAGAGAATCGCGGTCGTATTGGCTGCAGGCGTCGTGGGTCCCAAGGGTCCGTTGCTGGACGCCGACCTCGCGGATTGGATGAAATGCTATGCGGTGAACGTGGTCGGTAACCTGGCCGTCGTGAAAGGTGCGCTGCCAAGCATGCTCAGGAGCCGCTTCGGTCGGATCGTTGCTTTTGCGGGCGGCGGGTCCGCATACGCCTATCCCCTTTTCCCGGCCTATTCTGCGGCGAAGACAGCCATGGTTCGCGCGATCGAAAATTTGCACGAGGACCTTGCTGATAAGGGAGATTTCGCCGCGGTGTGTCTTGCTCCCGGAGCCGTGGAGACCGACATGCTGCAGTCGATTCGACGGGCCGGGGCGGAAGTCAGAACCACCGTCGCCATGAGCGAGCCGGTGGCCTTTGTCCGCGATTTCGTCGCCGCCGACCGTTGCAGCTTTTCCGGCTGTTTTGTGCACGTGCGCGATTCTTGGCCCAGGTACCTGGGAACCAACGAGAACCTTCCGAGCAACACCCTTTGGAAGCTCCGTCGAATCGAGGAGACGAGGCAGTGAGGAGCGAACGCGTCGTGCTTTTCGGCGCAGGGTTGATTGGAAAGGAACGGGCGGAGGCGGTCCAAATCCTGCGCGGTCGAGGTCGACCGGTCGAGCTGGCGGGGATATATGATCCAGACTCCGATCTTGCGCGCAAACTGGCTGGCGCCTCAAGCGCAAAGGTTCTGAGCAGCCGCGAAGAAGCCTGGGCGCTGAGGCCCACGCTGTGCATGATCGCCACTCCGCATGACACCGCAGTAGATCTGACCAGGGACGCCCTGGGACGGGGACTGCGTGTCCTGGTGGAGAAACCTCTCGGCCGCTCGCTCTCCGAAGCCCAGTCCCTTGCCAGTCTGGCCGGTTCCGGTCAGCTGATGGTCGGATTCAACTACCGCTTCTACCCCGGGATCGAGAGAGCGGT
>JBEKTX010000149.1:0-9856 GCA_049515615.1 Spirochaetia bacterium
GTATTGTTGCGAACGCTGATGCGAACTCCGTCGCGGATCTTGCGGAATTGAAACTTCACGTAGAGGTCCTCCGCGCGCAGTCTCTCCTGATAGTAGTCCACGCGATCGATCAACTCGCGCTTGAACTCCGCCATGCCCGCCGCGTAGTCCGCTTCATTGCTGATGTCGAGATTCTTCTCGCGGAAAAAAAGGCGCTTTGTATTGGCCTTTTTCGCATTGCCGGCGAGCTCGTGAATACAGTACGAGAGCTTGTTCTTCAGCGGACGCATCCCGGCGGCGTCGAGAAAGGCTCCGAGGATCGTGTCGATATGGGCTCGTTCATGCGGAAGATACGTCACGGTCTTCACCGTGAGGGTTCGCGAATTGACGATCGCGTAATAGACGCTCTCCCAAAGGCCTCGCGTTGTGGTCGCCACGGGTCACACTCCAGTGAAGACCATCCGCCCCATCTGTTAGATCTCGCTTGCGGATCGTTTAAGTTCCGGCGAATTCGCCCGGTTCGGGTGCTCGCCCTTCATGATCCGCTCCTCGATTCGTGCCAGGACTGCGCGGCACGTATCGACGCTCTCAGCGACGTAGTGGGCGCCGGACGCGAGCAGACGGCGTTCCGCTTCCCTCAGTCGAACGTTCCGCTGTTCTGCGTCCATGGACTGAACCTCCGTTTGTGAAAGGCCGACTTCGTTGCCGGAAAGGCTCACCGCGACGGTCCACATGCCCACGTTCAAGCCTTCCTGCACATCGGCGGGGGTATCTCCGATCTTGACGAGCCGCCGCGGTGGGTAGGCCCCGAGTGAGATGGCGTTGAGGAAGCACATCCACGGGTAGGGCCGTCCCGCGGGGACATCCGAGGGGCACACGACCGCGTCAGCGGAAAATCCCTGTCGGGCCGCCTCCGCGGTCAGGATGTCCATGACGGAACGCAGGTAGCCGGTCGTGGAGCCGATCCTGATGCCCCAGGAGCGCAGCTCATCAACCAGGTTCTTAGCCCCGGGGATAAGGCCGGAATGGCGCTTCACGGCATCGATGAGACGCGGTTCAAGGTCCTCGTACAAGGTGTCGGCGTCAGCGGGAGCGGGATCCGCCCCTGTTGCGTCTCTCCACCGCCTGCGAATGCCTGCATCTGCCAGGAGGCGCCGGAGATGCTCCCGCTTTTCCAGGCCCATAGGGCCCCGCGCCTAGCGAAGAGTGATAGTGACGCCGCGGTTCGCAAAGGTTTCGACGATCGCTACTGTCGGCGCGAAGCACCCGAAGTCCACGAGCGTTCCGGCCCAGTCGAAAATGACCGCGGCAATTCCCGATTCGAAACGTCCATACCCGTCCATGACCCGCATTCTTCCCCATCGATCCTGAGCGGCGTCTGTTAGGCCTTGCTTAAGAAAGGGAGAATTTTCCGCTAGGGAGACGATGAAGCGGGCGGCATGATGGCGCAATTCACGGAAAATTAGTCGAAAGCTAAATGATTGCTCACTTTCGGTCCGTAGCCTCCGCGTGATGAGCGCCCCTGGCGATGATTCGTCCGCCACCTGGGAGTCGGTCTGCGAATCGACGTGGAGCCCGTTCCTCAGAAGGCGTTTTCTCGCCCCGAGGGTGCGGATCCGGCGCGTCCGCCCGACGGATCCGGCCTATGAGCAGGTCATCAAGCTGCGCTATCGCGGCTTTGTGGAGAGCGGCTTCATCGATCCTTCGAAAACCGGTGAGTCCGCCATGCGCCTTGCGCGCGACCAGGACTCGATCATCATCGGGATGTTCCGCCGCAAGCGCCTTCTGGCCACCATGACCCTGAACACGATCACTTCCCGGTTTCCGGGCATGGCAATGGAGTTGGACAAGAAGGTGCAAATCGAGCACCCGCATTTCCGTGATCCTGGCGTCCTGGAAATCACCAAGCTGGTGGTGGAGCGGGACATCCGCGGTCGGAGGATTGCCCTGGGCATGCTGTTTGTCAGCAGCCTGATCGCGCGGATCCTCCGCAAGCCCCATCTCTGGCAGGTTTCCCGGGACGTTCCCTCGGACATGAGCTGGAGGACCGGCCTCGGGTTCGACTACTCGGTGCAGTGCCGGTTTCACGACCCCGATCTGAATGAGATGCCCTCGCAGGTCGGCTACCTTTACCTGCCGACCGTCGTGAACAACTCGAGGGTGCCCCGGTTCATCAGGGCGATCTACCAGGAGGCACTCGCCGTTCCGCTGCGGGAGGCCGGCTCATGAAGCGGGAGCGGGCACCCCGGCCGTCCGGGCTGATCGTCCCGCTCATGAGACTTGTCGTGCTGCCCTTCCTCATCCGGCGCTATCGGGTGTCCGCCTCGGGCGGCCTGCGGGCTCTGCGGGCCCTCCCGCCGCCCTACATCGTCTTGGCAAATCACGTCAACTACTGGGATCCATTCTGGATCAGCGCTTTTATCCGACATCCCGTCCAGTTCGTCACGTCGGACAACATCTTTCGGGAGGCGTTTTTCGGAGCCGCAATGAGGCTCGTGGGATCCATTCCGAAGACGAAGCTCATGAACGATTCACGGACAGTCCGGCAGATCTTTGGCGTGCGGGGCAACAAGGGGGTGATAGGGATCTTTCCAGAAGGCTCCCGCAGCTACGACGGAAGAAGCGGCCCCGTCATCCCCGCGGTCGCGCGATTGATCCGGAAGCTCGGCATCCCCGTTATCAGCGCGACAATCGCGGGCGGATATCTCTCCCGGCCCCGGTGGGCACGGCATGTCCGGCGCGGGAGAGTGCAGATCCAGTACCGACTCCTGTTTTCGAAGGACGATCTTGCCCGGCTTTCCGATGACGAGGTCTCCGAGGCTGTTGCACAAGCGATCGATTTCAACGAAATGGACTGGCAGAGAAAAAGTCTCGTTCGATTCCGGGGGCGTCGGCCTGCGGAGTTCCTGGAGCGGCTTCTCTTCATCTGCCCGCACTGCCGGTCGGTCTCACGCCTCGAATCGAGGGCTGACCGCCTGACGTGCATGGCGTGCGGCTACCAGGTTCGAATGAATCGACTCGGTTTTTTTGAACCACGCCGAGGCCCTCTGTATTTCGAGGATCCGGCAAAGTGGAACGCCTGGCAGCTCCCGGTGCTCCAGGGAATGCTCGCCGAGACCGGTCGGCCTGGCCAGCCGATCTTCGAGGAACGGCCGACCCTGCTCCTGAGGGGGTATCGGGATCGGCCGCTGCGCGTGGTGAGCCACGGCTCGGCGGCGTTGATGAGGGATCGGATCCTCTTTTACCCGAACGCGGGTGGGCCGAGAAGCTTCTTTCACTCGAAGATCCGGGGAATGAACGTTCAGAACGGGGAGAAGCTGGAGTTCTATTACGACAACGCGCTGTTCCGGCTTGACTTCCGCAGCGCGCGCGCCTCGCCGTACAAATGGACAAAGACCGTGGAAATCCTCGCGGGGACCGATCCTCAGGCGAGAAGCCTGATCCGGGTGAACACGTACTGAAGCTTGTCCTGCTTCAGGACGGAGCGATAGTAGTCCGTCGCGCCAAGGCGCTCCGCGGGCCTGCCCTCCTCCTTCATATGGCGCTCCCCGCGCGTGCGGTCGAACCAGTGGACAAGGGCGATCTCTCCGTCGGCGATTTCCATTGCCGTCACGCCCCGCTTGCCGATTGCGCACCCCGAGTTGAAGAGGCACGGGATGCTGATCTGCTCATTGTAGAGGCTGCTGCGGAGGCCATTCTCCCGGTCTTTTTCCCACACCCGCGCAAGCTCCCGCCGATAGGCGGCGATCGCCGTTTCGATGGCCGCGCGCGCACGGGGGGAGACCGAAGGGTAGTCCCGGCAGAGCTGCTCGATCCTGAATCGCAGCGTGTCGATCTTGGAAAGGGATTCGAAGAGCGGCCGGTGCGTGTGCCCGATGATCGAGACGACCTTGCGGCTGCTGGAAAACGCATAGACCCGGTGCTCGGTGAGGTACTTCTTGCTGCTCTCGTACACCACGGGCATGTTGGGGATCCGCAGCGTGTTGGCCACGTACCGCAGGAAGAAACCCGCCACCCCGTTGAAACGCTCGAAGAAGATGGTGGCCTGGTGCCCGTGAAAAAGGAAGATCGTGCCTCCTTCGATCGTGAAGCAGACCGCGTCCAGCAGGGTGTCGGACACCTCCTTCTCGGCCACGGCGCGCAGCCCCTGGTCATGATTGCCGATGATCCTGTACAGCGACCTGCGCCGGCGGAACTCATTGAAGAGCGACAGGAGCGGCTCCCAGTGCGCGCGGATCCTGGCATAACTGAATCGCTGAAGCTCCTCGATGTCGCCGTTGAGCGCGAGCGAGTACCCTGCCGGGAGGTAATGGCTGCGAAGGACTTCCTGGACCAGCGCGGCATTCTGTCGGAAATCGTCGCGCGGCCCGCCATCGCCGAGATGAAGGTCGCTCATGATGACCAGCCGGTCGGCGGGGCCGAGTGCGACCCGCGGCGCCTCTTCATAGAGCCTCTGCAGGGTTCCCTCGATCGAAATCGAGTACTGCAGCGCGGAGCGCGCGGCGGTCATTCCCGGCTCAGAACCGCCTCGCTCAGGGACGTTACCAGGTCCTGGATCCGCTTCAGGTCCTTGGCGCGCCCCTTCGGCTGGCGCCGTGAGAGCAGCTTCAAGCGGCGCACCATCTTCTCCACGAGCTTCGGCTCGGGCAGGACATGACCGGCATCAGGCGAGTCGCCGCTGGTCATGGCATGACGGATCTCGTCGATGCGGGCCTTGACCCCGAGACTGAACTGCTCCGTGACCTCGTCCACCCGGGCGCGGAGCAGGGCAAGCTCCTGCAGCAGCTCCTTCGAGCCTTCCTCGGATCCCGCGCGCTTCTCCTTCTTCATGACGTTCCCCTCCCCGTGCCGGGCTCGGCGGCAGCCATAATTTCCGCCCAGAGTGAGCCATATGCCCGTCCAGCCTCCGAGCGCGGCTGGTAGTAGGCAGGAGGCCGGCGCGTCAGCGCCATCCTCTCGATCTGCGAAAGCGAGGGGATAACCGCACGACAGACCCTGCTCTCGCGGGCGGCAAAGATCTCCATTGTTTCCCGATGAATCCTCTTGCGGCGTTCGACCAGTGAGAAGAACGGAAGCACTCTCGCGCGGTCAAGGCCCTTGCGCTGGTAGAACACCACGATTTCCTCGAACGTGCGCAGGGAGAGCGGCGTCGGCACGAGCGGCACGAGGAGAATGTCCGCGGCGGCGAAGATGTTTTCGGAGAGCAGGGTGATGCCGGGCGGGCAATCGAGAAAGACCCAGCGGTACTTTGCGGCAAGGGGAGCGAGCAGACCCGAGAGAACAGTCCGCCGGTGTGCCCTCTTGTGAAGGTGTATGTCCAGGCGTCGATACGAGAAACGCGACGGAATGAGATCGAGATTCGGAAACGCGGTGGCGACGGCGAGATCCCTGAGTCTTTCTTTGCCTCGAGTGAGCTTCCCGCTGCCCTTTCCCGTATCACCTGCCTGCCCCAGGTAGTACCCGGCCGCGCCCTGGGGATCCAGGTCCCAGAGAAGAGTCGCGTGTCCTCCCCGGCCGGCGAGACAGGCGAGATTGACCGCTGCCGTGGATTTCCCGACGCCGCCCTTGATGTTGTACACGGCGATGGTGTTCATCCGGCGTCTCCCAGCGTGCCGCGCAGGCCGTGCCAGAGATCGACGAGCCCGGCTGCCGATTTCCAGCGGCGGGCGAACGTCTCCCTCTGGGCTCTCTGGATGTCCCGCTGCACCTGGAGCATCGCGCCCATCGAAAGGAGGAATCCCTCGGAGCGGCCGTCGTGCGGCAGCTCCCCCAGGAATCCGGAGAGCATGTGCAATGCCGTCACGGCATCCTGGTGGAGACCGAGACAATCCTGGAAGCCGACGAATGATCCGATCAGGCTCCCGGCCTCATCGCCCAGCAGGGGTCGAAAGAACTCGCACATGTAGCGCAGCCTCTTGAAGAGGATGCGGACTCTGTGAAGATCGGCGGGCGCAAGGCTTTCCGGCGGGCGATCGATCCAGGGCGCCAGCTTCGTGAATGCCTTGTCGATCCGCGCGCGGGCAAACCGCCACGCCGGTTGGGTGCTCTCCACCACGCCCGACGATTCCAGCCGGTGCAGCAGGCCGGCAAAGCGCTCTGACCTCATGGCCTCCACCAGCCCGGACAGCGCGCCGACCCGCCGCGCGTGCAGCCGTTCACGGACGATTTCCCGGAAGCCGGGATCGGCCTCCGCCATGCCGAACTGCTCCTCGAGGCGCGACAGGAAGACGTCCAGGTCCCGTGTGGCGCCCAGGAGGCGGGCGATCCAGGCGAGGTCGTCGGCGAGTGATTTGCCGTCACCAGAGTCGAGAACGTTAGAAAAGAGGCGCAGGGCGCTCCGCGCCCGCCTGGTCGCAACCCGCAGGTCGTGGACGAACTCCGGGTCCAGATCGTGGACGGCGCCCCGGAGGTTCGCCCGCATCTTCCATGCCTCGCCCTGGAGGATCCTGCGGCACGCACCGCCGACAGTGTCGCCCAGGCTCACCCAGAACTCGCCGGGAATCGGCGCGCCGGGCGCTGAGACCCCTTGCAGCGAGAGACCTCTTTCGACCAGCGGCCCCGGCGTGAGCCGGAAGCCCAGCCGCGCCTGCAGCAGGGAGGAGAAATATGCGCATCCTGTGGAGGGGCCGGTGACGACGAGTCGAAGGATCGTCCGGGGGTCCGGCTCCTCAAGGGGCACGAGGAACGTCCACTGCTGCGCGCGGATCCGCAGCAGGTGCGCGACGAACCCCCCAATGCGATATTCAGTTTCCACGAGCCCGGCTTCGAGGAAAGGGACCGAAGGAACAATGGAGGTGACGGAGTGAAGCGCCGAGGCCAACCCGCCTTCGCGCGGAAGCGCCGACAGCGGGCCGTTCTGCTGGACCCGAACGTGCTCTCCTTCGCAGAGGCGCCAGGCCTCTGAAGTCCGGGAATGCACGACCGTGAGCCCCTGTTTCAGGAACGCGCCGTCGTGCGTGTCGAAGAAGATCAGGTGGTCCGTGAGCTCGCCGCGCGTCGTCGCCGTGTATCCCATGGCGGCCAGCGCGGAGAAGGGAAGACCGCCGGAGAGGTCGTCCGGCGCCTCGAGAAGGATCGATTTTTCCAGCCGCTTCGCGGAAGGCGGGTGCTGCCGCAGGCTCGCGGCGCCCCGCATTCCGACTGCGTCCAGAGCCATCTCGAACTTCGAACCGGTGGACGGATGAAGGCCCAGGGTCGCGTGGATCCACCCGCTCATCGCCGCAAGGTCCTCTTCGGTGCCCGCCGGGGCAAGCTCCACTTCCAGCTCGGACCAGTGGTGCTCGGACTCTCCCTCCCCGACCCGGATCTCGTCGAAGCTGCAGTCGGCGACGTGCCGTTCCCCGTCGACCACGCGCCTGACCGACCTGGTCTGGCTCAGGCGAAAAATCTCTTCAAGGGACTTCTGGCCGATGATCCCGAGCACCTTCTCCCGTGCTTCCGAGTCCGGCCAAGCGCCAGGGGCGGAGTCGCTCTGAATCGTGACCTCCAGCTCCTCCCGGCGATGCACCGCGCCGCGCTGGGGCGAGACGGACTTCACCGTGATGACCGGTGGGCCCTCTTGCCGCCTGTGCCGGCACGCGTATCCGGCCGAGAGGAGCGCGCGGTCCGTGGTGTCCATGTACGCGTCCTGGACGATCTCGGTTCTGCCTTCGAGAAGTGAATAGCTGCCGAGGTGCGTGAGCGCGCGGATGCGGTCAGCCATGCCGTGCCCGGTGACGAGGAATTTGGCTTCGATCTCCGTGCTCACGGCATCACCGATGCCTCGGTATCCCGAGGCTGAGGTGGATTCGGCATCACCGTAGGTGGATTCTGCGCCACCTATGGCGCAAGCACGCGGGGCGGAAGGAGCCAGACGAGGATGCCCGTGAGGGTAGACGGATCATCCATGTCCACCCGGATGAGGCTCCCCTTCTTGCACTCGACGCGCCCCCCGCCGGTGCAGGCAGAGATGACCCGGCTGAAATCGGGCTCGTGTCCCACGAGCAGGAGCCCGCGGAGCGAACGGTGTTCCGCCAGTATCTGCTTGAGCTCCGCCGATCCGAAGCCCGGCTTGAGCCGCTCATCCACGACGAGCAATTTCGCCCGCCGCAGGATCTTTGCCACGATCTCCGCCGTCTGCCGCGCCCGCACGAGCGGGCTGGTGAGAATCGCGTCCAGCGTGGGGCGCAGAAGAGCGATGGCCGCGGCCTCCTTTTCCGTCCGGACAGTCCCTTCCCTGCTCAGGGGACGTTCGGCGTCGCTGCCTTTCCAACCCTCTGCCGCGCCCGCATCTCCGTGCCGGAAGAAGTAGAGCTCCATCTCACGTCCTCGCCGCTTCCATCTGCCTACGCCTGATGAGCTCGGCCTGAGAATCCATGAGCGGCTGGCCGCGAGGCGCCTCGGCTCGCTGGTAGGTGCCATCCGCCTGCATGATCCGCGCCTTTGCGGTGTCCTCCAGGCTTGTATCGAGCACTTCGGCCTTCACCTGCCGGATGAGCCGCGCGTCCAGGATGGGGAAAAGGATTTCCACGCGCCGGTCGAGGTTGCGCCCCATGAGGTCCGCGCTGCCGAGGAACATTTCTTCGCTGCCGCCGTTGCGGAACCAGAATATCCTGCTGTGTTCCAGGAAACGCCCGACGATGCTCCGCACGCGGATGTTCTCGCTCACGCCAGGAACGCACGGCCGCAGACAGCACATTCCGCGCACGAGCAGCTCGATCCGCACGCCGGCCTGCGACGCCTCGTAGAGAAGCTGGATCATTGCCTTGTCCACCAGCGCGTTGATCTTGATGATGATCTCCCCTTGCCCGCCGGTCCGGCTCTGCTCCATCTCCCTGCGGATCAGGGCTTCCAGTCCGCTTCGGAGGCTGATCGGCGCCACGAGGAACCGCTGATAGGTGCGCTTGTCGGAGTAGCCGGTGAGGTAATTGAAGATGTCGGAAGCGTCCGCGCCGACCGCCTCGTCGCAGGTGAAAAGCCCGAGGTCGGTGTAATGGTGCGCCGTCACCGCGTTGTAATTGCCCGTGGAAAGATGCACGTAGCGGCGTATGCGGTCGCTTTCCTGCCGGATGACCAGCGCGATCTTCGAGTGGGTCTTCAACCCGAGCAGACCGTAGACAACGTGCACGCCCTCGCTTTCCAGCGCGCGCGCCCACTCGATGTTGCTCTCCTCGTCGAACCGCGCCTTCAACTCCACCAGAACCGCCACCTGCTTGCCGCGGCGGACCGCCTCCAGGAGAGCATTCACAACCGGGGAGTTCTGCCCGACCCGGTAGAGGGTCTGCTTGATGGCGAGCACGGCGGGATCCCGCGCGGCCGCGTCCAGAAAATCCACCACGGGATCGAACGAATCGTAGGGATGGTGGAGGAGGATGTCCTGGCGCCGGATGGCGCTGAAGATGTCGCTCTCCCGATCCTCCAGCCCGGAGGGGAGCGAGGGCACGAAAGGCGCATACTTCAAGTCAGGCCTTTCCAGGCCGTGCAGCTGCTCGAGGTCGCTCATGCCCAGCGGCGGCTCCATCGTGTACACGTCGCGCGGATCGACTTCGAGGTTTTCCGTCAGGATGTCGCGAATGGAGGACGGCATCGCCGTGTCCACCGTGAGACGAACGACCCGGCCGAATCGTCTCTGCCGCACTCCCTTCTCTATCGTCTCCAGGAGGTCCTCCGCTTCCAGCTCCTGGATGGACACCTCCGCGTCCCGGGTCACGCGGAAAGGATGGGACTGGATGACCTGCATGCCGGGAAACAGGGACCCGACATTCGCCGCGATGAGCTGCTCCAGCGGGAGAAGCACGCGCGCCCCATCGCCTCCCGCCCCACGCGTGGACCGCAGCTCGAGGAACCGGGGCAATGTCGCCGGAAGCTTGACCCGGGCGAAGCGCTCCGTGCCGGAGGC
>JBEKTX010000150.1:0-9809 GCA_049515615.1 Spirochaetia bacterium
GACGCGATGACAGAGGCACAGCCGTTTGCAGCCCAGGCGTACGCGCGCTCGCGATCCGTTGTCGCCTCGAAGCGCATGGCCAGAGGGAATGGGATGCCGAGGAGAACCGAAGGGATCAGGAGGAGTCCAATTGATGCTGCTGTTCTGTCGGGCAGTGCGAGCGGGAGCAGGAGAGGGAGGCCGCGAGGGAGAGCCCAGAGAAGGAGAACCAGAACTGCGGGGATCAGGACAAGCGTCGGGGCAAGTAAGTGTCGAGGGAGCCGCTCTGAGATGAGGCCGCCTATCCCTGAGAAAATGAGAAGACCCCCCAGGACGATGGACAGGGTGACAAAAGGGTTGGAGAAAAGCAGAGCAAATGCGTTGAGAAAAGCAATTTCAGTAAGGAGATATCCCATACCGCTCGCGGCGAAAACTAGTACGATGCGGCCAGCCGGCCTTCCTGCCTTTCCGCCATGAAGAGAAAGTGCGGACGGCACCAGGAGTGCAACGCTCAAGATGATCGCCTCAAGCAAGACAGCGACGACCACGATCTCACCTGACAGGAGCAAGGTGGAGGTCCTCCCGCCCACTGAACGCAGGAAGTCGCCGATCCGCGACAATCGGATGAACCGATTGGGAAAAGGTCTCTCATCACTCTGAGGTGCGACGTCCAGGGAATAGGTCGCGGTGTACAGCGCGTTTTTCACGAGCTCGGCATATTCCTTGAAAAAGAGCGAACCGGGGATTCTATTGAACCTGTTCGTTTCCTCGGCGGTGATGCCAGGGAACCAATCGAGGTCGAAGCTCATTGTGTTCGCAAATTGTGTGAGCGAATCGAGAATAAGGCCCTGCACCGGCCGCCGTGAGATGAGCAGGCTGTACGTGTCCCAGTTCCGGATCACCGCGAGATGTTCCTGGCCATCCAGGACGCCCTCCTGTCTGACTGCGGTCAACGCTGTAGCGAATAGACGGAGCGAGTCCGAGGGCGGAAGAATGAGGCGACGGGACACGATGATCACGCCAGTTTCGTTGAGGCGTCTCCAATAGGCGCGGAACGCCTCGACAGTGAAGAGCGCCTCCTGGTTCAGGCTGGCCATTCCCGGTATGGAGGGGCCCCAATCGTCAACCTGAATGGTATCGAAGGACCGCCCCGGCCTGGCGAGGAATGAACGGGGATTCTCGGCCTCGACGACGATCCCGAGGCTGCCGTAGTGTGCGCGCAGGGCGCGAGCGATATCCGGCTGCTCGACCACCACGGAGATCTGTTTCGCCCCTGAGGCCACAGAACACGCTATTCCGATGCCCCCCCCGCGCTGGATCACAAGGGAGCTGGCAGGATGATTCGCAAGGATGTAGCCGGCGAAAGAATGGGTCCAACGCGCGAACGACGCTTCCTCCCTGCCGGAAAAGTTGGTAAGGATTGTCAGGTCATCGCCGTCCAGCGCAATCGCACTCTGCGACGGAAGGGACGCCGAGAAGCTCAGGCTGAGACCTGGCGCATAGTGAAGAGATGGGCTCTGCACTTCCGCGAAGGATCCCCATACGCTCGTCCATCGAGATGTCACGCGAGAACCGATTGACTGCTGAAGCTGGGGCAGCGCTTTATACGGTGACGGTTGAATGCTCAGGGATATATTCCACTGCCAGACGAGAACCGCCACAAGGGCGACGGCAAGAAATGCTGCGCAGCCGAGGAGGAATCGGGAGGACGTTCTCGGTTTCTGGTCCCGGGGGAGGGAGAGAATGAGCGCGGCCACTATTGGGGTGAGAGTTGCCGAGGCGACCAGTCCGCCCGCGCCCAGCGACGGAAAGAGAAAAATGGGCGCCAAACTGCCTGCGCCTGAGCCAACCATGGAGGCAAAGGCTACCAGACCACTTCTCTCGGGCAACCCCACGTACGCCAGGCAGGATCCAAGCCCTGCGAAAAAAAAGGGAATCGAGAGCACGAGCTCCGTGAGAAGGAGGTAGCACAGCTGCACCGGCTCAACAGGCAGGCGCAGGTAGTCGAGCGGGATGAGACGGAGGCTCAGAAATGACCCCAGGACGCTCGCCGCGCACGCGAGCGAAACGATGGGAAAAACCCCCGCCCATTGGCGCGGCCTTGCTGCACGTGCAAGCGCGAAGACTGCGCCTGAGGCGCCGTAACCCAGCATGGCAATTCCGATGACCATGAAGGAGAGATGATTCCAGTGCGCAATCGAGAAGTAGCGCGTCAGGAAGAGCTCGTACAGCAATGATGAAGCGGAGAGACAGAAGACCGCGAAGAACTTCACCGAAGCCCTTCGAGAGCCTTGCCCGTCATTGGCACGAAAAGAACGCCCGTGATCGCCTCAGTGGCGTAGGTGTTTCCATGTTTCGTGACGAGTACGAGGTCCTGATATCCGAATGCGTTCCCCATGGGCAGAATCAACCGACCGCCGTCGGAGAGTTGGGCCAGCAAGGGCGGGGGGATATGATTCACGGAAGCGGTGATCATGATGCAATCGAAGGGCGCCTTCTCTTGCCAGCCAAAGTAGCCATCCCCGAACCGGAGCTCTACGCGCCCATAGCCGACAGAAGGAAGCAGTCGTGAGACGCGATCGAAGAGCACCCACTGGATCTCGATGCTGCACACCTCCCGGGCGAGAAGGGAAAGGATGGCGGCCTGGTAGCCCGAGCCCGTCCCGATCTCGAGGACCTTCTCTTTGCCGGTGAGCCGCAGAGCCTCCGTCATGAGCGCGACGATGTAGGGTTGGGAGATCGTTTGGCCTTCCCCGATCGGAATTGGATGGTCTTCGTACGACTGGCCTTTGAGGTCCTCGGGGACGAAAAGGTGTCTCTCGACGGATAGCATCGCATCCAGAACCCTGGGGTCCTTGATTCCGCGGGCAGCAATTTGATTCGCCACCATCCGTCTTCGGGCATCCTGGTAATTCTGGGCCGAGGCAGAGAGTGCAACGGCAATAAGGATGACAGGCACAAGCAACATGCGCACTGAATTTGCACCAGAACAATCCAGCATACCATGGCTCGTGCAGCGCATGAAGGGGCTGACATCACAAGCGATGAATCTGGCCCTATTTCATCGGAAATCCTACACACTGCGCCAGTGTAATTGATTGGCCAGCGTTGAGCTTCAACGCCTTGGCAAGCGCTGGCCGGTCGATCGAGGCCCGAACCCCCGTGGCCAGGCTCTCGGAAGCGGCGAACAGGTAAACATTCTCGGACACAAACGCCGTGTCGGCCCACTTCAAAGACTCACTCAGGTCCCCTGCTTTCATTCGAGCAGCGTCTGCCACGTATACCAGCGTGACGGGTGCATCCTTCACGAAGGGTTGATTGCCAGTAAGAGCGCGGTAGTCACCGCTTACGACCGGATTCAAGGTATTGGTGAAGGCATCGTAGACATAGGCACCCGAACTCATCACAACGTAGATGTCGGTCTCTTGCCAGTCCCCGGCCGAGGGCGCCGTGCGCCTGCCCTCCTTTGGTCGATTGATCCCCCACGCGGCCCAAAGCAGATTGGACAAGGTCCGAGCGGGCAGCTCATCGATCGCAAAAGCGCGGCTCGTTGAGCGGAGCGCAAGCGCCTCCATGAGTGGTTTGCCGCCATGAGTCTGCGGTGCCGGCAGTGCGATCGGTTTCAGCTCTTGGGCAACCGCAGCGCCTCCGAGCAGAATCAGAGCCAGCAATACCACGGTGGCACTGCGATGCATCGTTGGAGCTTTCATGCACTTCCCCTCTGATCTCACGGCACAGTTGTAACAAAGTTCTTGCGGTCCTGTGCACACATGAACCGGACGACGTTGCGGCCGGACGTGGCTGATGGAGGAAGTCCTCCTCCCTGCTCTACCCATTGGCCGCACATCCAAAAATTGCCCAGCCCTGGCAGAGTCTTCTTTATGTTCAACATCCAGTTCTGCGGGGTAGTCATCCAGCCTTCCATACTGCCCTTCCAATTGCCGGTGTATCGCTCGAAGGTCAAGGGCGTCGCCACATCGCGCATCTCGATCTGCGACGTGATTCCTGGGATACGGCGCTCCAATGCCGCGATCAGCTTGTCCGCAATCTCCTCCTTGACCTCGTGGTAACGCCGGGCGTCCTGCTGGAGGTTCTTCCACCAGGAGTAGTCCGTTGGAAACATGCAGACAACTGTTGTCCGGCCTGATGGCGCCAGGGAAGGGTCCTGGTTGAAGATATGGAGTCCGATGCCGTTCAACGCGCGGTCGGCAAGCTGGACGGGTTGGGAAAACTCAAAATACAGGCTCGAAATCAGGACTGGAAAGTCGTCGAAGCTGCGATTGATCCCAAGGGCAACAAAAACAAGAGGCGGAAAAGGCGTCAGCTTCTCGTAATAGTCGAGGATGGTGTCATCGACGTATTTGCCTTCAAGCAGATCGAAGATGGCGGCATGGCCGTCGCCTGCAGCGACGACAAAGTCGGCGCGGTGCTCACTTCCGTCTTCCAATCTGACGCCGATCGCTTTGTTCGCTTCGACCAGAATCTTCGCAACTCTGGCATTGTACTGTAGCTCCCCACCCAGATCCATGTACCGCTTCTCAATAGCTCTGCTGAATTCGAGCGAGCCGCCGATCGGATAGCCGGCAGCACCATCGTTCATCCACGCCAAGGTCGCAAGCAGGAACCCCGCGGGGAATGAGTCCGGCCACGCGCTGGATATGGCCTTGCGAATCAGCGGGTTCTTGAACTCCCCAAGGATATCGGTCATCGGCCTGCGATTCCAGATCAGGAACGGTCTCAGCTTCCGCATCTGCGGAACCATCCTCAATTTCTCCCAGAGACCCATCAGCTCCATCGGCTTCAAGACCGGCAAGCCCACCTTTGAAAACTGCCGAGCGGCGTTGCAGAACCTTCTGGTAGCCTCAGCATCCTCAGGGGCCGTCTCCAGCATGTGCTGTTCCAGCTTGTCCACATTGGTGTAGAAATCGAACGATCTGCCGTTGCAGCCCTCGTACCGCAGGTACTCATCGGCATAGACGAACCGCCGCCCCTGCACGGCACCCAGTTCCTCCCAGACACGGTACATTGGGGAGCCTGGCTTCGACCCAACCAACCAGTGAATGCAGCCATCAATCGTATAGCCGCCCTTTTGCCAGGCGGTACACAGCCCTCCGGGAAGCGAATGCGCTTCGAATATTCTTGGACGGTAGCCGTTCATGCTGGCGTAGCAGCCTGCCGAAAGGCCCGCAATGCCAGCGCCGATGATGATGATTGACTTTTTCTCCATCGCTTTCTCCTTGATGCGATCATATCCCGCGCGGCAGCCTTGAGTCCAGATTTCAGCGCGCTTGACGCCCGTCATGATAGAATGCAGGGAGCTGAGAGGGGCATATGGCGCATAAACAAGCAGATCATGTGTGTCCGCCGTGGCTGGGATACTTTTTGCTTGCAAATCCACTCCGTCGCCTGCTGTACACAGCGAGGTCAATCCTTGGGCCCTATCTATCCGAAGGGATGACAGTTCTTGAGCCGGGTCCAGGAATGGGATTCTTCACTCTGGAAGCCGCACGGTTGGTGGGTCCAAAAGGGCGTGTCGTTGCCGTTGACATTCAATTGAAGATGCTTGAGGTACTCCGGCGCCGCGCTGAACGTGCCGGTCTTCTCGAACGCCTGGACGCGAGGCTCATCAGAGACAACGACTTGGGCATCGAGGACCTCAGAGGGAAAGTGGATTTCGTTCTCGCATTCGCGATGGTCCACGAGGTCCCTGACGCCGGCAAGTTTTTCTCAGAAACATCTGCGGCACTCAAGCCCGGTGGGCGGATGCTGTTTGCGGAGCCGTCAGGGCATGTTTCCGAGGAACACTTCGCAAGTTTGATTGTCCAGGCGCAGGAGGCCGGACTTCGCCCCGAGAGCCTTCCGGTGATTCGCCTGAGTCGATCTGTCTTGCTCGTGAAGCAATGAGATATGCCAATGAGAGGCTCTCGTAAGACGCCAAGAAAGCAGACTCCCTTTCGACGAAGCAGGCAGCGGGAAAGAATACTCGAACTACTGCAGTCGACGGAGGCTCACCCAACGGCGAACTGGCTGTATGTCAAGCTCCGCAAGGAATTCCCCAACCTCAGCCTGGGGACCGTCTATCGGAACATCGGCATTCTCATCCAGCAGCGACGCATCAACAGGATCGCCTTTGGAAGCACATTCGATCGTCTCGATGCCAACACGAGGCCCCATTATCACTTCATCTGCGAGAAGTGCGATTCCATCATCGATCTCGATACCCCGCCCGATGAGAGCCTGAATGCCTGGCCCGACAAGTCCCTTGGATTCAAGGTGAGCAGGCACGAGATCGAGTTCTACGGCTTGTGCCCCAAATGCGCGAAGAAGGCTTGACAACGCCCCAAACTCTCCCTCAAAATAGGAACCGTTCCGAATAATGAGGCTGCATCCCAGGATGGCGCATTGCATCATCATCGCCCTGATTTGCGGAACCGATGTCTGACTTTCCATCTCTGAGAGGAGGAACATGTCATGGCAGACCGAAAAATCCTGACAACCGAAGCGGGCGCGCCCGTTGCTGACAACCAGCACTCGCAGACCGCAGGCCCAAGCGGACCAGTCCTTATGCAGGATCACCACCTCATCGAGAAACTGGCGCGGTTCGAGCGGGAGCGGATTCCGGAACGGGTGGTTCACGCAAAAGGATCAGGCGCCTTTGGCACCTTCGAGGTGACCAAGGATGTCACCCGCCTCACCAAAGCCAGGTTCCTTTCGAATGTCGGCAAGCGCACGGAAGTCCTCCTGCGCTTCTCCACAGTGGCAGGTGAAAAGGGTTCAGCCGACACCGTGCGCGATCCGAGGGGATTCGCAATCAAGTTCTACACGGAGGACGGCAACTATGACCTCGTGGGCAACAACACGCCTATCTTCTTTCTGCGTGATCCGCTCAAGTTCCCAGACTTCATTCACTCGCAGAAGCGCGATCCCTACACCAACGTCCAGGAACCAGACAATGTCTGGGACTTCTTCTCCCTTTCCCCTGAGACAACGCACCAGTTTGTATGGCTCTTCGGCGATCGTGGCATTCCCGCCAGTTATCGTCACATGGATGGCTTCGGCTCACATACTTTCCAGTGGATGAACGCCAAAGGCGAAGGGGTCTGGGTCAAGTACCACCTCAAGTGCGACCAGGGGATCAAGTGCCTGACTGCCCAGGAAGCAGCGAAGATTGCCGGAGAGAATCCCGACTACTGCCACCTTGATCTCCTGCACGCCATTGAACGCAAAGAGTTTCCCTCGTGGACGGTGAAGGTACAGATCATGCCCTTTGCCGATGCTCCCAAATAC
This sequence comes from Spirochaetia bacterium, assembly GCA_049515615.1. GTDB lineage: Bacteria > Spirochaetota > Spirochaetia > SZUA-6 > Fen-1364 > Fen-1364. The sequence goes on from JBEKTX010000150.1 coordinate 7,267, forward strand.
CGATTCAATCCGTTCGACTTGACCAAGGTATGGTCGCAGAAGGACTACCCGCTCATCGAGGTTGGCAAGCTTGTTCTCAACCGCAACCCCGAGAACTACTTCGCTGAAATCGAACAGGCTGCCTTCGACCCTGCGAACTTCGTTCCAGGAATCGGACCATCACCAGACAAGATGCTGCAGGGGCGCTTGTTTGCCTATGGGGATGCGCACCGCTACCGTCTTGGCATCAACCACACGCAGCTTCCCGTCAACAGGCCGAAAGCGGCTGAAGCCAGCAACTACGGTCGCGACGGCTCCATGCGATTCGACGGCAATGCGGGGCGAGCCAAGAACTATGAGCCAAACAGCTTCGGCGGTCCGGCACAGACGAATGATGCGATGTATGCAGCCGTGGAACTCCACGGAGCGACTGGTTCATTTGCCTGGGAACACCATAAAGACGACAGCGACTTCGTGCAGGCAGGTGACCTCTACCGCCTGATGAGCGAGGAGGAGAAGAAGCGCCTCGTGGACAATATCTCGGGAAGTCTCGCTCGGGTTGGTCGTGAAGAGATCATCGAGAAGAGCATCAGCCATTTCCGCTCTGCCGACAAGGACTTCGGAGATCGGCTGACAAAGGCAGTCAAGGCTCTGCGGCAGAAGGGCTGATTTCATTCGAGCCCGGGCGTCCTTGCCGGCTCAGCCATGCCGTCGGGCCCGTCGGGGCACCGCCGGGCCAGCTGGGCGAACGCCTCAGCCGCTCATTGCGGTCCGCAGACTTCACAGTGAGCTCGCGGATGCGATCCCCTTGCAACACCCGAAGGCGAACGCTCACCCCCGCCGAGCCTGTCGACCATACCCGGCGGTAGAACTCGGCTACCCCGGCTACAGTCTGCTGCGCCACCGCCAGGATGATGTCTCCGTGCCGCAGTCCGGCCTGTTCCGAGGGGCTCCCGGGGGTGACCATTGTCACCACCACCCGCCCCTCGGTCTCAGCGGTGTTTACACCCAGCCACGGGCGTGAGGGCGAGCCTGAGCGACCAGAGCGCACCAGCGACTGGAGAATCGGCTTCAGGAGATCGATAGGAACGAACATATTGCAGGCCAGGCGGTCGCCACCGGAGAGTGTGAAGGTGGCGAGGATCGATCCAACTCCAACCAGCTTTCCTTCGCTGATGAGCGCTGCTCCTCCGAAGTCGTGATATGTGGGCGCCGTATAGACGGCGCTGTCCAGAAGATACTCCCAGGCTCCCACGAACTCTCCCCGCGAGAGCACGTGGACGGGCTGGGCCTTGTTGCCGAACCCTCCGACCTGCAAGCTGTCTCCGACCACCACCCGGGAAGATTCGCCGAGCTGCATGGGCTGAAGTCCGGCCAGGGAACGGGACCGGAGCAGCCCGAACCCGGTGTCCCCATCGTATCCAACGAAGTCGGCCTGGAAAGTTCCCGTAGCCGCCTCCACCTCGATGCTGTCAGCTTCGACGATCAGGTAGCCGACGGTGAGAATGAGACCGTTGGAGTCGATGAGAATGCCGTTGCCTTCTCGCTCGGTTCCCAGAGTGCGGGCCGTCGTCGCGTCCTCCGGCACGGTGGCCCGCACCCGCACAAGCGCCCGCATGGCTTCTGCCTCATCCTGGGCCCCCAGCAGGGGACTCCCCGGGGCCCACATCAAAAAAAGGGCGGCCAAAGCTGCCCCAGGAACTGGTTTCCAGGTGCTATTCACGATTCACCTCCGGCCTCGCGCAAACATCAAGCGCAGCTCAGATGATGAGGCGTCAGGTCAAATATACTCATGGAGAGCGCCCTTCGGTTCACAAGCTGAAGGTGCGCGAGCCAGAGAGCGGCGCAAGAGGCGGCCCGACCGGGCGCCTGGATTCACTATCTCTTCATCAGCTCGCTGTCCATGCTGGACATGGCCGCATCATCATAGCGTCCCCCGGCAACTTCCGCGGCGGGGACCGCCCTCTCGATCTCCTCCAAGTCTGCCGGTGTGAGAGAAAGCTCCAGAGCGCCGAGAGAGTCACGCAGTTGCTGCCTGTTTCTCGCCCCCAGGAGAGGGATGATGTCTTCGCCGCGAGACATTACCCACGCGCAGGCCAGCCGCGCCGTCGTTGTCCCTCTGCTTTTCGCAACCCCGTCAAGGGCCCGCACGAGGCGAAGGTTACGCTCCAGGTTTTCCCCCTGGAACCGCGGAAAACGGCCGCGAATATCCCTCTTCCCTGGGTCCGGCGATCCTGTGCGCGCCAGGAGGCCGCGCGAAAGAATGCCATAAGCGGTCACGCCAATCCCCAGCTCGCGCACTGCGGGCAGTATCTCTTTCTCAATGCTCCTGCTCATGAGCGAGTACTCGATCTGCAGCGCAGTGATGGGGTGAACAGAGTGCGCGCGTCTGATAGTTGCCGCTCCCATCTCCGACAATCCGATGAATCGAACGTAGCCGGCTTTCACCATGTCGGCAATCGCGCCGACCGTCTCCTCGATCGGCACGAGGGGATCAAGGCGCGAGGGCTGGTAAAGGTCAACGTGATCCGTTCCCAGGCGCGTCAGCGTATAGGTGAGGAAAG
>JBEKTX010000151.1:0-9759 GCA_049515615.1 Spirochaetia bacterium
ATACGCCCCCCTGGAGTTCCTGGGGCTGAAGATCGGCGCGGCCCTGTTGCTTTCCGCCGCGCTGTACAACCCCCTCCGCCGATTTCCCGTCCCCCGCAACGGGAGCTTCTACTCGGCGGCGGCGCTTCTCTTTCTTCTGGTGGAGACCGCCGTCGTCGCCGTGTTCGACATCACGTTCACTTCGTACTTTCTCTGGGCGTTCATTTTCGTGTTCCTCTCCTCTCTGGCGCGCAAGAGGTGGGTAAAGACCGCGCTGGCAATTCCGGCGCCCTTCTGGGGCATCCGCGGGATCGTCAAGGTATTCCTCGTGCCTGCCCTGCCCTTCTGCAGGATCATCACTCTCTCACCGGTTCTCGGGAATCTGCTCATCGCGGGTGCATGCATCCCATTCATCCTCATCCTCCTGCGGATCGGGCTCATGTTCCCCGGAAGAGGACTCCTCCGCCGGGGGACCCGTGAGCCCCTCCTGGCCGGCGTTTTGCTCGTCGCGGGTGGGCTGCTCGCGGCGCGTCTGCTCATTTTCTCCCCCTTCTCGCCGGCAAGCCCACAGCCGATCGCGGCCACGCAGACCATTATCGTTGACGCCTCGGGCCGCACTTCCTCCGCATCGCTCGAGATCGAAAGCCCGGCGCCCATTCACGGTATCTCTCTCTCGACTCCGGGGGGACCGCAGCCGCTGCCTCATGGCTGGGATGGCGGCCCGCTGCCCCTGGAGAGAGTCGAATCACCCGTTCAGGTCACGGTCGCTTCCGGTCAATTCCTCCAGCAGCGGACACTCACTCTCGACGTGGAAATGCCCTCCCGTCCGAGGTCGTTCTCGCTCTCAATCGAATCCGCCGATGATTTCGTCCTGTTCGACAGCTCCTTCCCGGCAGTGCGGATCGGTCCGCATTCCTACCGGGTGCTCGTCGGTGCCTTCCCCCCGGACCCGCTTTCCCTCCAGGTCTCCCTCCCTGTCGAGCAGGCATTCACGCTGACCCTCACCGCGGAGCTCGACGCTCCCCTTCTCGGCGTCGAGGTGAAGGCGCCACCGGACGCCCGGGTTGTCACGCGGGTGCGGATCGTGCGCACCCTGGAGGTGAAGACGTGAGTGGCCCGGATATCCGGCCCGTCATCTTTCACGTCGACCTGGACGCGTTCTACGCCTCGGTGGAGCAGCGGGACGATCCGTCGCTGAAGGGGCGCCCGGTCATCGTCGGGGCGGCTCCGGGTCATCGCGGCGTGGTCTCCGCGTGCTCCTACGAGGCGCGGCGATTCGGGATTCACTCGGCGATGCCCATTTCCCAGGCATACCGCCGCTGCCCCCAGGGGGTGTACCTTCCCGTGCGAATGGATCGCTACCTCGAAGTATCGCGCGAGGTGATGAAGATCCTCTCCACGTTCACGCCGCATATGCAGCAGATCTCGGTGGACGAGGCGTTCCTCGATCTCACCGGCACCGAGCGCCTCTTCGGGCCCGCGCGGGAGACGGGAGCACGGCTGAAGGCGGAGGTGCGCGCGGGGACGGGCCTCGCGATCTCCGTTGGAATCGGACCGAACAAGTACCTGGCGAAATTGGCAACGAATGCGGGAAAACCGGACGGACTGGTGGAGGTGCGCGCCGAAGAGGCCGAGACATTCCTCGACACCGTGGCCCTGAAAGACCTCTGGGGAATCGGTGAAAAGACCATCCAACGGCTCACGGAGCTGAACATCACCTCAGTGCGGCAGTTGCGCGGAATGCCCCAGCCCGAGCTTTCCCGGCTCCTGGGTCAGGGAGCTTCAGGATTCCTCGCCGCGGTCACGCGGGGATCCGATCCGGGCATTTTCTCCGAGGAACCCCGCAGCCGTTCACTGTCAAGCGAAACGACATTCGAACGCGACAGGAAAGACAGGTCCGGCGTCGAGAGAGTGCTCCTCGAGCTGTGCCACCAGGTGATGTTCCGCATGATCGAGGGGGGATGGAAATCGAAGACGGTGGCCCTGAAGCTGCGGTTCCACGATTTCACGACGGTGAGCGCGCAGAAAACGATCCGGCATTGGGTGACGTCGGCGGACGAGCTGTACGCCGTGGCGGGCGAGCTGCTCTCCTCCCGCTGGACAGGCGGCACGCCCATCCGGCTGGTCGGTATTGGGCTTTCGAACCTCACTGCGGTCGAGTCGCAGGACCAGCTTGAGCTCTTCCCGGACGGGTACGCGCGCCGCGGCAGAGTGGAGGAAGCAGTCTTCCGTCTGCAGCAGAAGATGGGGGACGGCACCCTCACGAAAGCCAGCCTCATGAGAAAGGGGGCCGGACGGAAGCCTCCTACCACCCCTTGAGAACGTCTTTCGCCTTCTGGAGATCCTTCTTCTCGGGCGCCGTGATCGACGTAGCCTCCTCCAGCTCGCTCACCACCTTCTGCGCCAGCGCCCTGGCCTCGTCACGATCAGAAACCTCCTGCAGGGCGATCGTTGCCTCGTAGAGCGAAGCCTTGTCCAGGGGCGTTGCAGCGGAAGCGAGCTTCGCGGCCTTCTTCTTCTGCTCCGCGGCCCTCGTGGCGGCTGACCAGTTGCGCTTGTACAGGCTCTTCGCAAGCTCGGTGTAGAAATTGTACACGATCTCCTTCTCCGCGCCGCTGTCCACCTGCGCCTGCCGCGCGTCCACGGCCTTGCGGCCGAGGGACACGGCAGCATCCACGTTGCCGAAAGACACCGGCCACCCGGGCAGCTCGCGGTACAGCTCGCCAAGGACGTAGTAGGGGTCCGTGCGGTCGGGATTCAGCGATAATTCCTTCAACAAGAGGTCTCGCATCGGGCCCGACTGGGAGAGTGCGTTCAGGATGCCCTTCACCTGCCCCCACCGGCCGATGTTCGCAGACTTCCAGTAGTACCCGAGGTCGTTCTGCGGATCGGAGGCTATTGCCTTGTCCGCGTACCGCTGGCCTTCCGTGAAAAGCGAAAGGACCTCTGCCTGGGGCTTGCCGGCCTTCTCCGCGATGTCACCGAGCTCCATGGTTTCCCGGGCGGCGCGCCAATACAGCTCGGCCTGCTCCCCGCCCCCCGAGGCTGAAGGAATCGAGCTCAGGAGGAGCTTCACGGCCTCGGCGTAGGAGCCCTGGCTGTGCATCGTGTCCGCGTCAACGACAACCTTCGAGACGTCCGCGGCAGCGAACGCGAGGGCACCGACGAGCAGGAACGCCGTCAGGGCGAGCCGCATGACACTACTGCGCCGGCGGAGCAATCTGCACTTGCATGTCCATGGAAAGAACGGCGACATAGCTCTGCCCCGGCTGCACCACGACATCCCCCATCTGCACGGAAAAAGCTCCCGATGCGATGCGGATGCTGTGCCGCCCGGGAGCGATGGGAATCTGCAGCGCGCGATCGGGGTTCGCAAGATTGTTGTCGACGAAGATTCTCACGTCCGTGCGCGAGTCCCCGGGGTTCATTTCGGGGTCCCGGAAGACGGGCGGGATGACGAGGGTGAGCATGGAGTTCGCGGACTGGAGCACCACGTCCAGCGTAAGCGGCGAGTTCACGTTGATGGTCTGGTTGTATTCCTGGAACCCCGGCGCGCTCACCCTTATGTTATGGGCGCCTGGTGCCACGCGGGGAATCGTGCCTGTCACGTCGGCGCCATCCACGAAGACGCCCGCTCCGGGCGCGCTGACGCGGATGGTGAGAGGAAGCCCCGCCGGACCCAGCCGCACCGCGAACGTCATGTTGTTCTGCACGTTCACCATGCCGTTCCAGTCGAGGTAGCCGTCTGCATGGACGCTTAGTCTGTGCGGACCGCGGGAGACGAACGCGACGTTCCCCTGGATGGGCACGCTGTCCACGGCAATCGCCGCGTTGGGCACGTTCACGTTTACCATGAGGGACAGGGCCGGCTGCATGAACACGTCGTAGCTCATCGGGGCCATGACATTGATCGTCGCGTTATAGTCCTGGTAACCCGGCGCCGAAACCTGGATCGAGTGGGCTCCCGGATTGACGACTGGCGACGTGCCCGTGACTTCCGTACCGTCGACGAATATTCGGGCGCCGGGCGCCGCGACTCGAACGGTCAGCGGGAATCCCAGCGGGGCGAGCTGGACGGGAAAGGTCATGCTGCCGTTCACGACCACGGGGCCATTGAAATCAGAAAATCCATCCGCATGGACTTTCACGTTGTGCGCGCCGCCGGTCACCCTGGTTGTTCCTCCCGGGGCGAGCACGTTGTCCACGTAGACAACCGCGTTGGGCGCGTTCACCGTGACGGTGAGATCCCATATCTTCTTGGGCGAAAACCCCTGCCCGAAGGCGGGACCGGCAAGGATCGTGAGGATCACGACCAGGAACCCGGACACTCTCACGATGGATTTCATGCCACCCTCCTCGTTCGCGGCAGAAGGTACACTGTCCGGCGCCTCTTTTCAATGCACGATTTCCCGCGTGCGGGCATGCCGGAATACCCGCCGATTTCCATTTTACGCGAGTCGCATGCTCGTCGCATACCTGCTCACCTTGACATGAAGCGAAAAATCGGGTTTCCTTCGCAGGCATTTGCCAAGAATCCTCGTGCCGCTTGCGAGAGAGCCGAAAATGACGATGATGCGCTCGAAAGGAAACCCTGAGGAATGAAAATTGCCCGTGCATTCGCGGCTCTGGCGCTCCTTTCCGTCCTCGCCGCGTGCGTTCAACCTCCGCAGGCGGAAATCGACGCCGCGCGCGCGGCCGTGGATGCGGCATCCCGCAACCCCGACGTCTTCACCTACGCGCCGGACGCGCTGCGCGGCGTCCAGGAAAAGATGAGCGCGCTGGACGCAGAGGTCGCAGCCCAGGCAAAACGCTCGCCACTCTCGCGCAGCTACGAAGCCGCGGCGGCGCTGGCGCGGGAGACTGAAGCTCTGGCTGCCCGGGCCGGTGCCGATGCGGTCGCGGCCAAGCAGCAGGTGGCCGCGGACGCGGCTGGTCTTGCGGAGGAGATCACCGCGGCGATCCCGGGCTTCGAGTCCAGGGTGTGGGCCGCGAAGCGGGTGCCGCGGATCAAGCTCGACACTATCGCGCCTCTCCAGCTGGTGCCCGACCAGGCGCGCGCGGCCCTGGAGGATGCGCGCAGGGACATCTCGTCCGGCGCTTTTGCGGCGGCGAAGGCGCGCCTCATGGCGGCCAGGGACCAGCTCGCGTCCAGCGAAGAAACCATCACGGAGCAGACCCGGATCGCACGGAGCCGGTAGCAGGGGCAAAGCGGCCGAGAAAAGCGCGCATCAGCCCGAGGCGCCGCGCGTAATACGCCCTCCAGGCGGGTGACACCTTCACCGAACCATCGGCGAGATCGCTCATGCGCGCCGCCACCATCTGCGAACGGTCGTTCATGTAGTTCGCGATCGGAATCGGATCGGGCTGAAGTACCGAGCATCCCGCGGCATCGCAGCGCACATCGACGGCGAGGATGTACGACTCTCCCGTCGCCGCGATGATTCCCTGCATCTCGGCCGGGTCCAGCCGCCAGGTCATTCCCGAGATGAAGTTCCCCATGGAGTACATTGCGAGCCGCTGGGTGCCCCGCACCTGCATCAGGTCGTAACCCTGCACGACGTGGGGATGATGACCGACGACGATCTGGGCCCCCGCTTCGAGGAGCTGGCGGAAAAAGGCGCGTTTCAGGGGGGATGGCTCCTGCGCGTATTCGTGGTCACCATGGTAGGAGACGATGAAAAGGTCGTACAGCGGCGAGACACCGCGAACGAAAGTGAGAAAGTCGTCCACCTGGGCCTCGTTCGAAAAATCCACGACGTTCACGTAACGTCCCTGGTCAGGCTCGTTGAGGAACTGGGCAACGGCAATGAAGCCAACGCGGACGCCTCTCACGATCAGGGTCTCCGCATGGAAAGGCCGATGCGGGTTGCCCCGCGTCCCCGAATAGGCGAAGGGCCGCGCGCTCCGCATACGGGCGTTCTCCAGGGCGCGTATGGTCTGGAAGATCCCCTCCTCTCCTCGATCGAAAGCATGGTTGTTCGCCAGGGAGAAAAGGTCGATGCCGGAATCGACGGCCGCCGCGAGGTAGGCGGGTGTCCCATTGAAAGTGGGATACCCGGCGGGGGGACGTGAAGGATCGAGGGGAAACTCCAGGTTCGCGAATGTCAGGTCCTCGGAAAGGAAGACGTCCCGGACGCCGCGATAGATGTCGCGGTAGTCCTCCATGCCGTAGTTCACATCGTGGCCCATGATGTCGCCGACAAAAGCGAGGCGCAGCACGCGTGGCGCCTGTGAGAGCGCTCGCGCGGCCGACTGCGCTTCCACCCCCGGCAGACCGGCGGTGAGCAGTGCGAGGAATCCAACGGCAGCCGGGACGCGGAGAGGACGCCTCACGTCGACGACCGTTTCCTTGCGGAGCTCGTCCACTCGGTCTACGCCTGACGGAGCGCCCACCAGGCAAGGGCCGCAAGTCCGCCACCGGTCACGATCCCTGCCGCGATCTCGGGGAGCGTGTGGCCGAGCCTCATGTTGATGGGGCCCGCAGGCACGTCGGGGTGAATCTCAGCAAGCTTGGCGAGTAATCGGGCATGGTGCTCAACCGCGCCGCGGAGCCTCAGCGCATCATACAGGGTGATCACGGAAAAGACGCACGCCACATCGAAAACCCCGGAACCGAATCCGTCCCAGAGCCCGATTGACACGGTAAGGGCTGTGACGAAGGCAGAGTGGGCGCTGGGCATCCCCCCGGCTGAGACGAACCACGAAAGGGCCAGCCTCCTCTCCCGGAGCGAGTAGAGCAGGACCTTGAAGGCTTGACAGGTCACCTGGACAGCGACGGCAGTCAGAAGGCCGAGCGGGAGCTTCGACACCATGAACGCATAGTACGCGACAGTGGCCGCATATGCCACGGGGTACCGCGGTCACGGTACTCCGTGACATTCGCGGTCACGGTACTCCGTGACATTCGCGGTCACGGTACTCCGTGACACTTGTGGCCGCCTTGACAAACGCTTGCGACAGGACCACTTTTCAGAGTGATGAGCCAGCCGGCATTCGACAATCGCGACAACCCGCTGGACGATATCGTGGAGAGCATCCTGGGCTCATACCGCGAGCTCGGTGGGATCAATCATATCGAGGGCGCCAACCTCCCTTCGCGCCAGAGCGTGGAGCGGATCATCGCCGAGTTGGGGTCGCTCATCTTCCCCGGGTTCGAGGCCGAGGAAGCCCTTTCCCTGGACGGCATGCGCTATGCAATCGGCGAAAGGGTCGTGAGAGTGAGAGGCCTGCTCGTGCCGGAGGTCGAAAAGAGCATCCAGTACGCCTGCCGCGTGCGCAAAGATTGCCATCGGCACGAGGACTGCCGTGGAGAAGCGGAGGAGATCGTCCGGTCCCTCCTGGAAGGCATCCCGGAGATCCGCCGCAAGGTCAATCGGGACGTCCACGCGGCGTTTCGGGGAGACCCGGCAGCCCGGTCGCAGGAGGAGGTCATCCTGTCCTACCCCGGGGTGGAGGCAATCCTGATCCACCGCATCGCCCACGAGCTGTGGATACGGGACGTGGCGATGATCCCACGGATGATGAGCGAATACATCCACGGCGTGACGGGCATCGACATTCACCCCGGGGCCGTCATCGGCGATTCCTTCTTCATCGATCACGGGACGGGGGTTGTCGTGGGAGAGACGGCGGTCATCGGCGATAACGTCAAGCTCTACCAGGGCGTCACCCTCGGGGCGCTCAGCGTCCAGAAGGAGCTTGCGAACAAGAAGAGACACCCCACGATAGAGGATGAGGTGACCATCTACGCGGGAGCGACCATCCTCGGGGGAAAGACCGTCGTGGGCCGGGGGTCCATCATCGGAGGAAACGTCTGGCTCACCGAGAGCGTGCCGCCGAACAGCCGGATCTACCACTATCCTACCCAGGTACGACAGGCCCGGGCCGACGATCCTGACGCCTGGGATGGGGGACTGTAAGCGTGTCCGGCACTCACGACGCCCCGCCTGCCTCGGAGAGGCACATGCGGATCGGCATCTGCTGCTACCCCACGGCGGGCGGCAGCGGCGTCGTGGCCACGGAGCTGGGCAAGCACCTTGCCGAACGCGGCCATTCCGTCGCGTTCATCAGCTACGCCAACCCCCTGAGGCTCGGCGAGCTGCCGCCGCGAGTGTGCTACCACGAGGTGGACCAGGAGAACCATGCCCTGCTGAAGCAGTTCCCCCACAGCCTCACCCTTACGGCGAAGATGGTGGAGGTGGCGCGCACCCACAAGCTCCAGGTCATGCACGTGCACTATGCCATCCCTTTCGCCGCGGCGGCCATCAATGCCCGCCAGGTCGCCCCCGAGCTGGGCCTGAAGGTCGTCACCACCCTCCACGGGACCGATATCACCCTGGTGGGCTCCAGCCCGTCGTTCAAGCCCGTCACCCAGTGGTCCATCGAGCAGTCGGACGCGGTCACCGCGGTCTCCCGCTACCTTCGCGACGAGACCTACCGCCAGATCCCGGTGAACAAGGAGATCGAGGTGGTCCACAACTTCATCGATCCCGACCGGCACGACATGCGCATGCCCAGCTGCATCCCGGAGAAAACCTCGGACCGGCAGGTGACGCTCATGCACATCTCGAACTTCCGGCCGCTGAAACGAACGGACGACGTGGTGAGGATCTTCGCCCGGGTCAGGGAGAGCATCGACGCGCGGCTCGTTCTCGTCGGCGACGGCCCGGAGTACGGCCGCACGCGGGAGCTCGTGGACAAGCTCGGGCTTGCCGGGTTCGTGCGCTACGTCGGCGTCGTGGACGACGTGGTGCCCCTCCTCTCGGCGGCCGACGTGCTGCTGCTTCCGTCGGAGACGGAGAGCTTCGGCCTGGTGGCACTGGAGGCAATGGCCAGCGGCGTGCCCGTGGTGGCCAGCGACGTGGGAGGCCTCCCCGAGGTCGTGGAGCACGGAGTGACGGGATTCCTCGCCCCGGTGGGTGACGTGGATGCGATGGCCGGGTACTGCCTGCAGCTCCTCTCGGACTGTGACCGGGCTGCAGCGTTCGGCGCGAACGCGCGGAAACGCGCCGCCGCGAGATTCGATTACAAAATGATCATTCCGCTGTATGAGAGTATCTACGAGCGCCTGCTCGCCGGGTCCCCCGCCCTGAAGGGGACGCCGCCGGCGCCGGTCCGAGCTCTCAGTTGACGGAGCTTTTCCCTGCCGGGATCATGGAGATATAGCTCGATTCAAGGCCCTGCACCTGCTTCACAAGGGCAAGGAACTTGTCCGCCTCTGCCTTGTTTGAATAGGGACCGACCCTCACACGGTAGAACGTGTCGCCGTTCGACGAGGAGGAAAAGACACGACTGCCCAGTCCCTTGCCCTCGAGGAGCGCCTTGAGATCTTCCGCCTTGGACTGGCTCTTGTACGAGCCTGTCTGGATCCAGTAGTCCGCCGTCTTCCTCGGAGCCCGCGCCTGGACCGTCGGTTTGGCCGAGCCCGGCTTTGCGCGTGGCGCTGCCGGCAAACGTGTCCCGGGCACGGCCGAGGGCTGAGTCGCGGTGCCCGCGGGGGTGCCGGCAGAGGGGGCCGTGCCGTTCGAAGGTGTCGTTCCGCCGGTGGGCGCTGCGGTGCCGGGCGTCTGCGAGGCCTGTGCGCCTCCTTCGCCGATGTAGAAGTGCATGGTCTGCTGGTCGCCCGCCGGCGGAGTCCCCGCCTGCGGCCCGCTGCCCGCAGGTGTCTGCGGTGCTTCGCGCTGGTACTCGTAGACCTGGGTGCCGCTGCCGTTGATCGGGCTCACCGCCGCGCGAGGCGCCGCGGAGGGCTGCTGCCTCAGAAGAAGCACCCCGACTGCG
>JBEKTX010000152.1:0-9756 GCA_049515615.1 Spirochaetia bacterium
GAACCCGCAGTGCCTGTCACCAGGACGCCCGTCCCGCTGCGCTGCACGGAGCTTTCGCCTGGGCCAGACAAAGAAGCGGTTCCGCTGCCGTTGCCCTGCTGCACTGGTGCGACGCTGGGAGCCGGTACCGGGCTGGAAACTGTGGAGATCCCCTGCGCGACCCCCGTCCTCCCGCCGGTTTCGCGGAACGCGGGCCCGGCCGCGGCGGATGCCGCCGATTCCAGGGGCTGAGCACGCGGCGTGGGAATGACGAATCCTCCGGTATCCGAGCCTTGGCCGCCACTCGGAGGGCCCGCGGACCCGGCAAAGGCATCCATGCCGGGCTCGGAGGAAACCTGAAGGTCGATCGCTACTGGCGGGAGCGCGGGCGCGCCGCCGCTCATTCCCAGCCCCAGTGCGAGGCTGACGAGCAACGCGGCATGGAGAACGAAGGCCGCTGCAAAGCTCGCCAGGACACGGCGCTGATCCGGCAGGCGCCCGTTGTCGGTTGTCGCGTCGCTCACAGGCTCATGCCCAGGGATCCGATGATCCGGAATGCCGGGGCAACGTAGAGGTTGCGGGCGATCCTCCACCGTCCCCCCGGTGCTACGCCGCCGTTCATTTCCCGTCATCCACGAGGGCGACATAGACCTGGTTGCCCTCCTGCAGATAGCGGATTCTGCCCCCGTGCGCGAGCCAGCCGATCGACTGGTAGACGATCAGGCTGCGCTCTCCAAGATGCCCGGCGATACTGAGGATATTCACCCTGTCCGATCGGGCGACCTCTTTCAAAACCCTCTCCGCGCATTCCTCTACACTCTTCACCATGTCCATCTCTCGCACCTTCTCCCGATCGCGGCTCAAAAAGACTGCCCCCGGCGGCAACGCCGCCGAGGACAGCCAAGGAGCAAGGAGGTATATGAGCACTTACTCTCTATCCAGGAACAAAGCGACTCGCCTGTTCTCCCATCGGTCCTTGTAGTCGCTGTCAGGGACCAGCTGGTCGGATGCTCCGACCCCTTCCGTCGTGAAGCGCCCCGCGTCAAGCCCACGATCCACCAGAGCCGCCTTCACAGCCTCGGCACGGGCCTTCGAGAGAGGGATCAGGATCGCCCGCTGCTCCTCTCGCCCGGCTTCGGGCTTGTCCCAGTTGATCATCACCGCGTGCCCGACCATCCTGATCTTGTAGTCCGGGAACTTCTTCAGCTTTGCGGCCAGCGCATCCAGGCGTACCATGTTCTGCAGGGCAAGCTCAGGGGAAACGTCCTTGTAGTCCGCGGTGAACGCCTTGAAGAAGATCCTCGATGCGAGGATCCGGTAGCCAGTCGCGATCTTCTCCACGAGGATATCGATGGGAACCGTCGCTTTGACCGTGCCGATATTGCCGAATTGGTCCCTGATTTGCGCCACCACCGGGTAATCCTCGGCGGACTGGACCATGTCGCCGCTGGTGCCCTTGCCGTCCCAGACCGCCGTGTTCGACGGCCATTTTTCCGTGAAGCTCCTGAAGACATTTCCCCCCGGATCATAGATGTCCATGGTCCAGCTGTCGATTTTCGCCAGCTTCGAGGCAGCCGTGAGCTTCAACGAGATGGTGCTCGCAGACTCGATGGGCGAAAAGAGCGCGGAGGACAGCGAGATCATCCCCGTCGGCGGGGTGAGATCCAGCACAAAGGACTGGCTGGCTGCCGTGCCGGGTGAAAAAGCCGTGCCGTAATCCACAGCCAGTATCGCCGTATAGACGCCCTCGGGTGACATCGCGCCTGTATCGGACTTGCCGTCCCACGTGATGCTCGCCGGCAGGTTCGAGCCGTCACCCGAATACGTCTTCTGCGTTCCCGCTGCCGACGCGGATATCGCTACGTTCCACGACACGACCGCCTTGGGCTGGCCGTATCCCAGCTGGAGGGTGATCGTGGCGGCAACCTTGTTCCCATTCGGCGAGAACCCCAGGCTGTTTGCGATGATGGCAAGCTGCCCCGGCTTCGGAGGCGGCGGGGGCGCCGTCTGGGCGGCAACCACAGGCGCCTTCTGCGGAAGGGCAGCCACGGGAATATCCGCCTTCAGCTGGGAAGAATTGCCGTACTCGTCCCGCACCGTGGCGGTGGCCTGGTAGGTGGTTGCCGGAGTCACGAATCCGCCGTTCATCGATGAGCCGTCCCAGCTCGCGGCGGCGTTGGGCCACTGTCCGCTCCAGTTCTTCACCAATCCGCCCGCTGGATCCAGCACGTCAAGGGACCAGGAATCCATGTGGGCGAGCGCCGAGCTCGCGTTGATCGTGAGGGTCATGGGACCCTGAACTCCGTTCTCGGAAGGAGTGAATTGGGCCGGATCCAGGGCGATCGTGCCCGTGGGCGGGGTGATATCCAGCACGAAGCTCTTGCTTTCTTCCGTCGCGGGCTGGTACTTCGAGGCGTAGTCGATTGACAGCTTTGCCGTGTAGGTGCCCTCGGGCGCCATTGCACCTGCATCGTTCTTCCCGTCCCAGCTCAGGCTTGCGGGAAGGTACTTCGCGTCACCAGTCCAGGTCTTCTGCACCTTGGCGGAACTTGCGAGCTCGACCTTCCAGGACTTGATCGCATCCCCGTTGCCATAGAGCAGCGAGATGTCGATGCTGTTCTGGCCGGCCGCCCCCGCGGGGGAGAACCCTGACTTCTCCACCTGGATCGCGCTTTCCGCCGGTGCGACCAGCGCGGGTTTCGCGGTCTGGCATCCCAGCATCGCCACGAGCAGAAGCAGTGCCAGGCCGGATGCCCCCAGGATGTATTCTTTCATTTTGCCCTCCTCACCGTGGGTCCCCACGGTGTTGATATTCGCTGAAGAGGATAATCACTGGGAGAAAGGCGAGGTATCAATGAATCGCGGAATCATTTGTCGAAAATCTATGACACGCCGTCATTACATGAATGACTGGCGCGGCGGGCTTCAGGCTGTATCCTCAGTATATGAGGCATCGATGGTCAAGCATGATTCTTGTTGCGCTTGCGGCGGCATCCGCATCAGCGGCGGATAGGGGGCTCCCCATGGGTCCTTCACTGCACCGGCTTTCGCTGGAGGACACTCTCGCCGATCACGTGAACTATCTCCTCTATGTTCCCCCTGCCTATTCGCAGGGCCCCGCTTCTGACTGGCCCCTCATCCTTTTTCTCCATGGCAGCGAACAAAGGGGGGACGATCCGGCGCTCCTGGATGATCTGGCCCTCCTCGCCTTCGCAAAGGAGGATGCGGATTTTCCGTTCGTCGCCGTCTTCCCACAATGCCCGCGGAACACGCATTGGCCCCCGAGGATTGCAAAAAAGGTTCTTGATTCGGTCGAGGCGATGCTTCGAATCGACCGGGACCGCGTCTATCTCACGGGCTTCAGCATGGGAGGCTTCGGAACATGGCAGACCGCCGCCGCGTTTCCCGGCACGTTTGCCGCCATTGCACCGATCTGCGGCATGAGCGACCTTCCCGACGTGCCTCGTCTCATGGGCACCCCGATCTGGGCGTTTCACGGGGCTCAGGACGTCAATGTGCCTGTCTCCGAGTCCCGGAAGATGATCGATACCCTGAGGAAGTCCGGCGCCGACGCACGGCTCACCGTGTATCCCGATCTCGCGCACGATTGCTGGACCATGACCTACAGGGATTCGCGGTTGTACCTTTGGTTCCTGGATCATTCCCTGTCCGAAGGATCGCGGATTGCGGCGAGCAGTTTGTCAAGCGACGCGCTCTTGGACAGGTAGTGCACGGCTCCGGCGCTGCGCATTGCAGCGCCCTGCTCGGAATCCTCTGACATCGACAAGCCGATAATCCTGGTGCGGGGATGCTCCGAGTGGATGGCTCGCGCCGCATCGATCCCATTCATGCCGGGCATGTTCACGTCCATCGTCACGACGTCGGGCCGGAGGGTGCGCACCAGGTTCAGCGCCTCCTCGCCGTCGGCTGCCTCTCCGACGATCTCGATGTCGGGCTGCTGCTGAAGCTGGAGCGCGATGCCGTCCCGCACGACGGCGTGGTCGTCGACCAGGAGCACTCGGATCTTGCCGCGCGCCGTGCCGCTTGTGCGGTTTGCGGGACGCGGGTCTTTCCCTTCTGACGTTCCCGAGCCGGACTCTGAGGAAGCCGCGGCGACGGTCGTGCTTCGCTGTGACCGCGAAGAATCCGCGCTCTCCGCGGGGTCTCCCGGCACCCACACCGTCACCCGGCTCCCGCGGCCGGCGGCGCTTTCTATTTTCATCCCGCCCCCAATGACGTCAAGCCTCTCGCCCACACTGAACAGACCAAAGCCGCCCGACGCAATTCCCACCGCCCGCGCTCTCTCCGGGTCGAAGCCGGCTCCCTCGTCCCTCACGGTCACGCGCACGGAACCGTCAGGCCCCCGCGCAAGGTCCACGCAGGCCTCCTTGACCCCCGCATGCTTCACCACGTTGAACAGGAGCTCCCTCACTGACTGCAGGAGCGTGACCCGTGTCTCCTCAATTGCGGCCGTGATCGTCTGTGCGCATTGGACTCTCACCTCGAGACCGTGCTTCTCCTTGACCCACGCGCCGAGCCACCCCAGCGCGGTGCAAAGGTCCGGTTCGGTGTAGGAGGGGTGACTGAGCTCGGACATGAGGGAGCGGGACATGGCGATGCATTCCCGCACCAGTCCGCTGAGCTTCGCCGCGCTCTGACGGTGCTCGGAGGCCGGCCGCGCCTCGTGCAGACCTTCCAGGCCGTAGAGGGTGGCGACGAGGAGTTGCTGTATCTGGTCGTGCAGGAGCTGGGCAATCCTCTGCCTTTCCCGCTGCTCTGTACGGACAATCTCGCCCGCAAGGGCCTGCAATTGCGTCGCCTTGAGCTCGAGCGCCTTCTGGGCCTCATCCCGTTCAGCGCGCGCCCGCAGGGACGTGATCCCGAAAGCAAGGTCGTCGGCGAGCTCCTTCAGGAGGGAGAGCTGTCTCTGCTCCAAGCCTGAGACGCGGTCTGAATGGATGACAAGAACGCCGAAGGCATTTTTCTGCAGATCGATGAGGGGGAAAGCCGCGACGGCGCGGAATCCGCGGGAGAGGGTGACTTTCTGCCACGCTGCACTCCCGGCGTCGTCGGCAATGTCGAGACTCACAACGGGAGATTTCGTAAGGATAGCGCGCCCGGAAGGGCCGCTTGAAAGCGCCGCCTCTCCTCCCGCAGCTTTCAGGCTTTCCAGGTACCCATCCCGGTCTCCCGCGGAGGCGGCGCACCGGATGACACCCCGTTCGAGGTCCTCGATGAGCCCCACCCAGACCAGGGGGTAACCCCCCTCGTCCTGAATGATCTGGCAGATGACCCCGGTAAGCTCCCGCTCGTCCGAGATCTGCACGAGCGCCTGGTCGCAGGCGCTGATCATGAGCAGGGTCCGGTTCGCCGTTTGAAGGTCGGCCGTCCTGAGCTCAACCTTCTCCTCCAGCTCATCGTGCGCGCGGCGCAGCTCTTCCTCCACCCGCTTGCGGTCGGTAATGTCGCGGTCAATCTCCAGCACGCGTTCGCTGCCCCCCAACCCGCGGCCGAGCAGCTGTCGGGAGGAGACAATGACTTCCCGGCCGTCCTTCGTGGTATGGTGAATCTCGCCAAACCATTCGCCTCGCGCGAGAATCGAGTCTTCCACTTCCGTCCAGCGGTTGGGGTGCGGGCCTTTCAGAAGCTCGTCGAGGTTTTCCCCTTGTGCCTCCTCTTCAGAATAGCCGTACAGCTCCTCCGCGCCCCTGTTCCAGCTCTCGATTCCGCCACCGATCCTCCAGACGATGATTGCGTCGAATGAGAGCTTCAAGAGCTCGGCCTGCTGGCGGAGTGCTTCCTGTGTTTGTCTCTGCGCCTGCTCCTTGTCATATGCGGCCGCCTTCTGCCTGCTGCGCCGGTACAATTCGGCCACAGCGGTCAGGAACCCGCACACGACCATGAAGAGGGCGAGCCCGACGAAGTTCGACGTGCCGATGTGAAGGAGAGGCGTGCGCCCGGGAATCAGCCAGAAAACGAGTATCATGATCGCGGCAGCGACAATCGATATCAGGGCAGGCCAGAGGCCCGCCAGGAGCGCCACGGTCATCACCGTCGGGTAGAACAGCAGATACTCGGGGAAATCGGGACCGAGAGTGGAAGTCATTGTTTCCCTGATCAGCAATGCCAGTCCCACAGCCACGAGGCTGACAAGATAACGGGCAAGTGGTCGTCTGACGACGCTTTTGAGCCTTTCCAGCATATGGTCCCTCTCGGAACCTAACGTACTCTCTCGCGATGCTTCCGGCCAGCTCTCCCGGCGGGTCCATGTGGGAGAGGCGCAAGGACGGGATTATTTCCCTGTTTTCAGAATGACGTAAACGGTATGAGGCGTCGAGGTGCCGATACCTGCTTCTGCGATCCGGGAACGAAGTGCCGCGCTGGCGAACATTCGATCTCCTTCGCCGTGGAGGCCTTCTGCCCCGGCGCGGTTGGCGTCCAGTGCCATCACGTCTCCCCAGGCCAGGAGCGATCGAAATGCCAGGTCGCGCTCATCGCTGAGGCCGCCGGCCAGAAGGAGCGTGATCCCACGGTTCCCTGTCATGTTCTCGAAATAGCGATACACCGCCGCGAGATGGGCAATCTCCGCCGCCCTGGCCTTCAGGCCCTTTTTCGCTTCGATGTGACAGAGGACGAGGTTGAGTGCGAAGCGGGTTCCCGCGAGCCTGAATTGTGCTCCGTAGGGAGTGCGGGCAAACTCTCCGTCAGAGAGAAAGAACGGGACCGTCTTCCCTTCATTCGACCAGCATATGCCACAAACAAAGTGCCTGCAACGATCGCGACGATGGGGCCCTTGCGGAAAGCCGGCTTTCTTTCCACACTCTCCATGTGTAGTAAAAATTCGACAAGCGCTTCAGATGTTTTTCGGCAGATTACCCGCAATTCCGGCACCACTATTAGCGCATCAAAGGTGGTGGTATTTCATGCCGATCGGAAAGGAACGCGCTTGGAGGAATTGATCGCAGGGTGCGCCCGGAAGATCGTGGAGCTGCTCCAGCGGTCCGGGGAAATCAACATCCTGAATCTCTGCGAGAATCTGTCGGAGCGGAGTGTGGTCGGGTACCAGGCCCTTGGGTGGCTCGCGCACGAGGGCAGAATCCATTACCGTAAGCTGGGCAGTCAGGTGTATGTGTCCCTGGTGGGCAAATGAGCCCTGACGTGCGCGAGAGACATAAATTGTGAAAGGAGTGAGAAGATGAGAAAGATCATCCACCTTACTGCTGCTGCAGGGGCGTTGTTCCTGGTTATCTCATGCGCAAGCGCGCCGCCCCAGAAGCCGGCACCGGAGGCGCCACAGCCTCAGGCGGTTCAGCCGGTCCAGCCCGCCGCGGGAACGCCCGACGCTGAGCTCGCGCAGGCCAAGAGTCTCCAACAGAGGGTCGACGCCCTGGGGCTCGGGACATACGCCCCCGACGACTATGCAGCAGCGAACAAGGACCTCCAGGCAGGGCAGGATTCCTTCGGCAAGGACAACGCGGCCTCGAAAAAGTCCCTCCAGGCGGCCATCGCGGAGTACAACTCCGTTATTTCAAAAGGCGGGCCGTTGTACCTGGCCAAGGCGCAGAAGCAGACCGAGGCGTCGAAGAAGGCTGCCGATGACCTCAAGGCTTCTGTGGCCGTCAAGGATGACTACACAACGGCGAATGACATCTACACGAGAGCTCTCCAGGAAAAGGATGCTGGGGACATCGAGAACGCGAGCAAGGATTTCGCCCAAGCCAAGGATGACTTTGATTCGGTGGCAAAGGTGGCCCAGCAGAAAAAGGACGCCGCCGTCCAGGCGCTCCAGAGCGCGCAGCAGGACAAGACCGTTTCTGAGCAGAAAGCCCAGGACGCTCAGAAGGCCCTGACGGAAGAGGGCTTCCCCGCGTCTGGCAGCGGGCAGTAGGGAGAGAAGAATATGAAGACACGAATACTGGTACTTGCCGGCATCGCCCTTCTCCTGGGATCCGCGGCCGTGCCGCTTGTCGCCCAGTCTCTCCTGGACAACGAGTACTACCACAAGGCCCAGGATTTGCTCGGTCAGTCGCAGCAGGCGCTGGACGCAGGGGACTACGACAATTCTGCGGCCCTGGCCTCACAAGCGCACGACATGCTCGCGAAGTCGGACGACTACGTGGCGACGATGATCCTGTTTTACCGGGCCAATGGGTATCTCTCGATCGCAAGGGACCGCGTCTCCTATGCGAAGTCCATCGACGCCGACATGAACTACAAAACAGCGTATGATACGGCGGTCTCGGATGTGGCGGACGCGAAGACCGCTCTTGACGGGAAGGATTACCCGAAGAGCATCGATCTTTCCCAGGCAGCCATTGCGGCCCTCGCGAATGTCGCGCCTGTCGCGGCTGTCGCGCCTGTCGCGCCTGTCGCGCCTGTCGCAAAAACGCCTCCCCAGGAACCGGCTGCCCAGCCGGCGGCCCCACCGGCGCTGCCGCAGTACTACACGGTCCGGTTGCTGCAGCTCAGGGACTGTTTCTGGAGGATCGCGGGATATCCCTTTGTCTACAACAATCCCTGGAAGTGGCGCCTGCTCTATGACGCGAACAAGGATCTCCTGGAAGACCCGAAAAACCCCAATCTGATCGAGCCGGGGATGAGGTTCACCATTCCCAGCCTCGGCAGCGAAACGCGCGAGGGTGACTACGATCCGCAGGTGGAGTACCCGCCGCTGCCCACGAAATAGCGGCGGCGAGGTATCCCTGCATCGAAACGACAAGGGACGATTCGGTTTCGGTTCGAAGAAGTCCGCTGAGGCTGAAGAGGCCCTCCCGTGAATGCACGACGCCCGGCCAGGTGCTTCGCGCGCTCGTGAAGCCTCCGTCTTTCACCATGGCCGCCACTGACGGCGGTTATGACGTCGCCCGGCTTCAGTCCCGCAATTGATGCGGGTGGGTTCTGATCCGGCACGTAGCCAAGTATTCGCCAATGTCCACAGGTACTCTCATGCATGCAGGAAGCATCTCAAGCGACCATTCTGCCTTGTGAGAAGAAACCATATGCCCAGCGGGGCACCAGTCCTCTTCAGTCAGATACATAATGTCAGAAACTGGTGCAGTGGGGCGACAGCTTCTACGGTTCCCAAGACCGTTTGAGCGCAGCTGAAGACCATCATCTTCCGAGGCTGAAGCAGGCAGGCCTCACCGAGGAGGAGTTCAGGCTGCTCTGAGCGTTCGGCTCGTCTACCGCATGATGCAGGGCGTCTACAGCGCGGCCGCGGGCAGGAGGATCCAGGGCGCTGCCGTGATCGCCTACGCCTCTGCGGGAGACTTCGTGCGAGCCCCTGGCAAAGAGCATGCTGGGCTGGACCCACAGCGGCTTCAGCCTGGACATGTCGGTGAAGATCCCTGCCGGCTGCTCGCGCACCCGTGAGGCTCTTGCTCACTACATCGCCCGCCCACCGGTCTCCCTCAGCAAGATGCTGGTGGAAGAGCACGAGGCCAGCGTCCTGTACCGCTCGGGCATCACCGATCCCCCCGAGGTCAGAAGGATCCTTCTGCACCTCATCAAGACCGGCGTTGCCCCTCCGGGCGTGGAGGCCTCCTTGCCGAATTGACCAGCCTCTCCCCTTATGCGGTTCTCAAGGCAGATCCTTGTCCTTGACCCAGGCGAGAATACCAGCAGCGGGGCATCGCAGAGCAGAATCGCCCCGGGCCGCGGCCGATCTTCCCGGCTGCGACGATTCGCAGGGCACCCCCCACCGTCCAACACCGCTCGCCGAGCCCCATTCGCAGCATCGCACGCCCGAACTCCGCCCTGCCCGGCACGCCCGACGGA
>JBEKTX010000153.1:0-11488 GCA_049515615.1 Spirochaetia bacterium
GAGACCGGAAGGACCCTGATGCCCGCCCTCTCGTAGTCATCCCGGTACATTGATTCGATCGCCAGGAAGTGCGGAAACTGCCAGAGAAAGAGGATACCGGAGAGTATCCAGGCGCCCGGCTCCAGGCTTCCCCGCGCCGCGGCCCATCCGATGAGAGGCGGGGTCGCCCCTGAGAGCGCCCCGACGGCAGTGTGCAGCGCCGTGCGCCGCTTCAAGGGGGTATAGACGAGGACATAGCTCACGAACGTGAAAAGCCCAACGACCCCGGCGATCCAGCCAAGCCGTGCGGACAAGAGGAAAAGCCCACACGCGGTGACAATGACGCCGAAAGCGAGCGCCTGCCGCGGCAGGAGCCGCTTGCCGGGGAGGGGTCGGGACGCCGTGCGCCGCATCAGGAGGTCCGTTTCGCGTTCAAGGTACGCATTGAGAGCAAAGATGCCGCTTGCAAGGAGGCCGGTTGCGATGGACATGATCGCGAACCTTTTCCAGTCCGGGGATCCACCGCGGTCCGCGAGGTAGAAGGAGCCCATCGCAACGATCAGGATGAGGAGAGTGATCCGGGGCTTGATGAGTTGGAAGTAATCTTTCATGTCCGCCTCGCTGCACCCCCGCGCACAAATGTAGCGAATCAACAGCTCCCGGAACAGACGCGGCTCCGCTCCGCGCCGCCCGGTGCGCCCCCGTCTTGCCCGCATCGCCCCTTCCATGCTTGACTCCCCGGCAGGCAGAGCCCGATGTTTTCGCACAGGGTGCCGGCAGATCATTCGACGAATCGACTCTCGGCGGCCATCGAGGAGCAGCGCGCACGAGGCGCACCCATTCTCGACCTCACGGAATCCAATCCGACACGCTGCGGGTTTCAACACGACGACAGGGCCCTCCTGGGCGCCCTCGCGAGTCCCGGCGCGCTGCTCTACGAGCCGCATCCGCAGGGGCTCGCGGCGGCGCGGACCGCCATCAGGGGCTATTATGCGGAAATCGGCTCCGTGGTCGATGCCGAATCACTCTTCCTCACCACGGGAACGAGCGAGGCCTACACGCAGGTGTTCAAGCTGCTCGCTGATCCGGGAGACGAGATCCTCGCGCCGACTCCGGGGTATCCTCTCCTGGACGTGCTCACCGGGCTCGAGGCCGTCCGGCTCGTTCACTACCCGCTGGTCTATGGAGAACCGGGCGGCTGGATGATCGACCGCGAGCGGCTGCGGGCGAGCATCAGCACCCGCACGAGAGCGATCGTCGTCGTGAGCCCGAACAATCCCACGGGCTCGTACCTGAAACACGGAGAGCGGGAGGAGTGCAATTCGCTCTGCCGCGATTTCGGGCTTGCCCTCATCGTGGACGAGGTGTTTTCGGACTATGGCCGGGGCCAGGATCCCGCGCGCGTCAGAACAGCGGCCGGCAACCAGGGTGCCCTCACTTTCACGCTGAACGGCTTTTCCAAGCTGGTCGGGCTTCCCCAGTTGAAGTTGGGCTGGATCCACGTCAGCGGTCCCCCGCATCTCGCCGCACAGGCGTGCGAGCGCCTCGCTTTTGTCACGGACGCCTTTCTCTCGGTTTCCTCTGTGGCCCAGCATGCGGCACCCGCGATTTTCCGCCAGCGCGTCCTGGTGCAGGCCCAGATCAACCGCCGCCTCGAGGAAAACGGCCGGGCACTGGAGGAATGCGTGACCGGGCTTGCCTGCTGCCGCCTCCTGCAGCGCGAGGGAGGGTGGTACGCGGTCGTGAGGATCGCCGAGGAGACGTCAGACGAAGACTTCGCCGTCCACCTATTGCAAGAAGACGGCGTGCTCGTCCATCCGGGGTACTTCTACGATTTTCCCGCCGGATCCTTTCTCGTCCTGAGCCTGCTTCCGCCGACCGGGGCCTTTCGCGAGGGCGCGGAGCGGCTTGCCGCGCGGCTTCGATCCGGGGGTGCCATGCCCTAAGAACGATCGAGTATCTCGCGTACGCGCGCCGCAAGCGCCGGGCCGGTGAACGGCTTCGTGATCAGGTCCAGCTCCCCGGCCTGCACGACGTGGCTGCTGATCACGTCCCTCTGGTATCCGGACATGAAGAGCACCTTCAGGCGCGGCATCCTTTCCCGCAGCCGGTCGTGCAGCTCCGTGCCATTCATCCGCGGCATGACGACGTCAGTCACGAGGATGTGGAAGGGCCCTCCGTGCTCGGCGGCCACCTGCAAGGCGGAAAGGCCGTCCACAGCCTCCACAACCGCGTAGCCCAGGCTTCGAAGGTTGTGGGAGAGCAGCGTGCGGATCGGCGCCTCGTCCTCCACGAGCAGGATCGTCTCACTTCCCTGTGCCGGCGGTTCCCGGTGACCGGGATCGTCTTCATCCTGAGAGGCCATGCTGCAGGGGAGGTAAATCATGAACCGGGACCCCGCGCCGGGGGTGCTCTCGACCTTGATGCTTCCATGGTGCTGCTTCACGATTCCGTAGACCGTAGAAAGCCCCAACCCCGTGCCCTTGCCCTGTTCCTTGGTGGTGAAAAAGGGCTCGAAGATCCTCCCGATTGTCTTTTCATTCATCCCGGCGCCCGTGTCGCCGATCGAGAGCAGGACGCAGCGTCCAGCGGGGACATCGTCATGGCGGCGCGCGAACATTCCCTCAAGACTTGCCTCTGACGTGGAAATGGAGATCCGCCCTTCCCGGGGGATCGCGTCCTGCGCATTCAATGCAAGGTTCAGGAGGATCTCCTCCATCCTCCCGGGATCTGCGGCAACGGGGCATGGCGAGGTCGAGAGGCGGTAGTCGATTTCGATGTTCTCCCTGATCGCTTGGCGCAGCATCGCGCTGCACCCCCTGACGATTACGTTGAGGTCCAGGGGCTTCAGCTCGAGCACCTGTTTCCTGCCCAGGGTGAGCAGCTGGCTGATGAGATCACGGGAGCGGTAGCCGGCCTTGATGATCTCCTGCACCGACGAGGCGGGGTCCAGCTCCCTGGGCAATCTCTCCCTCAGAAGCTCCGCGTGACCGAGGATGACGGTGAGCAGGTTGTTGAAGTTATGCGCCACGCCTCCGGCGAGGATTCCCAATCCTTCCAGCCTCTGTGAGGAGGCAACCCGCCGCTCCAGTTCCAGCCTCTCCGCCTCGGCCTGCGTGCGCTCCGTGATGTCGACGATCACCTCGGCGACCATCCAGGCCCCGGATTCGTCCTGATAGGGGAGGGCCGTGACCTGGGTTGTGCGATGATCGTCGTTGGGAAGGGACTGCTCATTGACCTGCACCTTCCGAGTCTGAAATGCCCTTTGCATCGCGCAGTCCTCGCACGGGCTCGAGAGGCCGCGGAAGTACTCGTAGCAAGGCCGGCCACTCGGGTCGCCCATCAGCTTCCGCCGTGCGGGGTCCACGTACCGCACGATGAAGTTCTCGTCGATGATGTCCAGTCCCGTCTGCGTCGTGGCGATGATGAACTCCAGCCGCTGCCAGACAGACTCGCGCTCCGCTTCCAGGCGTTTTCTCTCCGTGATGTCGTGGGCGAAGCCGACGGAGAACTCCTGGTCGCCGAACCGCACGAAGCTGGTTGTGAGCTCCACCGGGAACTGGGAGCCGTCCTTGCGGCGGTGAAAGGTCTCGGCGGTGAAGCTCCCTTTCTCCCGCAGCGATCTCCAGACCGCGGCCCAGCTTTCCCGGGTCGAATGCGGATTCACATCCGTGATGTTCAGGAGCATCAGCTCTTCACGCGTGTAGGCCAGCGCCCGGCACCCGGAGTCATTCGCGTAGAAGAATCCGCCGTCCTCACGCATCCAGTACGCCCCATCGGCCGCCGCGTCGATCGAATGTCGCAGGACTTCCATCCACTGGCCGGCGCGCTTGTGCTCGGTGATGTCAACGATGGATCCCTCGAGAACCTCCCGCTCGGCTGACGCTTTCGACGACAGCAGGCACGTCCGCACCTCCCCCCGCGCGTCCAGCAATCGGCACTCGAAGTTCGTGACCCGGCCGTCGCGGGTCAGCAGCGCCCGCATCTCCTCCCGCTCCCGTGGATCCGCCCAGAGGCTCGCGGGGGAGCTGCCGATCATCTCCTCCCGCGTGCGCCCGCTGAACTCCAGCAATCGCCGGTTGACGTCGAGGACTTCAGACCCGTCGATCCGTGTCCGGAACATTCCCACTTCCGCGTTTTCGAAAAGATCGTGGTATTTCGTTTCGCTTTCCCGCAGCGCATCCTCGGCGTTCTTCAGCTCTCTGCGGGCATGGAACTCCTTCGCACGGGACCTGTCCTGGAACAGGGCCAGAACCGAGAGTATGATCGCCATGGCAGCAGGATTGCTGATGAGCCACACCTGCTCCGTCTGCGTCAGGAACGCCCCTGCGGCCGTGACGAATACCCCCATTGCCGCCAGAGGCGGCACAAGGATCGCAAAGAGGTACCTGCGCGCCCCTCCCGCGAATACGAAATCGACAAAGATGCAGATTATGAGGGAGGAGATGAGCGCGGTCCTTCCGAACTGCGGGAACTCTGCCCGGGTGGCCAGATCGGCGGTGATCCCGCACATCATCACGATCAGTCCGGTGAGCTGCGCAATGTGCAGGGGGACCACGAGACGTCGATGCTTCGGGAACACGAAAAGGGCATAAGAGAGGAAGAAAAAGGCCGGAACGAGTGCCCCGATTCGCCAGCCGAAGATTCCACCCAGGGGAGGTGACACGTGGTCTATGTAGCTGAAGACGAGCACGGTTGGCACGAGGATCAGGCTCATCACCAGCCCGAGGTTCCGAGTCTTCGTGCTCAATTCAAGAGAATAGGAAATGTCTTTTTCCATATCATTCCCTCTGGGCATAATGGAGGGAATGATTATATCATAGAAAAAGACTCTATGCCGAGTTTTTCGACCTTCTCCTGGAGGCACCAATCACCAGCAGAACTATGCCCACCGCGGCGAGAATGCCGCCGATGTACGTCCACTTCATGTCTCCCGCCATGACACCCTGGGTCAGGACATGCGTTCCCTGGAGCACCCAGACCCCGCCGAGCAGGATCAGGAGGAT
This sequence comes from Spirochaetia bacterium, assembly GCA_049515615.1. Lineage (GTDB taxonomy): Bacteria > Spirochaetota > Spirochaetia > SZUA-6 > Fen-1364 > Fen-1364. The sequence continues at coordinate 4,986 of JBEKTX010000153.1, forward strand.
GCCGACGATGATGAGGATCCATTTCATGCGGAGAATATACTGAGATTCAGCCGTAGATGTATTCAGGAGGCGTGCCGAACTTCGGGTCCCTGGACTTCTCCAGTATCACTTCCGTGATTGACTGCTTCAGGGTGCGCTTGTGGTCGAAATAGTCCGAGCGGATCCGGCCCGCCTGCGCTGCCACGTTGCGCTTTTCGATGTCCGTTTCGTGTGGCATGTCGAGGTCTGAGATTGCCCCCAGGACGTCCAGGATCCCCCGGTTGAGAGGCCAGTCCTGGTCCTGTGATTCGTCGAGGAACTTCCCGAGGCTGTTCACCTCGGCGATGGACACCGGGTAAAGCTGGTACCCTTCCGCTGCCGAGGCATACACCTTGTAGAGGAAGCCGAGGAACACGCGGAGGGATTTCTCGTAGATTTCGTTGCTCTTCAGCTCCGCGAACGTCTCGAAGGTCGACTTGACGATGAAAGGGTTGGGCGCGACGCAGTCGAGGTAGCGTGCCGGCTCGTGCCCTGCCAGCAGCGCGTCGATCGCAAAGCGGTTGTTGCTCGCCAGCATGTTGATGTACAGAGGGTAGTTGTCCGGGGAGATCCCGAGCTTGTTCAGGAAGGTCGCATACGCGCAGAGCGCGTTCGCGCCCCGCGGCGTCGTGGACTCCAGTATCTCGGTGATCGTCCGGTGCTTCAGGAAGTCAACGTAGCCCTCGGAGATGTGTCCGACCCGCGCCTCATCCTTCAGCTTCTGAAAATCCATTCGCCTACCCCGTGGTGCGTCCGCAAGGGGAGTGGACGGGGCGATGCGCCCCGTCCGCCCGATCCCCGTATTTCCGTGTCACGTTGATTTCTTGCGGGTCGCCGAACCGCCGTTTCCCGCCTTCTTCGGCGCCGCCGGCGCGGGGGCGGCCGGCTCCTTGGCTGCCGCCTGGCCGCGGGAGGAGACGCGGATGTTGATCTGCTCCTTGGCCACCGTGTCCTCCTTGGCGAGCTTGGACTTGGTAAACTCCACCACCTTGCGGGGCGCTACCTCGAAATCCTTGTAGCTCATCCGCGCCAGCAGCACCGGCGGGATGACCTCGTTCAGGTGCTTCGTGGTGTCGAAGAAAAAGTTGCGTATCTCGTTGGCGTGGATGGCCACCTCTTCCATCTCCCGGTTCGTCTCATCCAGGCCTTCAAGCTGAGCCACCTTTTCCAGGATGTCGAGGATGCAGCGGTTCAGGGAATCTTCCTGCCCGGCCTCCTCGTCCAGGTGCTTGCCCAGCGCGTTGAGGTCCGAGACGGTGACGGAGTAGATCTTGTACCCGTCCACCGGCACGTTGTACGCGGCCTGGAGAATGCCCAGCACCACGGAGAGGGACTTCGCATACAGCCCGCCCGGGTGCCTCTCCGCCAGCAGATTGAACGACGCCGTGAGAAGCTGGTAGTTGGGCTGGATGGAGCTGAAGAAGAGGAAGGGGTCGCGCGCGCCAATGAGGGCGTCGATGACCCAGTGATTCCCGATCTCCAGCACCTTGATGAACAGCGGGTAGTTCTCGCCCGTGAGCCCCGTTTTGTTCAGGAAATGGGCGTACGTGATCGCGGACTCCACCGCCTCAGGGGTCCGGCAGGCCAGGATCCCGCTCAGCATCTTGTTCTCGATCGCCGCGATGTCAGTCGCGGTGTATGTCTTCGTCCTGTCAAGGATAACCATATGTCCTCCCTCTTCTCCGCTCGCTTCAATCTTCGAACACGCTCGCCGGCAGCACCTCTTTCACGAGGTAGTCCGACTTCACCAGGAGGACCTGCGGGATGGCATCCTCCATCTTCCTTCGCTTGTCGAAGTAGTTCCCGCGGATTACGTTGCACTGCCGCGCGATCAGCTCCATCTCATCATCCCCCTGCCCCTCGAGTGAGGCGAGCCTGTCGAGGATGTCCAGGATTGCCCTGTTCACCGATTCGTCCTGGCCCTTCTCTTTGTTCAGGTGCTTGCCGAGGTTGTTCACGTCGTTGATTGCCACTTTGTGGATCTTGTAGCCGTCCTTGGCGTAGCTGTACGCGGACTGCTGCGCTCCCAGCACGATCGCAAGGGTCTTCGGATAGATCCCACCGGGGTGCCAGTTGGTGAGCAGCCGGAAGCAGGTGGATACCAGGTGCTTGGTCGGCTGGATGGGCGTGAGGAAAAGGAACGGATCCGTGGTCCCCAGGAGGGAGTCGATCACGAAATGGTTGTCCATCTCCAGAAGCTTGAGGAAAAGCGGGTAATTCTCGTTCGTCAGCCCGCTCTTGCGCAGGAACGCCGAGTAGGTGATTGCCGCCTCCACCGCGTCCGTCGTGCGGCACGCAAAAATGTTGTTGATGATGTGGTTTTCCACCCTAAAGATGGACTGGTCTGACCACACCTCCTTGTTGAACTCGTCCAACTGCGCCATGGTTTCGCCTCCTATTTCCCCTTCTTCGTGGATTCAGTGAATTTCCGCGTGCTTCGCGGCTTCACGAGCGTTTCTTCATATTTCCTGCGCACGAGAATTTCCGGCGGCATCACGCTGTTCATGGCGCGCCGCTTGTCGAAGAACGCGTTGCGGATCGCCGTAGCGTGCGAGGAGTTCTTGTCAACGACCGGGTCCTCATTGTTGATGGACTGGTACTCCGCGATGTCCGCCAGGATGTCGAGGATGAAGCGGTTGATCGGGTCATTCTGGTCACGGGTCTTGTCCAGGAACTTCCCGACCGCGTTCACGTCTTCGATCGACAGCGCGTGCAGGGCGTGACCTTCCTTCGCGCTGTGGTAGCTGCGGTAGAGAATCCCGAAGATCAGTTCAAGCGTCAGATCGTGCACGCCCCCCGGCGCGTAGGCGCGCAGCGTCCGGAAGCAGAACTCGACTATGTACGGGTTGGGCTGCACCCGCGTGAACAGGTCGAACGCCTTCTCCCTGCCGATCAGCGCCTCGATCACGTAATGGTTCTCGTCCTTCAGCAGCTCCAGGTACAGCGGGTAGTTGTCCCCGTCAAGTCCCTTGAAGTTGAGGACCTTTGCGAACTCCACGCATGCTTCGACGGCCTGCGGCGTGTCTACTTTCATGAACCGCGACACAGCCAGGATCTGCAGCTTGTACAGCTCTTCTTCTTTCCAGAATTTCAGCATCGGAAAATGAAGCATTCGTGTCTCCGATTCGCCGGCATTGCGAGACTTGGCCAGCCGCACCGGTCATTCTATGCAACTTGGTCCCGGTTGTCAAACGATTAACGGTTTCCCTTGCGCCCGGGCGCAGTGCGTTTCACCGAAGCCTTTTTGGGAGTGCGCCGCATTTTTTTCGCGGCGGCTCGTCCGGTCCTGGCGGTCGCCGGCTTTCTCGCAGGAGCCCGCGGAGCTGCGGCGCGGCGCTTCTGCAGGCTCACCTTCACCTCGGGCTCCTCTCGCGCTTCCAGGGCCGGCGCGCTTGTCTCGGGCGCGTGCCACTGGTAGTACATCGGCCCCATGGGCGTGCGCACGACGTCCTTGACCAGGAGGACATCGGGGATCGCATCGAGCAATCGTTTCGTGTTGTCGAAGAATGCCATGCGGATGTCGTTCGCCTTGATTCCGATCTGTTTCGTCCCGCGGTTGTCGCTGTCGATTCCCACGAAATAGATGTCAAAAAGTATCTCCAGCAGGAGCCGGTTCCGCGGATCGAGCTGGTCCCGGTCCTTGGCCAGGTGCTTGCCGATGTTGTACACGTCCGACATGCGCAGCGGGTAGATCTTGTTCCCGTCCTTGGACGTCTTGTACGCGTTCTGGATGACGCCGAGGAGCGCGAGGAGGGCCTTCACCGCTAGTTCATTTCCCTTGAACTTTGCAAGGATACGGAAGGTTTCCTTGACGAGGAACCAGTTGGGCTTGATCGGAGAGAACAGGAGGAACGGATTTCTCGGGCCGACCAGGATGTCGATGACGTACGGATTGTTGGTCTCCAGGAGCGTGAGGAAGAGAAGGTAATTCCTGTTGTTCATTCCCTCGCCGCTGATCGCCTGGGCGAGGCCGGCAGCGGCGTCCACGTGCTCGGGAGTATTGCAGAGGAGAACATTGCGGGCGAGCGACAGCAGGGCGCTTCGGATCTTCCTCCGATAGGTGTGGGCGGTCGCGCGCTTCCTGCCCTCGGTCCTGTATTTCGTGATTTTTGTCAGCACGCCGGGCCCTTTGCCATGATTTTCGGTTCCGCATGGTCAAAACATGACCTGCGGTGAGCGATTCCTTGACAATCCAGCGGCAAAACGGTAGGGTCAGGTCAAAGATTCAGGGAATGCCGCGCGCGGAAAGAATTTCCAACCGCCTCGATACACTTCTCGAAGCAGTTTTTGATGTGCCGCCGGATCCTTTTTCGCTGTATTGGGAAATCGCCGCGCAGCTGCGCCGCGACCAGCATGCGCAGGCGCAGACGAAAATCAGGAAAACCCTGAGGCAGCGAGGTGAGATCAGCGCGGAGTCGGCGGTCCTCGTGGCCTGCGTGCTGCACCTGACGGGATTTCCCGCTCATCGCATCCTGCACTTCCTCTCATTGTATCTGCCCGGGGGGATCCGCCTCTCCCTTTTCGATCTCGCCGTCAGCGCGATATTCCTCGAAGAGCCGCCCATACCCGCGCCGCTGCTCTACGACCTTACCCAGTACACGTACCTGGAGAAGCGCCTGCTCGTCCGGAAGAGCATCGAGATTTCCGGCATATTGAAGGGCTCTCTGAGCCCGGCGATTCTCCTCTACCTGTACCTTGGCGGGGCTTCGCTGGAGGAGTACGGCGAGATCGCGCGTGCGTGGAAGAACGCGGAAAAGAGATCCCTCGATCTCGAGATCAGCCTGGGATCGGGGGCCGAAAAACGGGGCACGCGGGCCTTCGACCGGGATTCCGCGTCATTCTTCCTCGACAAGTATTTCTCCGACGAAGCACTCAGCCAGATGCGTTCTTCGGCGCCGCCCCCCCCTTCCCGGCACGTCCCGCTCCGAGGCTCTTCTGCGCGCCCGGGGACGGCACGAGCGGGAGACGGGGAAGAGACCTCGACCCTCGCGCCCACCTCTCGCGCGGAAACTGCCGCGCAAAAGAAAGGTCGCGGTCCCGCTGGAATTGCGCAGGACGGATTGGCAGCAGCGGGTGCCGGGCTGGTCGTCCGTCAGCCTGCCCCCGAGTACCGCAGGCGGCGTCCCAGATCGAAGGAGACCGCCAACACCGCACCTGCACACACGTTCGGTAGGGAACGCGGTTCAGCTCCCGCGGCCGCCGCAGCCACGGTATCCCGTGGCGGAGGCGGCATTCGGGCGGCCGCTGCAGCCACGGTATCCCGTGGCGGAGGCGGCATTCGGGCGGCCGCTGCAGCCACGGTATCCCGTGGCGGAGGCGGCATTCGGGCGGCCGGGACCTTCCCCCGCGTCTACCGCGGCGTGGTGCGCGGAGCCTCATGGCGTCTCCTTCGAATAGTGCCAACGGTAATCGCCGCCGTGGTAATGGCGGTGAGCCTTGTGTCCGTGCCAGCCGGCTTCCGAATGTCTTCCGTCGGCACGGGAACACGTGCCGCTGCTCCCGCCGCCGCATCTGCCGCAGTCGCTTCGGCACAGCCGCAGACGCCGCCCTCCGTGCCGGCAACAACGACATACGTGGTGCGGCCGGGCGACAGCCTCTGGAAGATATTCACCTCAATGCGCGCTCAGAGCGGAGACCGCAATGGGTGGATGGATTTCCTTTCGAAGACACAATCGCTGAACAGCCTCGGGGACCCGGACCGGCTGCAGCCGGGCAAGGTCCTCACTTTTTCCTCGCAGGAATAGAGTGCCCGCCGGCGGCACCGCGTTTGCCCTGCTCACGCGGCGCAAGTATCTTACTGGCGGAGGTGTGATAACGTGAAACGATTCTCGATTCCTTTTTTCGCCCTTTTCCTTTTCATCGCCCTCGGCACGGCCGTGTTCGGGCAGGCAAAGAGCCTTGCCATCACCACGAACAAGACCGTCGTCGACGGCGTGGTGAATCCTGGCGAATACAGCTTCTCTCAGGACTTCGGCGAGCTCTCTCTGTACGTGAACCGCACGGCGGATGCGCTGTCCATCGGCGCGGTGGGCAACACGACAGGCTGGGTTTCCGTTGGCCTCGGCTCCCTGAAGATGGAGGGCGCCACGATTTTCATGGGGTTCGTAGGCTCGGACGGCAAGGTGCAGTTCAAGCCGCAGGTAGGCTCGGGCCACTCCCATAAGGACGCCGGCAGCGACGTTTCCGGCACCATCATCTCCTACGCAATGAAGACATCCGGCGGCAAGACCACCCTGGAGATCGCCTTGAGGCCCGCTGCCTACATCAAGGCGGGACAGTCCGACCTGCAGATCATCTACGCGGAAGGAACGGAGAAGTCGTTTATTCCCCGGCACATGTTCCGCGGCGCCCTCAGTCTCGCACTTTCGAAGTAGCGGATCCTGCCCGACAAACACCCCGGTAAGGGGCGTTTTTTCTGAGCAAGGCAGGTCGGCCGGTGTTCGTGAGCTTGCCAGGTTTCCATCCACGACAAGCGGGGCATCCAT
>JBEKTX010000154.1:0-9622 GCA_049515615.1 Spirochaetia bacterium
CGGTGCTGAATGCGCTTGTCCCCCGCATCCCGCTTTGGGCTCACGGGTGGGCGCTCGGATGCGCCGCAACCGCCGCTCTGCTGGAAGGGGCGCGATTGGTCACCGGCATGGATTCGTTCCTCGCGGCAGCATGCTGGTTGTTCTTTCCCGCCGCCGCCGCTTTCATCGCAGCACGGTTCGCACAGGCTCTGCCGGAGGACATGCGTCCGCCCGGCGCCGGGCGGTCCGCTGTCCTGCTGCTTCTCGCCGCGGGAGTTGTGTTGCTCACGGCCGCGGCCCTCGTTCTTTCAAAGCTCGCGCAGTGGCGCACGGGTCCCTGAGGGAATACACTCACTGCATGAAGGTCATCGTCGGCCACACGAACATGGATCTCGACTGCCTCGGCTCGCTCGCGCTGGCCCGGGTGCTGTATCCTGGATACCGTGCCGTCCGCAGCCGCCTGATCCATCCCGTGGCGCGCGCACTCTACAACCTCTATGCGGACTACCTGGACCTGGCGTCCGTGGAGGATCTCTCGGGAGCGGCCGTGGAAAGTATGGTGGTCGTTGATACCCGGTCCCGCGCCCGCATCAAGGAGTACCTTCGCCCAGAACAGCCGATGCCGACGGTGGAAGTCTGGGACCATCACCCCGAAGACTCGTCCGACATCGAAGGCGCCGTTGTACGGGAGGCCGACGTGGGAGCCAACACGACCCTCCTCGCCGTGGAGGCCATGCGCCGCGGCTGCGTGCTCCGCCCCGAGGACGCGACCATCGCCCTCACCGGCATCCACGCGGACACGGGCAGCTTTACACACGAGAATGTGAGGAGCGCCGATTTCGAAGCGGCGGCATGGCTCACTGCTCAGGGAGCGTCCCTCCCCCTGGTGAAGTCCTTTCTCCGCACGCTGAAGGAGGAATCCCAGGTCACCCTCTTCCACGAGCTTCTCAACAGCCTCTCCTATCAGACGGTGCACGGCCATCTCGTGCTCACCGTGTACCGGGAAATGGACCGGCAGGTCGGCGGTCTGGCCGCGGTGGTGGAGAAGGTTTTCGAGGTGGAGGGCCCGGACGCACTGTTCGCCGTCTTTGCCTTCACGAGAGACGAGGAGACGCTCATCATCGCCCGCAGCCAGGCGCCCGGCGTGGACGTCTCCCGTCTTCTCCGCACGTTCGGCGGCAGGGGACACGCGCAGGCATCCTCGGCGCTTCTGAAAGGCGAGCCAGGGAGAAAGACATTTCATGCCCTGCAGGCGTGTCTGCAGACGATGCTCGCGGACGCGGTAAGCGCCACCGCCCTGATGGAGACGCGAGTGGAGGCCATCCGGCAGAACTGGTCTCTCGTGGACGCCTCCCGATTCCTGGAGGACTCCGACCGCAGCGGGATGCCCGTCACCGACTCCGCGGGGAAACTCTGCGGCTACCTGAGCCTGCGAGATGTCATGAAAGCGAGGCGGGGCGGTCAAATGGCGGCGCCGGTGAGCTCGCATATGGTCAGGCGCGTGGTGGCCGGTTCCCCCTCGATGTCGCTGCGGGAAATAGAGAGCCTCTTTTTCAACCACACGATCTACGATCTTCCCATCGTGGAAGAGGGCCGCATCGTGGGCATTGTCACGCGGGATGCGTTCCTGCGGGCGCGCGCGGGCCTCTCCACCGCATGAGCCCGGGGCGTACTTGACCAGCTCAAAATGTTGGACGCACACTCAGGCCGGTCGCGGCCCGGCCGGCAAGGAGCTCGCTCTGGATGAATGACATGATTTCGCACCTGCTCGCCCTGAGAAACGAAACGAAAGGGTACTGGGCGGAGCGGATTCTCTCCGAGCTGGAATACGCGGTCGCGATGTCCCGGGCCTCCGCACGCGCTCACGACGCCCTCCTTCGCACCACGATTGAAAGCATCGCCTCCGAACATGCCGCGGCCGGAGCCTTCACCCGCGACACGGTGGAAGAGACCGAGGCCCGCCTCCAGCCGCTGGCCGAGCAGGCGAAATCGATCACGCTCCTCTGCCCGGCGCATGCGCACATCGACATGAACTGGCTCTGGCGCTTCGACGAAACCGTGGCGGTCACGCTGGACACATTCCGCACCGTCCTCACCCTGATGACGGAATACCCCGCCTTCACCTTCTCGCAATCACAGGCCTCCGCGTATCGCATGGTCGAAGAGCATGATCCCGAGATGCTCAAGGAGATCAGGAAGCGCGTGAAGGAGGGGCGGTGGGAAGTGACGGCCTGCACGTGGGTGGAAGCGGACAAGAACCTCCCCAGCGGAGAGAGCCTTGCCCGCCACGCACTGTATACGAAGCGCTACCTTTCGGCGCTGCTGGAAATATCCCCCGATACTCTTCTGCTGGACTTCGAGCCGGATACTTTCGGACACAGCCGCAACGTGCCCGAAATACTCCGCCAGGCGGGCGTGAAATGGTACTATCACTGCCGCGGCGCAGACGATCATACCCTCTACCGCTGGCAGGCCCCATCGGGAGCATCCGTGCTCTGCTACCGGGATCCCTTCTGGTACAGCGCCGAAGTGAGCCCCGCGATGGCGGCCGAGGCGCCCCTGTACTGCAAGAAGCACGGCATCGACCTGATGCTGAGGGTCTACGGTGTGGGGAATCACGGTGGCGGTCCGACGCGGCGTGACATCGAACGGATCATCGACATGGACGCGTGGCCGATCTTTCCCCGTGTCCGCTTCGGGACTTACCGCGAGTTCTTCGAAACCGCGGAAAAGGCGGCGGAAGGACTTCCCGTCGTGAGACGGGAGCTGAACCCCGTCTTCGACGGCTGCTACACATCGCAGTCCCGGATCAAGGCGGCCGAGCGGGCCGCGGAACGGCGGCTCGTCGGGGCCGAGACATTCTCCAGCATTGCCTCCCTGGTCACCTCTTCCTCCAGTCGGACAGCCCAGTTTTCGCGTGCATGGGAACCGGTGATGTTCAATCACTTCCACGATATCGTGACCGGATCAGGAACGGTGGACACTCGTGAATACGCTCTCGGACAGGTCCAGCGCGCACTGGCCTCCGCGGGAGCGGAGGAGTCCCTCGCCCTGCGAAGGATCGTCGCAAATGCGGATACCTCCTCCCTGGGCGATCCGCGGGAGGATGCCCGGGCCAACCTCTCCGAAGGCGGAGGGGCGGGCTGGGGCGTTTCGGACTTCAAGCCGTCTCACGTCGAGCGCGGGAGGGGCAGAACCCGGATCTTCCACGTGTTCAATCCTCTCCCGTGGCCGCGCACGGAAGTGGCGGAAGCTGTGATCTGGGACTGGCCCGGGGATCCCGCGCGCCTGTTGGTGAAGGACGCGGCCGGCAATGCGCTCCCCCACCAGATCATTCCGAACGAGATGCATCCCTTCTTCGGCGCGTCGTGGTGGGGCCATCAATACCTGCGCGTGCTGGTTGCCGTCTCCGCGCCCGGCTGCGGGTACACCACGTGCTCCGTGAGCGAAGAGCTCCCGCGTGACCTGCCCGCGCACACGGCGAGCGAGCTGCGCGTGCAGCATCCCGAGGAACATCTATTAGAGAACGAGCGCGTGCGCGCCGTGTTCGATCCCCACACCGCTGCTCTTCGTTCGTTCATCGACAAGGAATCCGGAGAGGAAATGCTGGATCTCTCCCGGCCGGCCGGCGTTTTCCGCCTCGTGCAGGAAGACGAGAGCAGGGGAATGACCGCATGGATGGTGGGACCCTGGATGTCCTCCCGCTGCCTCCTCGATGACGTACGGCTCTCGCCTGTCAGCGGAAAAAACGGGCTGCGGCAGTGGCTGAGCTATGAAATCCCCTTCGGCGCCTCGCGCTTGAAAGCCACCGTTTCCCTGGATCGGGACGCCGCGGGCCTTTCCTGGGCCGTCGAGTGCGAGTGGCTCGAGGTAGGCCGCAAAGCGCAGGGGGTCCCGCAGCTCAACTTCTTTCTCCCGGCCGCTAGAGAGCTGAAGGCGTACCGCTTTGACGTGCCCTTCGGCACGATCGACCGCCATCCCGGGGAGATCGACCAGCCCGCGAACAGCTGGGCATTGGGCGTCCCGCGAAAGGCCGGCCGAAAGGCGCTCATGCTGATCGCCGACCAGTCCCACGGCTTCAGGTGCACCGACAATGCGGTGTCCCTTTCCCTGCTTCGCAGCTCGATCGACCCCGATCCCCATCCCGAGCTCGGCGTGCATCGGTTCGGCTTCTCCGTTTTGCTTGCCGATTGCACGGCAACGGCAGGCCTCGTCTCGGCTGCCCGCGAGCGCGCACACCCCCTCGTCGTCGTGTCGGGCACCGCCCACGCGGGATCCCTTCCGCTGACCCAGGGATTCCTTTCCATTGAAGGCCCGGGATCATTCTCCACCTTGAAGATGCCGGAAGATCAGTCGGCGGGCCGGCTCCTCGTGCGGCTGTACGAGACGGAAGGAAAAAAGGGCCCGACCGTGCTGCGCTTTTTCTGCGCCCCTTCCCGGGCCTGGCTGGCGGATCTGAATGAAAACCAGCGGGACGAGCAGGGCGCGCTCACGCTGAGTGGAGACACGGTTCGCATCGAGATGGAGCCCCACTCCGTGTCAACCATCGTCGTGCAGTTCGAGGGGTGCCGTTGAGGACCCTACAGGCCTGTCTTTTTCACCGTGAAATAGTCGCCGTTCGCTATCCCCGCCGTCTCGCTCTGCGCCTCCGCCAGCCGGGACCAGATCCGGCTGAACGCGGTTGAATCCGAGGCTATCGCGTCGATCAAAGCCCGTTCCTGGGGAAGCAGCGAGCGCATGCGGTCGTCGTATCTGCGGATATATCCATCCACCTCGGAACGATCCTGCTGCATCACGTGCGCCTGCATCTCATTCACCATGAGGTAGGTGTTCGTCGTGTCGTACCCTTCGTATCCCGCCCTGCCATCCAGCGACCCCTTGTTGCCGAGGAACAGGGTGATGAAGCTCCGCTGTGATTCGGGGAGCTCCTGCCAGAGCGCCATGCACTTCTCCCGGTAGCCGGGCACGACGTAGAACAACCCGTGGGAAAGCTCGTGCGTCAGAAGCACTTTCCTCACCCAGAATGGCGTGGTCTCCCGGGAAACGGAGGCGATCGCGCCGCTGCCGGGAGATACGGACCCGTCCTGTTTCTCCACCAGGAGGCCGTTCCTGACGCAGATATCCTTCAGGGACCGCTCCTGTGCATTGAGGGCGGCGCCGCTCGTTCGCGCAAGCTCGAAGAATTGCGAGAGGGCTTCCGGGCGATAGTCGTGCGCGTTGTAGACATGCCGGCCGCTGTAGTGCTCTTGCGGCTCTATCCTGCCCGCCTCTCCTCTGACGGCGACAAAGAAGCCCAACCTTCCGAAGTAGAGCGCCTGCGTGGCATAGTCCGCAAAATCAAAAATGAGGACGTTCGGGAATGCGCCCCAGGAGAAAAGCTCGTACCGTGACGAGCGCCAGGCCGCCCTGTCGTATTCGAGGATGCTGCCGGGATCCGATGGAATGGGAACGGCCGGGTCCACGGTCGACGGATCGGGGACGGTGCGCACGGAAAGCGTGGAAATTTCTCCACCGGAGATCCGCAGGCGAGCGCTCTGCGGATAGAAACCCACTGAGCCAGCCGTGAAGGTGAAGTCCTGTGCCGCAGGCGCGAGCACCAGCTCGCGCGCGCCCGTTTCGGCTTCTTCCGGACCCGTCAATCGGATCAGAGCGCTGTCTCCGGTCGTCTTCAAACGCAGGCTGAAACCCGACGCCCTGCCCTGGAGTGCCCTGTCCAGTTGAAATGAAACGGCGCCGGTCTTCTCCGTCAACCGGGAGGTGACCTGCAGCCCTTCGGTCTGCACAAGCGTGACGCCGTCGTATTCGATGCGGTCCTTCTGGTCGGACAGAGCGGCGGCCAGAATCCGGATGGTGCGCGGAGATTTCGCCTGGATCCGGAAGCCGGCAAGCTCTGATTCAGCGGGCAACGCGATCTCATACCGCGTATGAAGCCCTCCCCCGGACGGAAGGGGAGAAGTCTTCAGCGTCTTGTCAGTTCCTGACGAGAGGACAATTTGAAGCCCTTCTCCCGGGCCCTGGGTTTCATACTCCAGCGCGAACGCTTTGCCCCCCTCTGTGATGCGCGTGGATCTCTCGAGGCTGAAGAATGGAGTCTGATACAGTCCGCCCTGGCCTTCCAATGAGATGCCGCCGGTGGAAGGGACGGGCTTGTCGGAGAACACTTTTGCCTGCTTCCCCTCCAGGTCCTGGAAACCGAATGGGGCGGGATTTCGCACCGTTCCGCAGCTCGAAAGAAGAGAGACGGCAAGGCACGTCACAAGGCACGGGATGGGGGCGGGGCGCGGGACGACGCGGGTCGCGGCAGCGCCTGTCCGCCCGGGTCCGCTCATGCGGCTTGTGCCGCCTTCCGCATTCCTTGTGTGACGGCCAATGCGGCGAGTCCCAGCACGGAGAGAAGGATGCCGTTCGCCGACATGAGCATGCGCGTGCCCAGGAACTGGATGAGGTAGAAGGTGGACCCCAGGGTCCCGATGATGGAGCCAAAGGTGGACACGGCGGAGATCATGCCGATCCCGCTGCCGAGTTTCGGCAGGTTGCGGATGAGGAGCCGGGCCGAAAAAGGTGAGACCATGCCGATGAGAAGCGTCGGTACGAGGAACATGATTGCCGCCGCGCCGAGCGTCACGAACCGCATGTCCGGCGGCGCCTGAACCGCGGCCTGCGCGGGCTGTGTGGCATCCGGGCTTTCTATTCCCAGGGACCTCAGGTTGATCTGATTGCCGGAGGAGAAAAGCGAGAATACGGAATCCGAATAGAACTGCAGGAATGCCACGCTCAGTCCCGACAGAATGAGCACGATTCCCAGGATCCAGGCCCGCGGCGCGCGGTCCGCGAGCTTCCCGCCAAAGAACGCTCCGAGGGCCATTCCTCCCAGGAAGACGCTGATGAGGCTGCCCCACACGATGATGTCGCTCCCGAACTCGGGCTGAACCAGCCGGAACGACGCCATCTCCAGGCTCATGAGCGACGCGCCGGACAGGAAGACCGTCACGAACAGGTACCCCTTCAATATGCCGCCGCCGCGGGCCGCGGTCTCCTGTGCGCTCACTTCTTCTCCTCTATGGTGCGAAGCTGATCCACCGGAGCCATGTCATCGGTGAGCGGTTTCTCATTATAGACCTTGTCCGTGATGCACTCATATTCGCGCCTGATGAGGTCGGACAGGTTGTAGCCAAAGGAGGCCGCGTTGGCCAGCCGCGCGGCGGCGGCAGACCATGCTTCCTTTGTCACCCTTTCCGTCCCCATGGTGGCGAAAATCACCTTGCTCGCCGGATCCGGCGTCGTGAACAGGTAGGCTTGGGGGAACGCGGACTGCACGGTTTTCAGCTCCGCCACGAAGTAGCGGTTCACGAGCTGCTCCCAGAGATTCATCGCCATGACCCCATCGGGAACGAGATTCTGCTTCACAAGGGAGAAGAATTCGGTTGTCGTGAGGTGGAAGGGGATGCGGTCCGACGCGTAGGCATCCAGAATGATGACGTCGTACTTCTCCGTGTTCTGCTTCAGGAAGAGCCGGCCGTCCATGGCAACGAGCCTCATCTTTTCCGTCGGAGTGAAGCTGAAATAGTCCTGCGCGACTTTGATGACGTCGGGATCGATTTCGATGATGTCCAGGCTGATTTCGGGAAACTGACGCGCAAAGAATTTCGGGATGGCCGCTCCACCCAGCCCGACGACGAGGACCCTCTTCGGCGCCCTGGCCAGCGGGATGGCCGAGATGGCGGTGCGCAGGTAGGAAAGCCCGAGCGCATTGGGCTGGGAAATGATCATGCTGCTCTGGGCGCCCCTGGTCTTCGAGAAATAGAGGATCCTGCGGTCCAGGGTGGGATAGTCCGTCACGATGATCCGATAGTACCGGGAATCATGGTCGTACCTGATCTCGGACTTGAGCTGTTCCGCGCCGAATCCCGGGAAAGATGGGATGAGAAGGAAGAACAGGCCGCAGAGAGCTCCGAGCAGTGGATGTTTCAGAGTTGACACCGAATGATCCTTTCCTTGATAAACGCGGCATACTATCACGTGAGAGGGGCAGCGGCAATGAGCGCCAGGCGGGGATCTCAACCAAGGTGACCGATACCACAGAGCTTGACTCTCTGCCCGCGCCCCCGCTACTATCCGCCTACATTTTCACTGGAGGAGCAATGGGAAAAACCCATCGAGGGAAGGGACTGAAGGACCAGGTACGCCAGGGACGCGGGGAGTGTCCCGTGTGCAAGAGGACTGGCGTGAAGGTCGTTTTCGAGGCGCAAGTCAAGGACAAGACGATCAAGGTGTGCAAGACGTGCAAAGCATCTATTGCGCACGGCAAAATGCAGAAGGAAGTGGACGCGCTCGTTCCTGCTACGTAAGGGACGCCGAAGCCGGATTTGGGGTGGACGCAGCGCGCGGGGCTTTCTCTTTCCGTCGTACCGCAGCTTTCACCTCCCGGGAGATGAGCCGGATCATTTCTTTCTCCATGCTTGTGTTCTTTGCCTGACAGAGTGACTTGAAATCCTTGTGAACAAGGTCCGGAACCCGCCGAATGAGGATGCTCCCCATGGGGGGAACTCTACCACCTGTCCGGGAAGCCGTCAAGAAAGAGAAGTTTTCTGTGCCGCTTGAGTCGATTCCGCAGCTACGGCAGACGCGAGGGAGGCAATCTCGGCGCATAATGACTCGATCCGAGCCATGATCCTGGCCACCCCGTCGACCGCTGAACGGCTGCGGTCAGAAATTCCCATCTCTTCACGCAGCCCGGCGGCACTGGAGTTGGCCGCTTCCAGCCGGGACAGCATGGCATCGACTCCCCGCCACGCCTGATCGAGCCCGTGCGCGAATGCCGCCGACTGTTCAGTCGCCTGGTGGACGGCTTTCCCCGCCTCCTGTGACGCACGGCCCACGATGCGCATGCTGCTCCGCGCCTCTGCAAGCGCGGCGGCCAGCGCCAGAGCATGACCTGCCTGTTCCTCCGCCAGCTTCCACATGTCCTCGGCGACCCGTGCGCCCTGGCCGCCGGACCGCGAAGCATCGAGCGCCGCGTTCAGGGCCAGGAGCCTGATCCGCTCCGCCGCCTCCACGACGGCGTCGACCCCCTTCACGGCATTCTCCACCGAGAGGGACACCGCGCTGCCCATCGTGATGACCCGGTTGAGCTCCTCTTGCGCATCGGCCGCGCTGAGGCCCGCTGTTTCGGCGGCTGAGCGCGCCTCACGCGATTTCCCGGCGGCCTCTTTCGCACTCAATCCAAGATCATCAAGGAGCGACATGCGGGCCGCGATGCCCGAGCGCAGCTCGGCGGAACGTTCCTCGCCCTTGCTCAACAGGCTCGCCGCTTCAGCCCCCGCCGCTTTTCCGTCAGCTGCCTCGGCGGCGAGGAGGGCGGCGCGCTCGCGGAGGGTCCCGGCCGCAGAGCGCAGCCGCAGCGCAGCCGCGCCGACGTCCCGCACGATGGCCGCGGCGGCGTCCCGCTCGTGCTCCAGCCCCCGCACGAGCCTGTCAATCCCTCGCGCTCGTGCGATCCCGAGGAGGAGCAGGGCGGCGACCAGAAGGGCAAGGGCGGCCGCGGTGATGCCCGCCAGGACGATGATTCGTGCCGCGGACGCGCGTGGAAGGTCCGATGAGACGAACAGGTACCAGCCGGGCGCCGTGGTCCGTGTCACCGCCG
>JBEKTX010000155.1:0-9485 GCA_049515615.1 Spirochaetia bacterium
TGTCCGTATCAGCATCCATCTCGGCGACGTGGTCGTCCAAGGCTCGGATGTCTTCGGCGATGGCGTCAATGTCGCCTCCCGATTGCAGTCCATCACCCCGCCCGGAGGTATTTGCATCTCACGTGAAGTCTACACGCACGTGAAGTCGAAGATGGATGCCGAGTGCGTTTCAATCGGCGCCCATGCGCTGAAGGGCGTGACCGAGCCCGTGGATGTGTACCAGGTGCTGACGCTGCTCGTTCCCCATCCGATCAGCTCTCCGGTGCCGGCACGCGCGTCCGGCGCAGAAGAGAAAACCGCGCCCCCGGCGTCAATCGCGGTTCTCCCCTTTGCCAATTCTCCCCGCGTATGACGAGTACCTCAAGGGCCTGTATTACAGCAGGAAGAGGACCAAGGCGGACCTCGACCAGGCAGTCGAGCATCTCCAGGCCGCGCTCAACCTCGATCCCGGGTTCGCCCAGGCTCACTCGACCCTGGCCTGGACGTTTCGCTTCCAGTACGCGCTGGGCTTGCGCCGCGAACCGCGCGTCATGGAGGGGGCGAGGATGCACGCGGAGCGAGCGATCGTCCTCGATCCGCAGCTCCCGGATGCCCTTCTCATGAAGGGGCTCGTCCTCCGCGAGGAGGGCAGGACGCAGGAGGGCATCCGGACTCTCCAGGAGCTCGTCGAGCGGTATCCCTCCCACGCGCAGGGGCACGCGTATCTTGGAAATGCGCTCAGAGAAGTCGGGTACTTCGACGGTGCGTTTCAGCATCATACCCGCGCGATGGAGCTCGATCCAAAGGATTTCATTCATACGCTGAACCTGTGCGAGGACATCCTGGCCAACGGCAACGTACGCGACCTCGATCCGATGATCGCGCGCTGCACTTCGCTTGCTCCGGGCTACCACGGTGTCCTGTTCCTCCAGGCGCAGTCGGCGTACCAGAGAGGGGACGCCGCCGGCGCCCAGTTCTTCATGGAGGCGGCGATCAAGGCCGATCCCGGGCACGACCATTTCTATGGAGCGCTCAGCCTGTTCCACATGTACAACGGACGGTACGAGGAGGCATATCGGGATATGCGCCTCCTCCTGGAGCGGGCTGGCGATGCGCCGATCGTGCCGGCTTGGGGCATCCCGACATTCGTCAGCATGCGAAAGCTCGATGAGGCGTCGGCCCTCATCGAGAATACCCTGAATGGCTCGGGCACCCGGTACGTGGCCGGCCTCGACACCTGGTCTCTCGCATTCTACTACAAGGGCGCAATTCGACGCTCGCAGGGTGATCTGGAGGGAGCTCGAGAATCGTTCCTCCAGGCGCGCGCGTCCCTGGAGAAGGCCCTGGGAGAATTCCCGGAGAGTGTCACACTGCGGTCCTGGTTCGCTCTTCTGCTCGCCCTGTGCGGCGAAGGCTCCCGGGCGGCTGTGGAAGTTGACAGGGTCCAGCGCGATTATCCAGGGTACCGGCAAATCGCCTACGCAAGGTCCCTGACGTGCGCCGCCCTTCATGACAAGGACGGGCTCCTTTTCTGGCTGAAGAAACTGAGGGGGGAAGGCGCAATCATTTACTGGGGCCTGAGGAACGACATTGGGTTCGAGGAATATGCCGACGATCCAGATTTCCTGAACGTCGTCGGAGGATCAAAGGCCCTGATCTCGATGCCCTGAGGGCTGTTGACGGCAATTTCAGCAAAACGCTACCGTCTCCCCATGGACGAGTTCCTGATCTGTGGCATGCAGCAGGTCGGCGTCGGCGTGCCCAACCTAGAGGATGCGGCGCGCTGGTACCGCCGAGTCTTCGGAACTGACATCCGCATTTTCGAGGATGACGGCGTGGCCTCGCTCATGGGAACCTACACGGGAGGGGTCCCGCAGCACCGCAAGGCCCAGCTCGCGGTCAATCTGCAGGGAGGGGCCGGGTTGGAAATCTGGCAGTACAAGTCGAGGGCGCCCCGGTCCGCGGAATTCGAGGTACGACCGGGCGATCTCGGAATATGCCGCACCCGCATCAAGGCGCGGAATCCAGCCGATTCACACGCGCGCATGGTTGGCGCGGGGATAGAGGGACTCGGTGAGCTGCGGATCGACCCCTCGGGAAGTCCTTCGTTCATCCTCCGCGACCCGATGGGATTCATGCACCAGATCGTCGAGGGCCAGGAGTGGTTCACGAGTGGAAGCTCACTGACGGGAGGAGTGAGTGGATGCATGATTGGCGTTTCGCGCATGGACGAGTCCATCGAATTCTACCGGAAGGTCCTGGGATATGACACGATCATCTACGATGTCGAAGGCAGCAGCAGCGATCTCGAGGAATCATTCGACGCACCACGGCGGCTCCGCCGGGTCCTGCTGGGTCGTCGCGCGCCGTCGAGCGGGGCTTTCGGCCCGTTGCTGGGGACGAGCAGGATCGAGCTGGTGCAGGCTGTGAATCACGCGCCGCGGCGGATTTTCTCGAACAGGTTCTGGGGCGATCTTGGCTACATTCACGTGTGCTTCGATGTTCGGGGAATGGACGCCCTGAAGAGGCACTGCGGGAGTTGTGGATTCCCTTTTCGGATCGACAGCGGGGAAGCCTTTTTGATGGGTGAGGCTTCCGGACGTTTTGCATACGTGGAGGATCCGGACGGGACGCTCATCGAGTTTGTCGAAACGTACCAGCTTCCGCTCGTGAAAAAGCTGGGATTGAAGATCGATCTCCGCCGGAGGCCGGCTTCAAAACCGCTTTCGCGATGGCTGCTGCGTGCCCTCGCGTTCAACCGGATCCGGGACTGACGCCGAACCGGCAGCGGGGCCCCGGGCGGCTACGGCTTCCCCTTGATGAACGCGCCGAAGATCCAGCCGCCGCTCTTCCCGTCATCGAGCAGGATCCTGTACCAGCGCGCCGTCTTACCCCCGATGGTTTGCTGGTTTTCCGTCCGATCCACGATGTCGAAGAGGGTGTCCTTCCGGAGGGTGGTGATGATTGCGGCATCAGTGCCGGGCGATTTCCTGAGGTTGACCTTGTCGTCGTTCAGCAGGTAGAGGATCCGATCGGGCTGGTACTCCTGCTCGATGACCTTTCTCGCGAAGCCGGCCGTGTAGTCCTCGGTCGCGTACCTGCCCGAGGCCGCGTCGTACCTCATGTAGAGGACCCGGTCGCCTTCACCGAACTCTGCAGGTGCGCCGGCTTTCCCGACGTCCACTTTCAGCGTTTTCCATCCCGTGCCGTCTGCGTCGCCGACGACGAGGGTGAAACCACCGGAGGGGGGAGCGGGGCTGTCGCTGAACCCGGCAATCGAATCCGCAAGCCGAAAGAGCTTGAGGTATTCATAGCCTGACTGGTCGGTGGTTTGCAGGAAAACGTTCAGCACCACCGCGGGACTCTTCCCCAAGTCCACCACCTGGGCCCCAATGTCGCGGACCAATCCGTGGGGAAGCTTTTCCAGGTAGGTCATTCCACCCCATTGAATCATGAGCAGGCGGACTCGCTGGAAGCCCCTGTCTCCGTCCCCCAGCGGTGCTGACGGCTCGAGAAAGGAGACGCGCACGCCCCCGGAATCCGCCACGGCGCGGGACGCGTAGCTGTTGGTGATTTCGTCCTGGGAATACCCGGAAAGGCAGCCGAGGACCAGTGTGACAAAGAGGAGTGCCCGTTTCATCCGAAAGCCTCCTGCAAGCAGGCTTCAATATAGTTCTGCCAGGGGAGGCGGACAATGGGAGGAGCTTTCCCTTGATGGGCCCACGTCAATGTCCCTCGAAAAAGCCGAGCATGAATGATCGGGATGGGCAGGAAGATGACGCACCAGAACAGCAGGACCGCCCAGCCGAAGACGTCCGATGAGCCGAGTACCGATTTGCCTGCATCTGTTTTTGTGTCTACTTTTAGAAGCCGGATGGTGCGGTGCGTTCATGCATCTATTCGAATGATGACAGAGGGGGTTGTGATGCGATTTTGGAAAAGTTTCTTCATATTCTGTGCTCTGGCAGTGCTTGTGATGGCAACTGTTTCCTGTGGCAAGAAAGTTCCGCTTGCGGGCGATCAGAAAGTGTTTGCCGGGAAATGGGTTGCGGCCGACGGCACCTTCGTTGTCCTCTATCTTGATGGAAGCGGCGATCTGAACATGTCCAATACCAGCGTTCAGGGTGGGACGGCGACGATTGCCGGTGATGTGCTCACCATCGGCATCGGCCCCATCAAGAAGACAATGAAAATAACCCAGCAGCCCAAAGAGGAAAATGGCGGATGGACGCTGGGGCTCGACGGGAATGTCTACTCGCGTTCGCCGCAATAGTCCGTTTCCGGCCTGCGCCGGGACGTGCCACGCTTGCCGACGCCAAATCTACTCACAACCAATGCCGGGGGCAACCCTCAACTGACCTCGAGGGTCTGGATGTAGTCCGAAACGTCCTTTCGCTGCGCCGATTCCAGGTCGCGGAGCTTCGCGATGTCATCGCGCAGCTTTGCAAGCTCGTCCTCCTCATCGGAGAGCGTCTTCACGTACCTCTTGTACAGGTCGGACCCCTGCGAGAGACGGTCCATGTTCGCCCGGATGCGCGACTGGTCGCCGCCGATGTCCGACACGCGCTGTTCCTTCACCGCGCGCTGCGACGCGGAGTCCGCGGCCTTCTGCTGGAGGGAGGCCAGCATCTGCAGGGCGGCTTTCACCGCCGGGCCGACGACGGGGTTTCGAAGGTAGAGCGCCACCTGGTCGCTTCCGAAGCTCGAAAGGGCGATGCTCTGCTCGATCGTGCGGGTCTCCACCACGGACAGTGTGGCATTTTTTCCCGCGGACACGGGCACGGCGAAACGATAGGCGTCCCGGGTGCGTTCCAGCGCTTCCTTTGGAGCGGCAAGGGTCCATTCAGGCTGGTAGGGATGCTCGACGAGCACGGTGCGGTTCTTCGTGCCATTGTTTCTGATCGTGTAGACCCTCTCCTGCTGGGCCTTGCTCGTGTACAGGAAGATGCCTTTGCTGATGCGCACGGATACCAGGGACACAGGAGAGCTTCCGGGTACCGCCTGGATCTCGGTGTCCAGGTCCATCGCGTAAGTCACGAGCTGCTCCGCACCTGGCGCGAGGTCGGTGATCTGCGCGTCTCCCGCGTAGGTCCCGGCGTCGAAGACCGTGATGGGCCCCTGCATGAGGTGCAGGGCGCTGGAGTTCTTCAGCTTCACCGCGTTCAGCGGGTGTTTCGGGTCGGTCCTTTCATTGAACAGTGAGTAGCGATCTCCGCTGACCTGCTGGTTGAGGATAGGGAGCATGGCCGACTGCTGGCGGGGCAGGTTCACCGCCTTATCGATCGAGTATTGGAACAGCTCCCCGACCTGCCCGCCGCGGGCGGCGGCGGTGACTCCCTGGGACACCGAGACATCGGCCTGGGGGGCGGCACCGGCTCCCGCAGCCGGGCCGGCGTGCAGCACCCCCCGGGGGGCCGCTTTCGCCGCGGCGGGCGATGGTGCCGGCGCGGGGGCGGATTCTTCGGCGAGCGCCTCGTCCGAGGCGGCCTGGTCTTCCATGGCCATCTGGTTCGTCTTCGGCAGGAGGGACTGGTAGAGCTCCATCTGCACCTCCGGCCGCTGGATGTACAGGGGCTGGTAGAGGTCCATGGTGAATGTGATCGGCCGTCCTGAGACCAGGGTGAGAGCCACGCCTCTCCAGTCGGTGTCCGACGTGTTCTCCACAAGGGCCCAGCCCTGGAGGAGGTGCAAGGCGGCGTCACCGAGCACCAGTCGATAGCTGGTCTTCCAGACCGGCGACTCGAGGATGTAGCCGATGCGCACGCGGCGCTTGCCCATGCCCGCGAAGTGCAGCACGACTTTCTTTTTCTCGATGCCATGGGAGGAGGAGAGCACCTGCAGGGCCTGTGCCAGGTCGTCCTGCACTTCCTTTCTCATGAATCTGATTCCCTGGATGTCGATGAGCGCGATGCTCGTCACCCCGGCGGCGGTGTTCATCGTGAGGAACTCACCCGCGATATCACCCTTGGCGCCCATGGAGGCCTGGCGCGTCTCCACGCTGATGATCGTGCCGGTGAGTGAGTTCCCGCTGGCCAGCGTGACCGCGATCGCTTCCCCCCGGGTCTGGATGAGGAGGTTCGAGAGAGTCGGGTTGGAGGTGAGGTCGATGGAAAAGCTCTTCAGCGTCCGGGTGATCGGGTCCCGCGAGGAATACGTGACGCTGGAGATCGTGCCGCCGTCCAGGTCGCGCAGTACAAGGCTTTTCAGCAGGTCGTTGATCTGGCCGGTGGAGAAAGTGAGCTCCATCTTTGCGTTGCCGTCCACCGTCCCGTCGTGCTGGAAGTAGCCGACGCCGCTGGTGAACAGGACAAGGGTGGAGATCGGCACGCTGACGTCGCTCTCCTCCGATTGGGCGGAGGCCGCCAGGGGGGCGAGAAGGGCGAAAATCACGATGAAGCTCGCAATGTACCGCATGAGCTACTCCTTTTTTTCCGGCGGGGCCGCCGCCTCTGTCGCGGCAGGAGCCCCCGCCGCGACGGGCGCCGAGGCCGGCTTGGAGAAGAGGAATCCGAATGCGCCTCCGATCACGCCTCCGAAGATATGGGCGAGCTCGGAAACGGTGTCGGGGTGCAGAGCATTCACGAATTCTCTCACCATGTACAGGGCAACGATGAAGATGAAGGTGATCGGGACCTCTCCCTGGCGGATGTTCGTGAACGAGCTGAGCAGGATCAGCATGAACACTATCCCGCTTGCCCCGTACAGCCCCGTGCGCACCACGAGGAGGTTCAGCACGGCCGTGGCCAGGGCGGTGACGATCATCATGCCGAGGAGCGGGAGGGAGCCGTACTTCTCTTCCAGTACCGGGCCGATCAGGAGGATGAAGGAGAAATTGCCGACGAGGTGGGTCCAGCTCTGGTGGCCAATGACGTATGAGACGAGTCGAAACCACGAGAGGAATGAACCGGCGTTGAAATCCGGCTGCAGGAGGAAGTAGGAGCGGATGAATGAGCCGCCGCTCACCTGGTCGATGAGGAGCACTATGGCGCACAGCAGCGAAAAGGTGAGGACGACCGGGGAATTGTATTTGATCCGAAGCTTCATGCCGGTTCCTTCCCGAGTGCCCGCATGAGCTCTCCCTCGATTGCGTCGAAGAACACCTCCAGGGCCTCGGGCCGGGCCCCGACTCCCTGCATGCGCGCTCCCCGGCCCCCGCCTTTCGCATCGGCGAGACCGAAATGCTTCGCCGCGACAGCCGACAGCTCCAACCGATCACCGAGGGAGTGGGCGAAGAGCCACGGGAACGCGCCCTTGCCGCGATCCGCCGCGAGGACAATCCTTCCCGGCGATGCGACGCACCGCTCCACGAATGCCTTCAGATGCTCGGGTCCGCGGTCGTCGAACACGCGTCGCACGATCAGGGCTCCCCCGATGCTCCGGGCTCCCGGCACCGACGCGTCAGCCTCCGCCGAAGCCTGGGCGGTTCGGACCCTTCGCAGCTCACGGGCAGCTTCCTTTTCCGCGGCGATCATGTCCTGCACGCGTCCGAGGATGGAATCCTCCCCGCAGGTCAGGGCGCGGCTCAACCCCTGGGAGAGGGCGGCCTTCCGGCCGTAGTCGTCGAAGGCTCGGCCGCCGATCATGACGTGGAGGCGTACGCGGCCCCGTATGCGCTCCTGGGACACCGCCTTCACGAGGAACACTTCTCCCGCGGAGGCGACGTGCACACCGCTGCACGCGGCCCAGTCGTACGAATCGACCTCGACGATTCGAAGACGGCCTTCGTCCGGCGGGGTGCGGCGCAGGGGGAAGCGCGAGACTTCCGCGCGATCGATCTCGTGGAGGATCACCCGGCGGTTTTCACGGATGACCCCGTTGGCGATCTGCTCCGCTTCGCGCAGCAGGCCGTCATCGACGGAGTCCGCCTTGATCTCGATGGTCGTCTCATCGTCGCCGAAATGCACCGAGACCGTCCCCAGGTTTCCGGCTCGCGCGAGGGCCTGGGAGAAAATATGCTGGCCGGTGTGCTGCACCATGAAGTCGCGGCGGCGCTCCGCATCCACGCTTCCTCTGACCGTTTCCCCTCCGGGCGCGGCTGAGACGACGTGCACGATCTCTTCCTCCTGCTCGCGCACTTCGAGCACGCGCGCGCCATCAAGGGTGCCCAGGTCACAGGGCTGCCCGCCGCCTCCCGGGTAGAAACAGGTGCGGTCCAGCACGACCTCGCACGTGCCGTCGGGCAGGGACGCGGCACGGACGACTGCCGCATCGAACTCGAGCCTGCCGGAATCGGCGTAGTACAGCTTTTCGGTCACAGCTACGGAATACTGTCATTCCCTCTCCTTGACAAGTCTTCTGACTGAACCCTATCCTGATCGTCCCATGGAAGCGCAGGCGATCGAACTCCTGAAAAGCTTGAGTGAAAGCTTCGGCCCGTCCGGTTTCGAGAAGGAGCCGGTGTCGCTGGTGAAGCGCTACGTCCAGGGGTTCGCGGATGAGATCAGCGGCGACAAGCTGGGCTCGCTGCATTTCAGCGCAAAGGGAAAATTCGCCCGGCCGGTTGTCCTCCTGCCCGGTCACGTGGACGAGGTGGGGTTCATCGTTTCCGGGGTCAACGCGCAGGGATTTCTCACCTTCAATACGATCGGCGGCTGGTTCGACCAGGTGCTCCTCGGCCAGAAGGTGAAGATCCGCTGCTCCCGCGGAATGGTGCCCGGCGTCATCGCCGCCAAGCCCCCCCACATCCTCCCCCCGGAGGAAAGGGCCAAGGTGGTCACGCGGGAGAAGATGTTCATCGACATCGGGTGCTCGAACGAGAAGGAAGCAAAGGACATGGGGGTGCGCATCGGGGATCCCGTGGTGCCCGACTCCCCGTTCTTTATTATAGAAAAGAACGTCTACCGCAAGCCGGAAGGCGGAGGTGAAGAAAAGGCCGCCGGCAAGGCGCGAATTGCCTGCGGCAAGGCGTTCGATGACCGGGCCGGCGCGTTTGTCGCCGCGGAGGTGGTGCGCCGCCTGAAGCAGGAGCGCATCGAGCATCCCAACACGGTGATCGGCGCGGCCACCGTCCAGGAGGAAGTGGGCCTGAGGGGGGCGCGCACCTCCGCCCACGTTGTGAAGCCCGACGTCTGCATCACACTCGAGGTGGACATCGCCGGGGATGTCCCCGGCATCGAGGCTCACGAGGCGCCCGCCAAGATGGGTCTCGGGCCCGCGATCCTGACCTACGATGCCTCGATGATCCCCAACCAGGGGCTCAAGGAGCTGCTCATCCGCACGGCGGAGGAGCGGAAGATTCCGTTCCAGCTCTCCCAGATGAAAGGCGGCGGGACGGATGGCGGCGCCATCCACATCGCCAACGCGGGCTGCCCCACCGTCGTGCTCGCCATCCCCACACGGCACATCCATTCTCACGTCGGTATGCTCAGCCTGGAGGACATCGACAATGCGGTGACCCTTCTCGTGGAGGTGGTCAAGCGCCTCGACGAAAAGACCGTTGATTCTTTTACCTCGATCTGAAACAAAGCCGCGCGTTTCGCGGCGGGGAGGCACGCATGCCGGCTCTC
>JBEKTX010000156.1:0-9411 GCA_049515615.1 Spirochaetia bacterium
GCGGACTACCGCGGCATCGGTGACCGCCCGAATGTCACCTCAGCCGCGGACTACCGCGGCATCGGTGACCGCCCGAATGTCACCTCAGCCGCGGACTACCGCGGCATCGGTGACCGCGGAGGAAAAGAAATGAGCGACGAGAACCGCATCGTCGAAAGCGCATTCGGTGCCGCCGCGATCGGCGTCGCGGGCGATGTGAATGCGGTAGCCGCCGAGCTGCAGTCGAAATTCTCTCTTCCCGAAGGCGCACTGAAGGTGCAGCGGGCCACGCGGTTGTGGATCGAAGTGGACCGGGGGAGCTTCCCGCACGTATTCGACCACCTCGTGAAGGGAATGGGGTTTTCCATCCTCTGCACGATCACCGGACTGGACCTGGGCCCTGACCTCGGGCTCATCTACCACCTGGCCCGGGACGGCGGCATCATGGCGAACGTGAAGACGCGCGTGCCCAAGGGCGAGGCGATGAAGTCGGTCACACCGTATTTCCCCGGGGCGGCGATCTACGAGAGCGAGCTGGAGGACCTGCTGGGCGCGCGTGTCGACGGCAAGCCCCCGGGTCCGCGTTACCCGCTGCCGGAGGACTGGCCGAAGGGGGATCACCCCCTGCTCAAAGACTGGAAACCGAAGGAAGCCTCATCGAAGAGCGCCCACGAGACGGCGAAGCTGTCCCCCGAACCGTCCGCAACCCCCGTTCCAGGGGAGAAGGGAGCCGCACACAATGTCTAAAATTTCACCTCAGCCGCGGAATACAGCGACATCGGTGACCGGTGACAGCGACAGGGTCGTCACCGTCCCCATCGGGCCGCAGCACCCGGCGCTCAAGGAGCCGGAGAGCTTCATGGTGGATCTCCGCGGAGAGAAGATCGACGCGGTGCGCATGCGTTTTGGCTACAACCACCGCGGCATCGAAAAGGGATGCGAGCAGCGGTCCTATACGCAGGACCTCTACCTGGTGGAGCGTGTGTGCGGGATCTGCTCATACTCTCATTCAACGGCCTTCGTCCAGGCGGTGGAGGAGATCGCGGGGCTGGAGCTGCCCCGGCGGGCACGGTACATCCGCACCCTCATCGCCGAGTTGGAGCGGGTTCACAGCCACCTGCTGTGGCTCGGCGTGGCCGGCCACGAGATCGGGTTCGACACCCTCCTGATGTACACGTGGCGGGACCGGGAGCAGGTCATGATCCTCCTGGCCAGGCTTACCGGCAACCGGGTGAACTACGGCATGAACACGCTGGGCGGAGTGCGGCGGGACATCGCACCCGAGATGCTGCCGGAGATCCTCAAGGTCGTGGATTCACTGGAGGAGAGGACGAAGACCTACATCGAGCTGGCGCAGACCGAGCAGACTCTTATCCAGAGGCTCTCGCACGTGGGAAAGCTGTCAAAAGAGGATGCCCTCCGTCTGGGAACCGTCGGACCCACCGCGCGCGCCTCCGGCGTGGACCGTGACGCGCGGCGCGACGACCCCTACGCCGCCTACTCCGAGGTGAGCTTCAAGGTGGTCATCGACAATCACTGCGATGTGTACGGCAGGACGATCGTGAGGCTTGGAGAGTTGATGGAAACCTACTCCATCATCCGGCAGATCGTGAAGAACATGCCCGACGGGCCGATCGCGATCAAGGCGCCGCGGCGCATACCCGAGGGCGAAGCGGTGAGCCGCTACGAGGCGCCCCGGGGAGAGGACATGCACTACGTGCGCGGAAACGGCACGGAAAAGCCCGAGCGCGTGAAGGTGCGCGCCCCCACACTGGCGAATTACTCCTCGGTAACGAAGATGCTGGAGGACGGCTACCTGGCGGACCTGCCCATCGTGATCGCGGCGATCGATCCCTGCTTCTCCTGCACGGACCGGATGGTCTCCCTGAGGGACGGAGCGAGCAATGACAGCCGCACGATGAGCTGGGAAGAGGTCTCCCGCATGGGCATCCAGTGGCACAAGAAACGGGGTCTTGATTTCTCGAGGCTTCTCATCCCCGGAGGCGCCGGCGCATGAGTGCCCTGCTGAACCTCGTCTCCATCCTCGTGTTCCCCGGAATGCTGTTCCTCATCGTGCTGGGCCTGGCGGGTCAATTCGTGGACAGGAAACTGTACGCGCGCCTGCAGAATCGTGTCGGCCCTCCCTGGTTCCAGCCTGTGGCAGATGTATTCAAGCTCCTGGGCAAGGAGTCGGTCATCCCTGAGGAGGCGGACCGCCGGATGTTCACCCTGGCGCCCGTATTCGCGCTTGCCGCGGTGATTGCCGCCTACCTGTACATCCCGCTCTGGAACGCCACGCCGGTGCTTTCGTTCTATGGAGACCTGGTCGTCGTGCTCTACCTCCTCCTCATCCCGACCCTCACGTTCTTCCTCGGGGGCTGGTACTCGAGGTCGGTCTTCTCCACGCTCGGCGCCGTGCGGTCCATCACGCAGCTGTTCGCATACGAGATCCCCCTGCTCATCGCCCTGCTCTCCCCGGCCCTCCTGGCCAACTCCTGGTCCATTGCGGGGATTGCCGCCTACTACGGCGCCCACCCATGGAGGTGGCTGGTGAACCTGCTCGGGTTCGGCGTGGGGCTGGTCACCCTGATGGGCAAGCTGGAGCGTGTACCCTTCGATGCTCCCGAGGCGGAGACGGAAATCGTGGCGGGCAGCTTCACGGAGTACAGCGGGCGCTACCTTGCGTTTTTCCGACTCGCCGTTGATTCGGAGGCCATCGTCTCCTCGTCTCTCCTTGCGGCGGTGTTCCTCCCGTTCGGACTGGGCCTCCCGGCATGGCTCGGCATCATCGTGTACCTGGCGAAAATGGCCGGCATCCTCTTCATCCTTGCGCTCTTGAGAACGCTCTTCGCCCGGCTCCGCATGGACCAGATGATCAATTTCTGCTGGCGCTACGTGGCGCCGGTTGCATTCCTGCAGGTCATCATCGACCTGGTGGTAAAGGAGCTCGTCTGATGAAAGAAAAACACCGCCGCCTGGGCTCCATGCTCGAGGCGGTGATGGGATCCCTCTTCCGCAAACCCGCGACGATGCGCTATCCCTTCGAGAAGTTCGTGATGCCCAAGGATTTCCGGGGGCAGCCGAAGGTCCATTCGGAGAAGTGCACCGGCTGCCGCCTCTGCATCCGTGACTGCCCCTCGCAGGCCATCACGATCACGAAGGTGGGCGAGAGGAAGTTTGAAGCGTCGATCGACCTCGGGCGCTGCGTGTACTGCGCGCAGTGCGCGGAAACCTGCGCGAAGAAGGCGATCGACATCTCCACGGACTTCGAGCTCGCCCAGCTCGACAAGGGGAAGCTGAAGGTGATCTTCCATGCAGAAGCTGCATCTGCTTCCTGCCCTGAAGAGAGCGCTGAAGGCTGAGACTCCCTCCGGCGCACGGACTGTCGTGGTGCTGGGCGTCGGGTCAGAGATGCGGTCGGACGACGCGGCCGGCCTGCGCGTGGCCGCCGCCGTTTCGGCGTGGGCCCTGCAAGGGGTGCACGCGCTGGAGGCCGGCCCGGCCCCGGAGAACTGCACCGCCGAGATCCGCCGCCTCCACCCCGCGCACCTCATCATGGTCGACTGCGCGCAGATGGGCGAGGAACCCGGCACGCTCACAATTTTCCAACCTTCGGAAATCGCGGGAGTCTCGTTCGGGACGCATGGGCTGCCGCTCAGCGTCCTGGCCGAGTACCTGCAAGCCGAAGTGGGATGCTCGGTCGCCGTCCTCGGCATCCAGCCCTCGAATGTCGATTTCGGAGAAACCCTGTCACCCCGCATCGAACGTGCCGTCGGCGAGGCGGCTCAGCTCCTGCGCGAGTTTCTCATCAAGTAGACAGAGGAGTATTTGCCGGCTCGTCATATCTCAGCGTCTGATTGAAGTGATGAGATGATGAAGTCATCAGTTTTTGTGTTTGCGTTCTTCGTTGCTCTCTCCACACTCGCCATTGCCGCGCCTGCATTGAGCGTCTCCTACGCAGAGGGTTCTGCCTGCCTGCGAAGCGGCTCTTCCTGGCAGGCGCTCTCAATCGGTGATTCGGTGCCCGCCGAAGCCATCATCCGCCTTGACGATGGCGCCTCTGTGCAGCTCAAAGGAATGGGCGCGGACATCTGGCTTGCGCAAAAGGGTACCTATGCCGTTCACGATCTGCTCGCTGCGCGCCAAAAGATCGGCTCGCCGACCATCGGCAACGTGCTCTCGGCATCATTGGCCTTTCTCCTGACTGGTCCCGCACACAATCAGAGCGCCGTGCTCGGCGCCCGCGGAGCGGATGAGAGCAAGGGCGCTGATTCTGATTGGGTGGAAACAACTGCCCAGGAGAATATTCAGCAGGGAAAAGATTACTTGAAATGAGGAAAGTATCCGGAAGCCATCAAAAAACTCGCGCAGGGAACACCCCTGATGCGGTGAAAGCCTTGAGCGCAGCGAAACCGACGAGCGGCGCTTCCTGGGCTGGGGACTACATCCTCTTGCAAGCCAAGCTCTCTATCGACACTTTCGCCTTTCCGCAGGCAGTGCAGTGGCTGAATCAGCCTGAAAACGATCTTTCAGGTGATGCCCAGCGCGCGCCGCTCTATTATTTTCTTCTGGGCCTCGGCTATGAGGGACTGAACGTCGAGCCGGACGCGAAAAAGAGCCTGCAAAAGGTGGTCTCCCTTGCAGGTGATAGTGATCTCGGCAAGAGCGCGGCGGGGCTGTTGCAGAATTTTTAGGGCGAGGCCCGCACGAGGGGGAATCAGGAATCGATGAAACGGGGAACCGATCCTCGTATGGCCCCCCGGTGGAACCGCAGCCTTCGATGCGGTGAACGGCGAGGGGCGCCAAAATTCCGCGTTGAAAGTCCGTGAGAGCCATGCGCGTATCGTTCGAGCCTGGGCCCACGCTTGCCGGTCGCCACGCATCTCGATCTCGGTGAGAACTCGGTCGACCTCAGGTTCGGATCCGGGAAGGTAATCCTCCCTCAGGAACCACAGACATTGGAGCCGGTTCGCTTCGACAAGACGATGCACCGGCCGCCACCGCTCCCGCACGAGCTCAGCCCGCCGCATGCCTCCGGCGGCGCCGCTTCATGAGGTGGCGCGCAACATACAGCACAACCAGCCCGGCAAGCAGCACCACCACTCCGATGTCGATCCACCGGCTGTACCGCGTCACCACTGTCCAGTTGCGCTTCAGCGCGAATCCGCACGCCGTGAGAAACGTGTTCCACAACCCTGCCCCAAAGATCGTGAATGCGAAGAACGGCACGAGCCTCATCGAGGCCATGCCCGCCGGGATCGAGATGAGGTGACGCACGATGGGAATGAAACGGCTGATGAGGATCGTCACGCCGCCCCGGCGCTGGAAGAACCGATCCGTTGCGGCAAGGTCGTCCGTATCCAGGAGAAGATACTTCCCGTACCGCTCGAGGAAGGGCCTCCCTCCGAACTTTCCGATGGCGTAGCCGATGAGAGAGCCCACGATGCTGCCGAGCGTTGCGGAGGCGATCACCCCCGCCCAGCCCAGCGTCTCTTCCGCGACCACGAACCCGGCGAATGGCATCACCGCCTCGCTGGGCACGGGCAGCACCATGCTCTCCGCAACCATCAGGAGAAACACACCGACGTAGCCGATGCTCCCGATGACGTGCGTGCCGAACGCCGCGAGAGACTCTGTGATGCCCATAGGAGGTCGGCCGAGGCCATGGAATGCCGCCAGGAGCGGCCGCGATGGCCGAAAGGCCGACCACTGCTCCTAGAAGTTCGCCGCCGAAGCCGCCTTATTGCCGAATCCGCCCCTCTTCGAATACCAGACGGAACCGAAGATGATGACGATGCATCCCGCGCCTGCCAGGGCCACTCCGACATTCAGCGTGAGGGAAATGAGCACGGGCGCCGCGAGAAGGGAAACGAGGTTGATGACCTTGATCATGGGGTTCAGCGCGGGACCCGACGTGTCCTTCAGCGGGTCACCGACGGTGTCTCCGATAACCGCCGCCTTGTGCGCGTCTGAGCCTTTGCCGCCATGCATGCCGTCTTCGATCGTCTTCTTCGCGTTGTCCCAGGCCCCGCCCGAGCTGGCCATGAAAACCGCCATGAGCTGGCCGGAGAGGATGACACCGGCGAGGAACCCGCCCAGGGCTTCGACGCCGAGAAGCAGCCCGATCGCCAGCGGTGAGAGCACCGCGATCAGCGCGAGCGGAATCAGCTCCCGCTGGGCCGCCGTGGTGCAGAGCGCCACGGTCTGGCCATAGTCCGGCTTTACCTTGCCTTCCAGAAGACCGGGGATCCTGAACTGGCGGCGCACTTCCTCCACAATGAGACCGGCCGCCCGCGCAACCGAGTTCACCGTCAAAGAAGAGAAGAGCCAGGGGATCGAGCCGCCGATGAGCATTCCGATGAACACGCTTGGAACCGAGACCCTGATGCCCGTGAAAGCCAGGCGAAGCTGCTCGGGAACGCTCATCACCTTCTGCACAAGGGTGACGTCCGTGAGGAAGGAGCCGAACAGAGATACCGCGGCGATGACGGCGGAGCCGATTGCCACGCCCTTGGTGATGGCCTTTGTCGTGTTGCCCACTGCATCGAGGTCCGCCATGATCTGGCGGGCCTTCTGGTCCAGCCCCGCCATTTCGCCGATCCCGTTCGCGTTGTCCGAGATGGGACCGAAGGAGTCCATGGCCACATTGTTTCCCGTCAGGGTGAGCATCCCGATGCCGGTCATCGCCACGCCGTACAGCACGTAGGCGACGTCCTGGCCCCAGTAGATCACGACCGCGGCGAGGATGGTGATCCCGATCACCAGGGCCTGCCAGAACGTGGCCTCGAACCCGACCACAAGGCCGCGCAGGATGACCGTGGCGGGACCCGTGCGGGTTGCCAGGGCGATATCCTTGACCGGCTTGTGGTGCGTGTCGGTGAAGTACTTGGTGAGCTCATCAAGGGCGATGGCCAGCCCGATCCCGACTGCAACCGAGAGGAACGCGCGCCACTCGTGCATGTAGAAAACCGCAATCAGGAGGAACGCCACCAGCGATATTACCGCGCTGGAATAGAAGCCGCGATTGATCGAGGACAGGGCGTTCTCATTCCCGCCATCCTTTTTCCCGCGGACGAGATAGGTGCCGATGATGGATGACAGCACGCCGATGCCGCGGACGAGCAGCGGGAAGATGATCCACTTCAGATGCCAGGGCGTGGTCGACATGACGAGGGCCACGCCGAGGATCAGCCCCGAAACGATGGTCACCTCGTAGGATTCGAAGATGTCCGCCGCCATGCCCGCGCAGTCCCCGACGTTGTCCCCGACGAGGTCCGCGATTACCGCCGCGTTTCGCGGGTCGTCTTCCGGCATGCCTGCTTCGACCTTGCCGACGAGGTCCGCCCCGACGTCCGCCGCTTTCGTGTAGATGCCTCCTCCAACCCTCATGAACAGGGCGAGCAGCGTGCCGCCGAAGCCGAAGCCCAGGAGCGCATCCGGCGCCGACATGCCCATGTAAAGGAAGATTGTCGTCCCGCCCAGGAGCCCCAGGCCGTCGGTGAGCATCCCCGTGATGGTGCCCGAACGGTAGGCGATCTTCAGCGCGTCCGCGAAGCTGGTGCGGGCCGCGGAAGCGACGCGCACGTTGCCTTGCACGGCCATGCGCATGCCGAACTGGCCGACGAGCAGGGAGAAGACGGAGCCGAGGACGAACGCGATGGCCCGAGCGACGCCAATGTACAGCCTTACCTGGGCCTGGGTCGCGCCGGGGAACCGGGCCGTGGCCGCCTCGGAAGGGGTCACCACGTACACGGAGAAGAAGAGGACGACCGTCAGGAGGACGATCAGGGGGATGATGGTCTTCAGCTGCCGTCCGAGGTAGGCATCCGCCCCTTCGCGGATTGCGTCCCAGACGACCTTCATTTGCGGCGTGCCGGTGTCGAAACGGAGCACCTGCCGGCGCAGCAGGAGGGCGTACAGCAGCCCGAGAATGGCGATCCCGAGGACCACGTAGAGGGCTACGGTCTCGAACTCCGTTGCGTTGAGAAGGTGTGACATGCGATTCCTCCCGTCGGCGCCCAGCGGCGGCCGAAATTAACGCATCTGCTAGGTCGGCAGGCGCGGTCTCTACGTTTCTTCTGAGCACAGGTTGAGGGAAAGGTTGCGCACCGATACACGCGATCGGCGATCGTGAAACCCAGCGTAGGCTATTCCAACTGAAAAAGTGTGTCAAGCGCTCGGGGAACGAAAGGAACGAAACTACGGTTGGATTCGCGTTTTTCTTGACAGGTGCCAGCGGAGGAACTATCGTGGCGGAAATGAGCGAGCATGTGCCGCGGCGGATGCCCGTGGTGTTCGTCGGCCACGGGAGCCCGATGAACGCGATCGAGGACAACGAGTTCTCGCGCGGCTGGGAGGCAACCGCGCGGAAGCTGCCCCAGCCTTCATCGATTCTCTGCATCTCCGCCCACTGGGAGACAACAGGCTCCCAGGTGACGGGAATGGACCAGCCTCGCACGATCCACGATTTCGGCGGGTTCCCCCAGGAGCTGTATGAGGTCCAATACCCCGCGCCCGGAAGCCAGAGACTTGCGCAGGAAACGATCAGCGCGGTGCACAAGGCAGCGGTCGGGATCGACCACGAGTGGGGACTCGATCACGGGTGCTGGAGCGTCCTTCGGCGGATGTATCCGGCTGCTGACGTGCCCGTGGTCCAGCTCAGCCTGGACCACCGCATGCCGGCCCGGCACCACTACGAGCTGGGCCGCGAGCTTTCGCCTCTGCGGGACAACGGCGTTCTGGTCCTGGCCAGCGGCAACATCGTTCACAACCTCGGCAGGATCGCGCTCCCGCGAGGCGGCGGCTTCAATACCCCCTTCGGGCTTCCCTGGGCATTGGAGGCGCGTGAGCTCTTCATGACGCTCATCGCAGGTGGCCGACACGATGAGCTTGTCGACTATCATTCGCTGGGAAGCGCGGTTCAGCTCGCCGTGCCCACGCCGGAGCACTACCTGCCCCTCCTCTACGCGCTCGCGCTGAAGGGCGGGGACGAATCGATCAGTATTTTCAACGACAAGGCGGTGGCGGGGTCCCTGACCATGACGTCGCTCCTCATCCAGTAGGTCCCCAGGCCTCACGCCTTCCCGCGGCCCCCCGTCTTGAAACCGCCCGTCGGCAGAGTGTACATTGGTGCACATATTGCCAGTGCAAGGAGCACCCGATGTTCGCCGGTAAAACGCTTCTGCAGATCCTCTCCATGGGCGGATTCACAATGTACATTCTGCTCTTCTGTTCCGTTCTCTCCCTGGGGGTGATCATCGACAGGCTCCTCAGCTACGCAAAGAAGTCGCGGGTGAAACGCCCCGTGTTTATGGACAGGATCAGGGACGAGCTGCGCCGAAAGGACATGGAACGAGCCCTTGAGCTCTGCCGCGACACGGAGGCGCCTTTCGCCAAGGTGGTCCAGGCGGGCCTGGAAAAGGCGGGCAGGAC
>JBEKTX010000157.1:0-9398 GCA_049515615.1 Spirochaetia bacterium
GTCGAAGTACATCTATTACAAGAACGTCAACCGGGAAATCCCCCTGTGAGGTGAAGACATGGAGAAAATCTATCGCGACGCGGATGTGGACCTGGCCGTGCTCAAGGACAGGACCATCGCGGTGATCGGCTACGGGATCCAGGGCAAGGTCCAGGCGGCGAATGCGCGTGACAGCGGGTGCAGGGTCATCATTGGAACGCGGCCGGCCGAAGAGAGCCCCTCCCGCGCCCAGGCGCAGGCGGACGGATTTCCGTCGATGAGCGTGGCGGAGGCAACGAAGAAGGCGGACATTCTCCTGATCGAGCTGGCGGATCCGGCGCAGCCCGCCGCGTACAAGAGCGATATCGCCCCGCATCTCCGCAAGGGACAGACGCTCTGTTTCTGCCACGGGTTCAACGTGCTCTATGGCGCGATACGCCCGCCCGCGGAGGTGAACACGGTGCTCTTCGTTCCCAATGCGCCCGGCGCATTCGTGCGGGAGAAGTACACAAAGGGGGAGGGGGTCTACGGCTGCGTGAGCGTCGAGCACGATGCCACAGGGGATGCGCGCCAGATCGTGCTTGCAATTGCCAAGGCTGTCGGCTCCACGCGCGCGGGGGTGGTGGAGCTTTCCTTCCAGCACGAAACAGAAGGGGACAATTTCGAAGAGCAGATCCTGTACGGCGGCGCCATCCAGCTCATGCGGCTCTGTTTCCAGGTCATGGTGGAAAACGGCTATTCCCCCAGCTTTGCCTATGCCAAGGCCGTGCGCTCGCTGCGGAGCGTGCTCGACGTCATGGACGAGAGCGGCATCGAGAGCTACCTGACCACGCGGTGCAGCCGCACGTGCGAGTTCGCGGTGCGCACGCGCGGGCCCCAGGTGATCGATGCGGAGGCGGTCCGCCGGATTTTCCGCGAAACGGAGCAGGGCATCTTTGCGCGCGACTGGATGCAGGAATGGTCACTCGGCATGCCGCAGCTCCACAGGTTGCGGCGCACCGCCGCAGAGAGCGCGATGGAGACGACAGGTGAGGAATGGCGGCGCGATTTCGGGAAGTGACCAGGCAATGATGAGCGACCTCGTCGACCCGGACCGGATGGCGCGCGACATCGAGGCCATCGCCGCTTTCACCGAGGAGGATCCCCGGGTCGGCTACAGCCGCCCCACCTTCTCTCCCGCGTGGCGGCGGGCACGCGACTATGTCATCGGACAGGCTGGGGATGCGGGCTTCGAGGCACGGATCGACGCGGCCGGAAACGTGCACGCGCGGCACCGGCAGCGCGGATGGGCGGAGACGGCATGGCTGTGCGGGTCGCACATCGATTCCGTGCCGACCGGCGGGAAGTTCGATGGCGTAGCGGGGGTCGTCGTTGCCCTGGAGGTGCTCCGCGCGGCCCCCGAGGCTCCCGTCGAGCTGGTGGTCTTCGCGGAAGAGGAAGGCACGACGTTCGGTCTCGGGATGATCGGGAGCCGGACATGGACGGGCACGCTGGGTCCTGCCGAGCTGCGTGAGCTTCGCAATGGGCACGGCGAGGACTTTCTCTCCGCGGGGGCCCCGCACGGCGTGGCCGCGGAGAGGATCGAGGGAGATCGGCTGAAGCCCGGCGCGTACAGAGGGCTCATCGAGACCCATGTCGAGCAGGGACCTTCGCTGTGGAAGGCGGGAAAACCGGCAGCCATCGTGACTGCCATCGCGGGGCGCAGGCAGTATCTCTGCACACTGGCGGGGGAGGCGAACCACGCGGGCGCCACGAACATGGCCGATCGCCGCGACGCTCTGGCGGGCGCCGCCCGCATCGTGTCCGCCCTCGAATCCCTCGGCAGGGAGCTGGCTCAGGAGGAAGGACAGTCGGTGATCACAGTCGGCAGGCTCGACGTGGAACCGAATGCCGTGAATGTGATCCCGGGGCGCGCACGGTTCACGATTGACATGCGCTCGCGCCGGGACGAAGTGCTGAATCGCGGCGATGCCCATCTGAGGCGGAGCGTGTCGGAAATTGCCGAAAAGCGCGGGCTTCATCTGAAGCTTGAATGCACCGAGTCTCTTCTCCCCGTCCCGCTGGACCAGGGGGTCTGCGCACGGCTTCGGAACGCCGGGAGCCGGCTGGGCATCGACCTTTCCGAAACGGCAAGCGGAGCTCTCCATGACACGGCAATCCTTGCGCCGCTCCTTCCCGCGGCCATGCTCTTCGTGGCGAGCAGAAACGGCATCAGCCACAATCCAGCGGAGTTCAGCAGGATTGAGGACATTGCGTGCGCGGCCCGGATCGTAGCCGAGGCGGTGCGCTCGTGAGTGAACGGCCGCGGCAGACCGGAGCCACGATGACCCTTTCGGACCTGAACTCCCTCGACCAGGCGGGGTTCGAGGCCGTGTGCGGCCCGCTGTTCGAGGGTTCCCCGTGGATCGCCGCCCGGACATGGGAGAGACGCCCCTTTTCTTCCCTGGATGTCCTGTTGTCCGAGCTCTCCGTGACCGTGGATCACGCCTCCGAGGCGGAACAGATCGGCCTCATCAGAGCCCATCCGGACCTGGTGGGACGGCTCGCCGGGCAAAGGAAGCTTTCCCGCGAATCGACGAAGGAACAGGCGGCTGCCGGCCTGGAGGCCCTCTCCGAGCGGGAGGTTGCGCTCTTCTATCGTTTCAACGGTGAGTACCGGGAGAAGTTCGGATTCCCCTTCGTCATCTGCGCCCGTGAGAACAGGAAGGAGGCGATTCTTGACGCATTTCCCAGGAGACTTTCACACACCCGGACGCAGGAGGTTGGCACAGCCCTGGCGGAGATCAAAAAGATCGCGCGGCTGCGGCTGCTCGACCGGGTGGCGGGGGGCTGACGCGTGCCGCGCCTGAGGGAGAACAGCTACGGGAAGTGCGACGTCCGCCTGACCAAGGTGGTCCGCGCCGGAGCCACGCACACCTTGTGGGAGCTGACTGCGGCAATCACTCTCACCGGAGACTTTGCGCGCATTTACACGGATGGCGACAACTCCCCCTGCATCCCGACGGACACGATGAAGAACACCGTGTATGCGCTGGCGAAGAAAAACGACTTCAGATCGCCCGAAGAGTTCGCCCAGATTCTCACGCGCCACTTCATCCAGGGCTTCGAACACGTGCAAAGCGCCGAGGTATCGATTGACCAGAAGATCTGGACGCGCATTCCCGTGGGCGGCAGTCCCCACGATCACTCCTTCTCGAGCGCGGGCTCGGGGCGCCGCACGTGCGCGGTCAAGGAGACCCGCCGAGGCCCGCCCCGTGTGAGCGGCGGACTTGCCGGGCTGGAGGTGATCAAGACGACGGGCTCCGGCTTTTCCGGATTTCTCAAGGACGAATACACGACGCTCCAGGATACGACCGACCGGATCTTCGCTACGAGCATCGATGCGACCTGGGATTTCCTCCCTGCGGTCTCGCCCGATTATAACGAGGTTTTCGCCGCGGCAAAGCGCGTCATCCAGGAGACGTTCGCCACCCACGAAAGCCTCAGCGTTCAACAGACAATCTACGCGATGGGCGAAGCCCTGCTGCGCGAGGTGCCGGATGTTGCGGCCGTCAGCTTCACCCTGCCCAACCAGCACCGGATCCCCGTGGACCTCTCCCCGTTCAATCTGACGAACGGGAATGAGATATTCGTGGCGACGAGCGAGCCCTTCGGCCTCATCAAGGGAACCGTTGCCCGGGAGTGAGAAATGGGACAACTGAGCACTCACGTCTTGGACTCGGCGAGCGGCACACCGGCCGCAGGTATTCACATCGACCTCTTCCGGGACGACGGGGCGGGAGGGCCGCCTGTGCGGAGCGTCTCCGCAAACGCCGACGGGAGGACGGATCTGCCCCTCCTGGAGGGAGCGGAGTTCCTGCCGGGTTCCTACCGGCTGGTTTTTCACGTCGGTGAGTATTTCCGCAGCCGCGGGCACCCGGATGCCGGACGATTCCTTGAAAATGTGCCGGTGAGCTTCATCGTGGACGATTCGTCAGGGCGCTACCACGTGCCGCTTCTCGTCTCCCCATGGTCGTATGCGACCTACCGTGGAAGTTGAACCATGCCGTATGATCTGCTGATCCGCGGCGCGCAGGTTGTCACCGCAGCCGGCATCGACCGTCTCTCGATCGGGATCGAGGAGGGAAAGATCGTCGTCATGGCGCCCGAGGAATCGGGAGCGGCGCGGGAGACCATCGATGCGCGTGGGCTTCATGCGTTCCCTGGGGTGATCGATGCGCACGTGCACTTCAACGAACCGGGCAGGACTGAATGGGAAGGCGTGGCCAGCGGCTCCGCTGCTCTTTCTGCCGGCGGCGGAACCTGCTTCATCGACATGCCGCTGAACTGCTCCCCACCGACTCTCGACGCGCCCTCTTTTGCCGCAAAGCTCGCCGCCTTCAAGGGCGCGGCACGCACGGACTTCGCCCTCTGGGGCGGCCTGACTCCTGACAACATCGACAAGCTGGAATCACTTGCCGAGTGCGGCGTCGTGGGGTTCAAGGCTTTCATGTCCGCGAGCGGGATCGACGATTTTCGCCGATGTGACGATGATTCACTTTTTCGCGGCATGCAGATCGCGGCGAGGCTCGGGCTGCCCGTCGCGGTGCACGCGGAGAATGACGGGGTCGTGGCCGCCCTGTCGGCTGCCGCGCGTGCAGCCGGCCGAAGGTCGAGCCGGGATTTTCTGGCCTCGCGGCCCGTCGTCGCGGAAGCGGAAGCGATCTCCCGCGCGCTGCTCTTTGCGGAGCAGACGGGGTGCTCCCTGCACGTGGTGCACACCAGCTCGGCCAGAGGGGTCGAGCTGGTCCGCGCGGCCGTGGAAAGCGGGTTGTGTTATGCAACATGCGAGACCTGTCCCCACTATCTGCTGCTCTGTGACAACGACCTGCAGGAGCTGGGAGCGCGCGCGAAGTGCGCTCCCCCGATGCGCTCAGCGGCCGAACGCGACAGTCTCGTCGCCCTTGTGGCAGCGGGCCGCGTGGACACAATTGGCTCGGATCACTCTCCGTCCCCGCCGGAAATGAAGAGCGGGAAAGATTTCTTCAGCGCATGGGGGGGAATCAGCGGCGTGCAGACCACCTTGCGCGCGCTGCTCACTCTCGACCTGCCTCTCCCCCTCGCCGCGCGCCTGGTGTCGGAAAATGTCGCTCGACGGTTCGGCCTGCGCTCGAAGGGCGGTCTGCGGGTGGGAGTGGACGCCGATCTCGCGTTGGTCGACCTCGGCGTCAGGTCGCCGCTGCGCGCCGAGGAGCTGCTGGACCGTCATCGCGCAAGCCCGTACGTGGGACGGTCGTTCCGTGGCATCGTCCGGCAGACCCTGATCCGCGGACGCACGGTGTTCAAGGATGGGGCAACCATCGGGCCACCCATCGGGCAATTCCTGCGGCCGGCCCGAGATTGATCCGGATATTCATCCCGCCGGCGGATCACCGCGACGTCAGCCGAGGCCCTTTTTCCCGAACCGATTGTGATGCGTGAAGTCTTCGATGTCCCGGCGGACTCGCATGTACGCGCCCTGAGCCTCGGTCGGATACCCCAGGCGGCACGTGAATGCGATCTTCAGATGGACGGGAATGTCCAGCAGCCGCTTGAGCTCTTTTTCCACGGGGTCCGCCGCGAGGGAGCTCAGGATATGAAGGCCTATCCCCAGGGAGCTTGCCATGAGCCACATGTTTTCCATGACGCAGCCGAGGCTCATGATGCCCAGGAAATCACCTTCCGAGGCCGGCGCGCGGCGCCCCGGGTCATACACGACAACCATCAGCACCGAGGTTGCCTGGAGAGGGATCCGGGCCCCCATTCCCTTCTTCTCCTCGTCGGTCAGATCGGCGAGCTTGAAGTCCGGTTTTCGCATGAAGGGAGGGAACATCGTGCCGAGAATCCCAACCTTCTTTTGTGCCAGCTCCGCTTCGGAGAATGACAGCATCGAGTAGTTTTCCGTCACGAAGACCTCGGACAGGGAGAAATTGAGCTTGCCAATCGCATCCAACTGCTGCCGGTCATCAACGACGACGATCTCGTAGTTCTGCATGTTGTGCGCCGTGGGGGCCCACCGCCCCGCCTCGAGGATTTTCCTGACATCCCCCGGGTCGATCTGACGCTGCCGGTCATACGGGCTTCTCTGCGACCGCCTTTTCTGGATCAGCTCGAGCAGTTCCACCATACCTGCCTCCCTTATTCGCGCATTTTCAAGACGGACCTGAAATGCACCTTCGCGCTCATCATCTTTTCAAAAGCCTGCGCTGCCTGCTCCAGCGGGAACACCTCCACCATCGGGGCGACCTTGAATAGAACGCTGAAGCTCAAGGTGTCCGCCATGTTCCCGCCGACCCATCCTCGGATTGATTGCCCCCCTCTCATGAGAAGCGCCGGAGGCAGCTGCATCGGCTC
The DNA here is from genome assembly GCA_049515615.1 of Spirochaetia bacterium. GTDB lineage: Bacteria > Spirochaetota > Spirochaetia > SZUA-6 > Fen-1364 > Fen-1364. The sequence continues at coordinate 6,352 of JBEKTX010000157.1, forward strand.
GTTTGCGTAGGTGACGATGATGAGCTGCCCGCCTCGTCCGAGCCCTCCGACCAGCTCTCCGATGGCCTTGCTGTCGGGCGCGAAACACAGGATCACCCGGGCGCCTCCCATTTTCTTCAATTCCTTCACGGGATCAGCGCTTGTGGTGTCGATGCAGGCATGCGCACCGAGTTTCCGGGCGAGGTCCTGCTTCTCCCTGCTGCGGGTCAGCACGACGGTTCGGAATCCGAGCCTCACCGCGAACTGAAGGGCAAGATGTCCCAGTCCGCCGAACCCCTGGATCGCCACAAGGTCGCCCCCCTGCGCCCCGCTGTTCCGCAGCGCTCCAAAGCTGGTGGAGCCGCCGCAGAGCAAAGGCGCGGCTTCCACGGAAGAGAGCTCTTCCGGGATGGCGACCAGGACCTCCTCTCGCGCCGTCATGTATTCGGCGTAGCCGCCGTCTGAAGAAACGCCGGTCGTCATCGTTTTTTCACACGCCCAGAACTCTCCCCTCCGGCACGCTCGGCACTGGAAACAATGCCCTCCATGCCAGCCCACGCCGACCCTCTGGCCCGTCTTCCAGGCCGATGCCGAGGTGCCGGTTTTCTGCACGACGCCCACCACCTCATGCCCGGGAATCCTTGGATAGACGATTCCCGGAAAGTGTCCCTCTTTTGCCACCGCGTCACCGTGGCAGATGCCGCAGGCGTCTATCCGCAGAAGAACCTCATTCTCCCGGGGTTCCGGGATGTCCCGGGTGACGAGCTCGAATTCCCCTCCCGGGGCAGGGACCTGGACGGCTTTCATCTTGGACACGGTGCGACCCCCTTGAGTTTCATTGCTCTGGAACAGGATTCACGTGGAGCCCTTCAGCTTCTCCACTCCCGCGAGGACGGTTCCCATTGCCCGTGCAAACCGGGCCTTTTCGGCGGCCCCCAGAGACGCGAGATTGCCGCGAATGAGCTCGGTTCGCCGCTCCAGCTCGGCGCGCAGTCGTGCGGCACCGGCAGGGGTCAGCTCGTAGAAGACATTGCGACGGTCGTCCGGGTCTTCCGTCCGCGCCGCAAGTCCCTCCTCCACCATTCGGTTGAGCATGATGCACAGCGCCGAGGAAGACAGCCCGTCGTGCGCGGCCAGGGTTTTGAGATAGCCCTTCCCGTAGTATCGCAGCGTCAGGAGGGTCCGGAATCTCTCCTCGCTCATCCCGCCCTCTCCCAGTGACGGAAGCTGCTCTCTGACGTATTTCTTCATGGCGCCCAGGAGCTCGAGAAAGCGCCGCGCGAGCTCGCGGTCGGCTGCGCTCCGCCCGCGCTGGGTGCCGCGCTGCCGGGAGCCCGCGGCGCGCGCCGATGCGGTGTTCATTCTTTGTCTTATCATTTGAGTCTCTAATAATGTTATCATAAAATGATCTCGCCGGCAAGCAGGTCTTCATGCTGGTCATCATCGGCGCCGCCGTGTTCTCCAGCGACGCCGACGTTGAGCGTTTCTCTACAGATTTTGCGATGAACTATCCCGTGATCTACGGCTCCTTCGACTTGATGGACAAGTACGGCAGAATCAGCTCTTTTCCGACAACGATCGTCATAGATCAGAAGGGCGCAATCGTCGGCACGTTCGTCGGTTCAAGGACAAGAGAGCAGTTCGAAGAAACCCTGAAGCCTCTCCTGGCCGAATAGCCTCCGACCCCCGCGAGGATCGCCCGCGGAGCGGACCGGGCTAGAGCGGCAGCGAGATGTTGAACCGCACGGCGAGCATGCGAACGACGAATGTCGCCGCAACGCCCAGGGGAATGGAGAGCGCCGCCGGCAATACGAGCCAGTCGAAGAGCATGTACAGCACACAGCCGGCCAGGCTGCAGGTGGCATAGAGCTGGGACTTGCGGAAGACCGTCGGGACTTTGTTGCCGACGATGTCTCGGATGACGCCTCCGAAACAACCGGTGATCACACCCATGAGCACCGCGATGAAATAGAGCTTCGGGTAGGCCTGAAGCGAGTAGACCAGCCCCAGTATGCTGAAGAGGCCAAGACCAAGCGCGTCGAAAATGGTGACGATGAGTTCGAGTGTTTTGCTCTTGCGATCCCTGATCTGCTTCAGGAATGCCGCGGATATTATGGACACGACCAGGACCACAACGGCGTAGGGCCAATTCTGGATCCAGAAAAGAGGATAGCGCTGAAGACACAGGTCACGGACAGTGCCTCCGCCGAAGGCCGTGATCATGGCCAGGGAATAGACCCCCACGACGTCCATCTTCAGGCGTCGGGCTTCGAATACACCCGTCAGGCTGAAAGCCAGCACGCCCAGGACCTCGATGAACTTGAGAAAAACACCATACCCCATGACGCGGGCCAGAGTAGCCGGGTTTGCCGACCAGATCAACCGAACAATTTACGCGAAAATTAACTTACCCGTAACAGGAACAGAATCCAGCCATGATACCTCTTGAAGCGACAAGTGGCGCGACACCAGAGAGGAGGAAAGTTCCTGATGAACATCAGCGTGAGGTTCGTTGAAAATGCGTACATCGTGGATGTGGCCGGAAACGTGAATGCGTCCAATGCGCACGAGCTCAAGGACACGGTGTCAGACGCGATTGAAAAGAAGATCGCCGCGTGCATCCTCAACATGAGAAAGGCGACCTCCTTGGATTCCTGCGGCATCGGCATGCTGATCTCAGTCAGCGCGATGCTCACCAGGAATGGGATCGTTTTCCGTATCGTGAATATTCCACGGCACATCCTGCAAATTCTCGAGTGCACTCGGGCAATAGCGATCCTGCCCACGGCACATACCATTCTGGAAGCGTTTTCCTCCCTTGGAATGGAATCCCGACGGGCACGCCTGCTGGACACGGAAACCTTCCGTGCTATGATCGGCGTCTGACATGAAGCTGGGGATCGGTCTCTATCGTCACATGCTTGTTCCCGAGAACTACCGATTCGCGCGGCAAATCGGCTGCACCCACATCGTGGCGCATCTCGTCGACTATTCCCGCAAGGACGATCAACCCATCGACGCCACCGGCGGCGGGTGGGGCGTCGCGGGCGGTGCCGGAGCGGGGTGGA
>JBEKTX010000158.1:0-9375 GCA_049515615.1 Spirochaetia bacterium
GTTTTCTTCGGGTGAAGTTGAACGCGGCAGGAAAGTCCGGCCTTCTGAAGTCCGTCCAGCTTCCGCAGGGGGGCCGCTACGAATTGGACTACACACGGGCGGGCAATACGGTCGAAATGCCGCAGAGCCGCTGGGTTTTCTCGCACCTTACGCGCGATGACGGATTGGGCGTGATGGTTTCGGATCGTGGGGCACACCGCTACTCGGAGTCATTCTCCTATGGCGACGGATACTACGATCGGGCCGAGAGGGAGTTCCGCGGATTTGCGCTGGTGACAAGCAGGCGCGCGGACGCATCCGAACAGCGGGTGCGTTACCTCAACCGGGATCACCACACACGCGGAATGCAGTGGCAGAGCCAGGTTTGGGGCCCTGTTCCGGACGGCACTCCCATGGCCCTCTGGAGTCAGAAGACATGGCGAATCCAGGAGCGGGTTGTCCCAGGCTCTGATGTGGCCTTCCCTGCCGTCACCGAGGAAACGGATCGGCTCTACGCGCCGGGCGAGGACAGGTATTCAGAATCCCGAAAGACTTTCGATTACGACGATTATGGAAATGTCGTCAATTTCGTCGACGAAGGTGACACGAGGACTTCTGGCGATGAGATGTACGCCCGCATCGAGTACGCGGATCTGCCCGGCTACCTCAAACAGCATCCGGAAAGCATCCAGGTATCGGACAGGGCCGGCACCATGCTGCGACATCGGAGCGGAGTCTACGGCTCTCGGGGAGAGCTGCTGCAGCTCCGACAGTTCGACAATCAGTCGGAATTTCACACCTGGGAGATGGGCTGGGACGGCTACGGAAACCTGGTGGAGCTTCGTGACCCGCGAGGCTCCACGACGAGCTGGGAATATGATTCTGTCATTCACCGATACGTTGTCCGCACGAAATCGGGCAACACGCGGCTCGGGGGTCCGCAGTATGAATCAGGAGGGCAGTGGGACTACCGCTGGGGGACCGAGCTTGAAAGGATGGACATCACCGGGGAGCGAATGCGCTTTTCCTACGATAACTTTGGCAGGTTGATCGAAGTGCGAAGCCCCTATGACACTGGAGGCATGCCCGCGGTTCAGTATTCGTACCGCACAGACGTCTTTCCATGGTGCGGACGGACTTTGAACAAGGTGACCTTCGATCCAACAGACGCGCAGGTGTTGGAGACAGTGTTGACCATTGACGGCATCGGGAGAGGCCTTCAAACCGCGAAACAAGGCGAAATCCATGACGCAGGAGCGCACCGCACCGGCTGGACACTCAGCGGCGCCGTCGCCTATGACGAAAAGGCCCGGGTGATCGCGGAAGGACAACCGCGGTTCGCGCCGGGAAGCGAGCTGCCAGGCCTTTCGGTCATGTTCAAGCCGACAGGCAAGAGCTACGACGTGCTTGACAGAATGACAGGTATCACCCTTCCTGACAACGCTGCGACAACATTCTCTTTCCTGGTGCGGGATGGCGCCCGGGTTGAGCGCACCCGGGATCCAAGAGGGAACATCACCGAACGAACTCTGGACGCGCGAGGGAACACCATCCTGCTGCGAAAGCGGGATGCCGATGAGCGCGTGCTGGCCGGCGCGAGCTACACATATGATGTTCTGGGCCAGATTCTTGATGTCATCGACAACGCCGGCAATGCCGTGAGATCGAGCTACGACATGATGGGGCGGCGGGTTCGGCTCGAGTCTCCCGATGCGGGAATCGTGGAGTACAGCTACGACGAGGCTGGAAACCTCATCCGTAAGGTAGACTCGGAGCGCAGACGGCGCGGCGAATCGATCCAGTACGCCTACGACGGGCTGAACCGGCTGCTCCTCGTCGACTACCCACGCTCGCCGGATGTCGCGTATGTGTGGGGAGGGCCGGACGCGCAGGACCACGGAGCCGGCAGAATCATTCGTCGACAGGACGAATCAGGCACCGTGAGTTATCGATATGGAAAGCTCGGGGAGACGACGGGAGTGGATCGCACGATCATCCGCGTGACGCCGCTCGCGAACCCGGAGATTGCCTCCTTCTCGTATATTTATGACTACCTCGGCCGCACACAGAACATCACATATCCAGATGGGGAACAGGTGACCTACGGCTACGATACGGGCGGGCTTGTGGTGAGCGTGGAGGGTACGCACTACGGCAGGCACACGAAGTACGTGCAGGACATCGGCTACGACCAGTTCGGCCAGCGGGTGTACATCAAGTACGGCAACGGGATGGAGACCCGCTACAGCTACGATGAGAACCGCAGGTGGCTGGATTCGATCAACACGACGGACTCGTGGGCGAGAGTGCACCAGAACCTGCGCTACCGCTTTGACGAAGTGGGGAATGTTCTGGGCGTTCAGAATGCGGCGGGAAGCTATCAGACGCAGGTGAGCTACACCTATGATGCGCTCTACCAGCTCACCAGTGCCCAGGCCAGGACCAGCGCCCAATCCATGGGGCTTCCCTCCTACACCAGCAGCTACACCCAGGAGTTCAGCTTCGACACGATCGGAAACATGACGGGCAAGCGCAGCGTGCAGAGTACCACCCCGCCGGTGCATCTGGGAGCGGCGCTCGACTACTCTCTGGACTACACCTACTATGCGGGCAAGGGACACCAGGCGGAACGGGTGGGGCAGCTGTGGTATCGCTACGATGCCAGCGGCAACCAGGTTGAGGAGCGCCAGGACGGGCACGGCGAGCCTTCGGTGACCGAGGCTGAGCTGACACGCGCGGGTGACCTGCGGATTGTAAATCGGGGGTTCGGGCTGACGCGTCGGCAGGGTGAGACAAGCGGCGTGTATGCACGCTACTTCATCTGGGACGAGGAGAATCGGCTGCAGCGGGTGGTGGAAGGAAAGGAGAATGTAGATTTCCGCTACGGCGCAGATGGGAATAGGGCGGTGAAGTACTCCCCAGCCGGGGAAACCCTCTACTTCGATGCCTTATGGCAGGGCAGCACTGATTATCCGTCTCTACGAATGAGCAAGCACGTGTACGTAGGCCAGACGAGGGTAGCCACGCGTTGCAACATTGAAGGCCAGGTGGACGTCGGATACGAGGAGCTGAACACCTTCTATTATCATGGAGACCATCTGGGAAGCGCGCAGTTGGTGACCGACTCGAAGGGAGAAGTCTATAAGCACCTGGAGTACACTCCCTACGGTGAGCCGTGGATAGAGCAGGGCAAGGACGATGCGGGGAAGACGCCCTTCAGATTCACGGGGAAGGAGCTGGATGCGGAGACAGGGTTGTACTATTACGGGGCGCGGTACATGGACCCCAGGACGTCGCGGTGGATAAGCGCGGATCCGGCGATGGAGGGCTACTTGCCGGAGGCGCCGATCTCAGACGAGGCGCGGCGGAGAAACGGATCGCTGCCGGGGATGGGAGGGGTGTTTAACGTGGTCAACCTGGCGGGGTACACATACGCCGCGAATAATCCGGTGAGGTATGTGGATCCGACAGGCAACGAGATTAGGAGGTTTACTTCAGACTACGTGATGCAGACTGATCCGTGGGGGACGAGAAAACTTGGGAACAACTCTAGTATCACGGTCGCTGAGCAAGGATGTGCAGTTGCCTTAAGCGCAAACGCTGTTAACACTTTCTCTGGCAATAGCGATGTAACGCCAGGGACGATCAACGAAGATAAGGCCCTATTCGTGGAGAACAGTGAAAGTATCAAGTTCGATACGACCGCAGGAGAATATGGTCTTGGCTTCAGCATGTACGGCGGGAAAGATTTCTGCGAGAAGATGAAGCGATTGGATAAGGCCGGCACAGGGTATGTTGTAGGAGTACTTGTAAGATACAACTCTGAGGGCGGATTGCACTGGGTCGGAGCAAACGGCACTAAGGTGATTGATGGTCGATCCTACATTGAAGTTGCGCCAACCTCTCAAAGCGACACGAACAAAGCAAGCCGTAGCTTGGACTCGTGGCGCGTTGGGGATGACGGCAAAATGTATGTCGATATTTCAGAGGTGAAAGCTTTGGGCTTCTATTGGAAGGAGCCACAGGATTGAGGCAAAGAGCAATGAGGAAAGGAAAATCTGTAGGTATCTCCATCTCGAGCTTGGTTTTGATCTTGTTAATCAGCACGGGTGCTTGGTGTGAAAAGAGTCGACCCTTGAAGCCCGGAGAAAAGCTCTTTTATGAGAAGGAATATGACAAAAAGAGGATGCTAACGATTTTGAGGATCTACTACGAGAGCAGTGACGGCCGCGAACTTGTCCGAGAATACCAAGGTATGGAATGCAATACGCCGCAATTATCGCAAGATCGCAAGCTCATCTTTTTCGTTCTGAATCTCCGAGACGATAAGTACGATCCGGACTGTCTGTTCGTCTATGATGGCAGAACTGGGAGTGATAAGAAACTGTTCAGAGCAACGTGTCAGTACTCGATAACGCCGGATGCAAGATACTTATGCTTTGAACGCCGAGGTCAGCGAAAGATTTTCCCTTGGCCTAACGGCAAAGGTGAAAACGTTCTATCGATTCCAGTTGTCGTGCTCATCGACCTGAGCACAATGAAGGAGAAGTCCTTCGACTTCGCGGAGACGTTTCTAAAGGATCAATGGGGTTCCGGTGTGTATATCAACTACGATACTAGAGCCAATGGGTTCAGAGTTCGATTTTTCATGGAGAGCAGGACCTATTCCGAAGGGATAGTCAATCTGCAAGATCTTGAGTACCACGACGACAAAAGGTAGACTATAGTTGGTCGTGAAGCCATCGTCGTCGGCTGGTGAGGCGGGCAGCACTCGTCGCTTGGAAGATTACAGGGGGGCCGGACAGGCTAAGATATCGAGCCACTTGCGAACTCTTAGTCTTGCCGACCGCGGCAGCTATATGGCTTTTACGCCTCAATGATTTTTCTGGGACGTTTTGGGTTAGGCCAGTGGAGCGAGCAGAACCCCGAGCACCGTCACAAGCGCGCAGCTCGCGAAGTTCACAAGATCATTGTTGATGAATGAGAGGCCGCGCACGAGCTTGTTTGGGCTGCCATCCGGCGCGGTCTTCCGCTCGGTGAGGGCGGGCGCCGAAGTGGGGGGCTGCCCGGCCTCTTGGACCACGTACTGAGCCTGGATCGTTGCTCCAAGGAAACTGTCCAGCAGCGACCCGACGAGCCCGCCGGCAGCCACAAAACCCGCAAGGCGAAGGAAACCGCCCGGGACCACCTTGAGGGAAAAGTTCTCGAGCCCGAACACAACCGCGATCAAAAGCGCGCCGGCAAGGGCCATACTGCTTCCCAGGACGCTCACGCCTCCTGAGACTCCGCGCGTGACGGGCCGGAATGTAGACAGGGAGACCGGCTGGCCTTTTGAGAGCACGCCCAGCTCACTGGCCCACGTGTCGGCATTCGAGGATGCGAAGGACACGGCGAATCCGATGGCCCATGCAGATTCGCTGGTCAGCTTGTAGAGGAGGGCGCAGAGCGCTCCGACTCCTCCGTTGGCAAGCACCTGGAACATGTCCCGCCTGCCGCCCTTCTGGTGGATCTTTTTCAAGGCCTCTTTTTCACGTCTCCCTGCGTAGCCCATTGCGGTGGAGGAAACGAAGAACGCCATCAGGACGATCCAGAACAGCGGACCTCCGCACGCGAATATCAGCGTACCGACAACGACACCAGCGGCGGCGCCTCCCGGATCCAGGGATCCGCGCCACAAGACGATGAGGGCTGCCGCGGCGTTCAGGACAAGCCCGACAACGATCAGAACAGGAAGGCTCACACAAATACCCCCGCGTACAGTGCAGCCACGGACAGCGGGATGGTGATGTTGTCGATGCCCAGCGGGGTGAAAAGCTCCACCGCCGTGGCAGCCGCGGCGACGCAGGCAGCCACGCCGACGGCGGGCAAGAGCGCGCCGAATCGCGCGTTGAAGACCAGCGTGAAAACAAGCGTGACGGCGAACGAGGCGGAGAACATGAAGAGCGTTCCCGCCGCGCTCTTCCTGCCGCCCCAGATGCGGATCCCGGTTGTCCCGTTTCCCTCGCCCACCAGAGCGGCCAGTCCGTCACCCCATCCGAGCACCAGCGCGGCGATCCCTCCGACCCATTGTGGAATGACTCCTCGCCAGCAGAGGTTCACGAGCAGCAGAAGTGAAATGGGGAAGTACACAGTGCCAAGATTGCGCCGGTCCGCGCCCTCATCCATGGCGGGCAGAAGTTTGTAACGCACGGCGAGGGCATTGATCACGATGAAGCTCGCCGGGCCAATCGACGCCACCCAGGGATCGCTCATCGTGGCCCAGGCAATGAGCCACCAGTGCGCCACACCGATGTGGATGACTTTTCGGGCGGCGCCAGCGTGGAGGATGTGCCGCCGCATCAGAAGCGTCGCCAGGCCAATGAAGCCGAACACGAACGCGTATGAGGCGGCCAGTCCAAGAGCGTCCAGAGCTGAGGGGGACATCGGGGCAGAGTATAACGCAATGTCCTCTCTGTGCTATACTCGCCCTCTCAAGGCCATGACCGCAACGCGAGATTCCATACGCCAGGCACGACGGATCGTCATCAAGGTGGGCACAAGCGTGGCCACCGAGGCCGACAACTCCTTTTCTTCGGGGGTGATCGGCTCCCTCGTGCGTCAGATCTCCGCCCTCATGGAGCCGCCGTCTTCGCGCTCTTTCATCATCGTGAGCTCGGGGGCGATTGCGCTGGGCCTGAACCGGCTTGGCGTGGATTCCCGGCCCCGCGAGCTGGACCTTCTCCAGGCGGCGGCGGCAGTGGGCCAGAGCCGGCTCATGCACGCCTACGAGCGTGAGTTTGAAGCCGTGAAGAAGGAGACGGCGCAGATCCTTCTCACTTCTGAAGACATCCGCGGACGGACCCGCTACCTCAACATCAGGAACACGATCTTCACTCTCTGGTCCTTCGGCGCGGTGCCGATCGTGAACGAGAACGACACCGTCTCCTTCGACGAGATACGCTTCGGTGACAACGACATCATTTCCGCGCATATTGCCAACATGCTGGATGCGGACCTCCTGGTGATGCTCACCGATACGGACGGCGTTTTCGACATGAACCCCAGGACGCACCGGGAGGCGCGCGTGCTGCGCACCGTGGAGAAAGTGACTGATGTGGTGCTTGCCGGCGCAGAAGGCAAGGGTTCCTCGTTCTCCACGGGGGGGATGGAGTCGAAGCTCCGCTCAGCAGATATCGCCACGCGCAGCGGCGTGGGCGTGGTGATCGCGCGCGGGGAGGGGCTGGACCTGCGCGGGATTCTCGAGGGACGTGAGATTGGCACGTGGTTCGTGCCAACCGCGCGCCGCATGAAGGGCCGCAAGAAGTGGATGGCATTCAATCCCCGTACCGATGGGGCGATCGTCGTGGACCGGGGCGCCGAGCGCGCGCTGCTCAGGCAGGGAAGGTCCCTCCTCCCGGCGGGGGTGAAGAGCATCAGCGGCGCCTTCCCCATGGGCAGCGTCGTCTCGATCCTGGACGAAGACGGCCGGGAGGTGGCGCGCGGCCTGAGCAACTTTTCCAGCGAGGAGCTGGAGAAGATCAGGGGGCTGAATACGAAGAAGATACCCGAGGTGCTCGGCGCCGAGGCATATTTCGACGAGGTGGTGCACAGGGACAACCTCGTCATCGTCGCCGCGCAGGAATGAAGAGAAAAGGCACGACATGAGCGACCTGAATGAATACATCGTCACGATTGCCCGGGCGGCCAAGAAAGCCTCCATCGGTCTTCGGACCCTGAGCGCTGATGCGAAGAACGCGGCTTTGAGGGCGATTGCAGAATCCATCGACGCGCGCAGGGCCGATGTCCGGGCGGCGAATTCGAAGGACGTCGAGCGCGGGACCAGGGTGGGTCTTTCCTCGGCCATGGTGGACAGGCTCACGCTGTCCGACAAGCGCATCGACGAGATCGTCGGATCCCTGTGGGAAATTGCCGCCCTGGAGGACCCGGTCGGGGAGATCATCGGGGTGCGCCGTCCCCAGGGGTTCGTGCTTGAAAAGGTGCGCACGCCGATCGGCGTCATCGCGATGATCTACGAGTCGCGGCCGAACGTCACCGTCGATGCGGCGGCGCTCTGCCTGAAGTCGGGAAACGCGTCCATCCTCCGGGGCGGGAGCGAGGCCGTGGAATCCAGCAAGGTCCTCGTGGAATGCATCCGCGATGCGCTTGCCCGGGTCGGGGTGGACGGGAACGCCGTGCAGTACGTGGAAAGAACGGAGCATGATGCCATCGACTACCTCGTGAAGCAGACCGGGCTCATCGATCTCGTCGTCCCCCGCGGCGGGGAGTCGCTCATCCGCCGGGTCACGGAGAATGCCACGGTGCCGGTGATCAAGCACTACAAGGGCGTGTGCCATATCTACGTGGATGAAACCGCGGACCTGGTCATGGCCGCGGAGGTGGTGACCAATTCCAAAGTGCAGAGGCCGGGAACGTGCAACGCGCTTGAAAAGCTGCTGGTGGAGGAGTCCGTTGCCGAGCGGTTTCTGCCGATGGTGCGCCAGAAGATGCCGAATGTCGAGTTTCGGGGAGACGAGCGGGTTCGCTCGATCCTGCCCGGAACGAAGCCGGCGACCGAGAAGGAATGGTACGAGGAGTACCTGGACCTGATCCTCACCGTGAAGGTGGTGAAGGGGCTGGAGGAAGCGGCGGCGCACATCGAGAAGTACGGTTCCCGCCACACCGACGGCATCTGCTCCACTGAAGCGCGGCATATCGAGCAATTCGTGAGTATGGTTGATTCGGCGGTGGTGATGGTGAACGCCTCCACGCGTCTGAACGACGGCGGGATTTTCGGGCTGGGCGCCGAGGTGGGCATCAGCACGGACAAGCTGCATGCGCGAGGCCCGATGGGCCTCAAGGAGCTGACCACCTACAAATGGGTCCTCCGCGGCAATGGGGACATCAGGAAGTAGAATCAGTCCCGCCGTGGTCGTCGATCCGTTTCACTCCGCCGGTCCCGCGTGAGTATATTCATTTTGAATGAAGCACTCACAGGCAAGAAACAGCCAATCGGTTCGGCGGACTCTGCTCCTGGTGACGGCAGGAATTGTGATAGCGGGGGTCGCAGTCGCCGTGATTGTGGCGGCACGTCCGGGAGCATCTCCGGTGTCCGCTCCCGCGACAACACTGCCTGCCTCTTCCGCGAAGGACCCTCTCACGGCGGCAGCCGATGCTCTGGGATTCCGGCCGACCACTCTGGCTGACGTGGGGGTGGTGGAAAACCTCCCGCCGAATACCCCGCTGCTGGCTCCGAGCAAGTCGGTGCTTCCGGTAGGCGCAGCCGCTCCGGACTTCACCCTGTCAACCGCTACCGGTGAGAAGGTCCATCTCTCGGACTACAGGGGGAAGACGGTCCTGCTGGAGTTTTTCGCCACCTGGTGCCCTCACTGCCAGGCCGAAGCCAAACACCTCACGAGG
>JBEKTX010000159.1:0-15731 GCA_049515615.1 Spirochaetia bacterium
GATCAAGCACCCCGATGGCCGCATTGGCGCGGTCGGGGGAGGAGAGGGAGATGAAGGTCGCGTTGCTGGGCCGCCCGTTGGCGCCCTGGACGCCCAACCCCTGCGCGGTCATGGTAGCGATGTTGACCTGGATGCGCTGGTCCATGTTGGCGCCGACGTGCAGCCACATGCTGGCGGTAATCACGTTCTCCCCAGTCGCCTTGGCAAACCTGCCGGTGAGCATGTTCATCCCATTGAACTGCGCGTGGGAAGCAATGCGGTTGATCTCGCTGACCAGCTGGGAGACTTCGACCTGGATCTGCATCCTGTCTTCGTTGGAGTAGATGCCGTTGGACGCCTGCACGGACAGCTCGCGCAGCCGCTGCAGAATGTCCTGGCTCTCCTGGAGATACCCCTCGGCGGTCTGGATGAAAGAGATGCCGTTCTGCGAATTCTGCACCGCCATTCGCAGGCCGCGGATCTGCGACCTCATCTTCTCCGATACGGCAAGGCCGGACGCATCGTCGCCGGCCCTGTTGATCCGCAGGCCCGACGCGAGCTTCTCCATGTCCTTGTCCGACGCCATGCTGTTGAACTTCAGGTTGCGTTCGGTGAAGAGGGCGCTCATGTTGTGATTGATGATCATCGAATCCTCCTTGGACGTGTGTACCAGGACCTCCGTGTCCCGGCATGATCGCGGTCACCGCAGGCACGGTACTCCGTGCCTTTGATGACATTCCAGGTTCAATGCTCGGTCGATTCCAAAAGTCCTTGAGATATTTCGGGAAAGCTGTATTCTCCAGGCCATACCGTCCTCCTGGCTGGGAATGTGAACGCGTATCGTGGTACATTCGATCCGAGGGAGTAGAAATGCCGGAGAAAAGTCGGCTCGAGGAGCTGTCCAAAGAGCTGCCGGACAAGGAACGCAAGGAGCTCCTGGAGCGCATCGGCAAGAGGATGGAGCGCGAGGATGGCGAGGAGGCCGTCCCCGTCGAGCTCCAGGACGACGAGCGGCAGAAAATCATTGCATTCGAAATGAAGAAGGCGGGCGCCTGGATACGGTTCCTCATGTGGCTGCGGACCTTCTTCAGCGGGAAATCCAGGTCGGAAGTGTTCCTGGACATCCGCCTGCGTTTCCTGAAGATGCATATCCGCTCGGTGAGCCCGGGAATTACCGGCTTCGAGACCCGGGATTTGTCGGCAAAATTCGGCCGCAAGCTCTACGATGTGTTCATCGCCGCTCAGCCCGTGCTGGGCATCTATCATGCCCTGGCCTCGGACAAGGCCGTGCGCGGTGCGGCGTACGCCTGGTACGTCGAGCAGAAGCTGGAGCACGCGAAGAAAACCATTGACGACTTTGTCGGCACGGCAGAAATGGAGGAAATCTTCGCCCAGACCGGGCAGACCGAGGAGATCCGCAAGAAGCTTTCCCTGCGTCTGAACGACTACGTGCGCACCATCCCCGAGAGCTTCATGCTCCAATTGGAAGAGCAGGCCCGACTGCACCTCTCCCTCGGGCGGCTCGCCTCGTTCTCGTTCGCGTCATTCTTCAGGTATTTCAACTGCGTGCTCGGCGACACGATCGACCCCAAGTACCCTCCCTTCGAGCATGCGCCCGTCATGCTGACCCTGGATCTCATGGAAAAGCTGCACGCGGCATTCGGGCTCTTTCATCGCAGCGCTCCTGACTATCTCTACGCCGAGGAGCCGGTCGCCTACTACCTGTACCTCCGTGCGGGGCTGAAGCCGGGAGCGGAAGACGGGGGAGAGCGTATCGGAACCGAGCTGGGCCAACTGCGCGCCGATGTGCTCGCCCTTGCCAAGGAGATCGACGCCTTCGAGGCCGCCATCCCTTTGCTCGACCTGCTCCGCTATTTCCGCAAGGACCCCTGGTTCCAGCTCATGCTCAATCCTCCGCGCCTCTACCTCAAGAACCTGTATTTCACCACTCTGAAGACGAGGCTGGGCGTGGAGTTGGAGGAGCGGCTGGGCACGATCAAGGAGCGGGTGATAGACCGCAAGATCCAGGACCTCCTCAAGGGCCAGCGCATGATGGATTTCAGTTATTATCGGGAGAATCCGGATTTCGATTTCCGCAAGCTCGGGTTGCCGTATTTTTCAAGCATCCGCAGCCTCACGCTCGTTTACAACTATCTGCAGATGCAATTCAAGGGAGCGATGCAGGAGGCGTCGCAGATAGTTTCCAGTACGGCTCTTGCGAACAACCGCATCCTCCAGAGCAGGCTCGCACAGAACATCTCGGGCCTGGAGGACCTGGAGGCGCGCATCGTGCTCTTCGATCGCTCGCTTTCTCCGGACGAAGAGGACGGAAAGCAGATGGGACGGTTCCGCTTCAGCGTGGCAACCGACCTTCTCCTCCAGAAAACGTACCGCTCGTTCCTCCTGCAGAAGGATCGGGACGCCCATGATCTCATCGACAAGACGCGCGAATTTCTCACCGCGGTGCGGAAGATCTTCGACGACATCCGCACCAGCACCTTCGAAAATACACGGTCTCTCCTGAAGACGATCCACCTCTACCGGGGGAGAAATCAGACTCTCGGCCAGATCCTGAACGCGCGGTCGGAAGCCATCAGCGCCTTTTTGAAGCTCCTCGATCAGCTCTTGGAAATCGAGAAGGGCTTCTGAGACACGTGCTCGCGGAGGCGCCGGGCGGTTTCCCGGGGGTCCTCCACAAGCACGCGGCGACCGGCAATGAGGTCCGCAATGCCGGTTTCACGCGGGTAGCGGGGAATGATGTGCAGGTGAAGATGGCCGATCGATGCTCCGGCGGCCGCGCCCATGTTGTACCCGATGTTGTACGCGTGCGGAGAAAAAGCACGGTCGAGGATCCCCAGGAGCCATCGTTGAAGGGCGTTAAGCCGCGTTTCCTCCTCTCCCGTGAGCTCGCGGATGTCCTCCACGTGCCGACTGGGATAGAGAAGCAAATGGCCCGGATTGTACGGATAAAGGTTCACGGAGGCGATGAACAGCTCATCTCGCCATATGCTGAGGTCCACTACCTCGGGGCTCCTGTCTCGCGCAAGGCAGAGGATGCATCCCGCAGGATGCCGTCCTCTCACGTACGACATTTTGTCAAAATTGAAGAAGTATCCGCTGTCCCCCACCAGTCACTCCTCCCTGGCGAAGACGTCGGCTCGCTCGTGCGGCAGGAGAGGGAGTCCGAGAGCCGCACGGGAACAGCATGACCCTTCCCAGTCCGTCCCGGGCTGTCCTATACTGAAAAGCGCATGAAAGAATATCGATTTCTTTCCCACGTGTCCAGTTTCGCCGGTCGTGCGGTTGTGTTTTTCTTCATTGTGTCCCTTTTATGCCTCCTCCTTTACATCCTGGGCAACTACCAGGACTTTCTGGACTCCACACAGATCTTTCTTCTTGCGTGCCTGCGCGTCTCGCTTAGCCTCGAAATGTGCACGGGCGTCTGGCTCGCCGGATTCCTGGTCTATCGCAATATCAGCGAGCATCGGCCCTTCGTCATGAGGTGGATCCTGCTCGCCCTCGCGTTTTTCACCTCGGCCGTGCTCCTGGCCGCCCTCCGGCTCGTCCAGCAATGGCTGCACTCCTGAAATCTCGGTATACTCGCTTCCATGATCCCGTTCAGTCTCGAGATGCCTCGCACGATCCAATTCGGCAGGGGAGCCCTTCGAAAACTGCCTGAGACCGTCCGGGAGACCGGCGTGCGCGTGATGATTCTCTCCGGTGGGGGATGGCTTCGTGCTTCGCCGTGGGAAGCAGCGATCGAGGAGGGGCTGAAGGAATGCACGGTCCTCAGATATTTCTGCTCGTCCGCCGAGCCCAGCGTGCGCTCGGTGGACGCGGCGGCAGCGGCGGCCGCCAGCTTCGAGCCGGAAGTGCTGGTCGCCGTGGGCGGTGGGTCGGTCCTTGACACGACCAAGGCGCTCTCGGCTCTCGTGCGGCACCCCGGCTCGGCGGAGCGTTATCTCGAGGGCATTTCCGGCGCCGCTCCCGTGCCTGGTCCAGGCCTTCCCTGGATCGCCGTGCCGACAACTTCGGGCACGGGAGCAGAAGCAACCAAGAATGCCGTCATCAAGTCCGAATCAGCAGGCGTAAAGCGAAGCATGCGCTCACGCCACCTGCTGGCCCATGCCGTGCTGGTCGATCCGGAGCTCACTCTTTCTCTTCCCCCGAGCGTGACGGGAACTTCGGGGCTCGATGCTCTCACGCAGCTCGTCGAGGCATACGTCAGCCGTTCGACGACGCCGCCGGTGCGGTCGCTCGTGGAGGGAGCTTTTCCGCTGATGTGGGATGCCTTGAACGGTCTGACCCGAGCTCCCAAGGATATCGACCTGCGAGAAAAGGCCAGCTACGGCGCCTTGGTGAGCGGAGTCGCGCTGGCGAATGCCGGACTTGGCGCCGCACACGGGTTTGCGGCCGCGGTCGGCGGAATGTTCGACGTGCCCCACGGCCTGGCCTGCGCCGTGTTCCTGCCGCACGTACTGGCCGCGAACAAGGATGTCGTTGCCCCGGACATCGGGAGACTCGTGGGGGTCTCGCACGGCAAAGAAGCCGCAAGGGATCCCGTCGGCTGGCTCGCCGCCGAGGCGGCACGGTTTCTTGATGAGTACGGACTGCCGCGTGATCTCCGCGGATTCGATATCCCGCGAGAGAAAGTGCCGGAGCTGGCAGAAAAGTCGTCCGGATCCAGCATGAAAGGAAACCCGAGGGAATTGTCGATGAAGGAGAGGGCCGACATCCTGCTGCGGGTAGTGTGAAAGAGAAGGAAAGCAGATGACAAGAGCGGTGCGCGGCGCGATTCAGCTTGCGGAGAACTCCGCCGCCGCAATCGAACGGGCGGGGGCGAGGCTCGTAACGGAAATCCTTCAGTCGAACGGGATTGCCGAGAATCACATCGTGAGCATCCTGTTCTCGATGACCGAGGACCTGACGGCGGCGAACCCAGCCAGGGGGCTGCGGAGGACCGGGTTTGCGGCGACGCCTCTGTTTTGCACCCAGGAGGCCAGGATCGACGGTGCACTGCCCCGGGTAATCCGGGCCCTGGTGACCTTTGACTCCCTTGAACGGCGCCCAGCTGTTCCTGTTTACCTCGATGGTGCGGAAGCGCTGAGGCCTGATATCACCGACGCGACTACGCCGCCGGGCGCGCAGGGCGGCCGCGTGTGAGCCGTACGATGCCGGTGGTCTGGCACGTTTCCCGGGAGTACGCGGGTATCGCCGAGGCGGGGGGCGTGAAGGACGTCGTCCGCGGTCTTGCGGAGGCGCACGCGCGGTACGGGGGCTCACCGACTGTCGTCATCCCGATGTACGGGTTCATACCCACGGAGCTCACGGCGGGCGTAGCCGTCGCTTCATTCACACTCTCTCTCCCTGACCAGGACAAAGAGAACGAACTCTTCGAGGAGACGGTGAGCGTCCACGAGGCGCGGCAAGACGGCGTCAGACTGCTCCTGGTCCATTCCCGCCGGTACTCTGCCCTCCGTGACGTGTATACGTATACAACCGCTGACGAGCTGGAAAATCACTGGCGGAAAAAGGGCACCGGCCACTGGGATTTTCATCAGCTCAACATGATTCTCCAACGGGCCGCGCTCGAGACTGCCTTTACACTCGACGAGATTCCTGACATTTTCCACTGTCACGACGGACACACTTCGTTCCTCCCCGCGCTCATGCGCGAAGATCCGCGATTGAGAGGACCGTTTCGCGCCTCGGCGGCAGTGGTGACGATCCACAACGCCGGCAAAGGGTACCACCAGGAGGTGTGGGATCCGGCTTTCGCTGCAATTCTCACAGGCCTGCCAGTCGAGGTACTGTCCAGAGGGGTTTTGAACGGAACCGTTGATCCTTTCCTCCTTGCCGGTGAATACGCCCGGCTCGTCACCGTGTCCGAGCAGTACGCGAAGGAGCTTCTCGCGGAACGCGACGAGGAGTTGACAGGCGGGCTCGGGAAGGCGCTTCGAGAACGCGGAATCCCGCTGGCGGGCATCACGAATGGCATCGATCCTTCGCCCTGGGATCCGCGCACACCGCAGAGAGCGGGCATCCCTTTCGGATTCGATCCGACGAGCGGCCATCTCGAGGGGAAAATGCTCTGCCGGCAGTCCCTCATGAAAAGGCTCGGCGTCGCCACGGATCGGCCGGCGCAGTGCCCGCTGTATGCGTTCGTCGGCCGGCTGACGGGGCAGAAAGGGATTGACGTCCTGTTCCACGCTCTGAAGAAATTGTTGAAGGGTGAAACGGAACGACGCTTCGTCGTGCTCGGCACAGGGGAGAAAGAAAAGGAGTCGATGCTCGCCTGGCTCGCGGACGAGCCGGCCTCGGCGGGCCGCCTTGTGTTCCTGCCCCGATTCGATCCGGTGCTTGCGTCGCTCGTGTACGCATCCAGCGATTTCTTCCTGGTCCCGTCGGCGTACGAGCCGTGCGGGCTCACGGACTTCATTGCCCAGATCTTCGGAAGCATTCCACTCGTGCACCACGTGGGGGGACTGGTGAAGATTCGAGATGGGGAGACCGGTTTCAGCTATCTCGAACAACGTCCCGAGGATCTCATTGCATCAATCGAGCGCACGACGCGCATTTACAACGTTCAGCCCGAGCTGCTGTATCGGATCAGGAGGACCGCCTTCGAGGAGATTTTTTCACGGCACACGTGGGACCGGGTGCTGGCCGACTCCTACTTTCCCTTGTACGCGGCCGTGCTTTCGAACGGATCATGGACGCGGAAATAAACTTCAAGACGTCAGTGGACGTCGCGCGCATCCGCCGCGCGTGCAGGGTGGCGGAGAAATGCCTACGCCATCTCGCCCCCTGCGTGCGGCCGGGCATTTCCACCGCAGAGCTGGACAACCTCGCGGGAAGGTTCCTTGCGCAGAACGGGGCGGGTTCCGCACTCCGCGGGTATCGCGGATTCCCCGGGAGCATCTGCACCTCGGTGAACAACGTCGCCGCGCACGGCATCCCGTCGAACAGGGAGCTGGAGAGCGGTGACGTCCTCACGCTGGACATAACGGCCAATGTGGAAGGCTGGCACGGCGACGCGGCATGGACGTTCCTCGTGGGGGAGGCTACGCCGGACGGGCGGCGCCTCGTGCGTGCGGCGTGGCAGGCGACCCAGGCAGGCATCCGCGCGGCGATGGCCGGCCAGCGGATGGGGGACGTGGGAGCCGCCATCCAGGAAACCGCCCACAGGTTCGGCTGCTCGGTGATCGAGGACTACGTGGGACACGGGATCGGCAGGGCGATGCATGAGGATCCGATGATCCCCAATTTCGGCGCCCCAGACACAGGCTTGCGAATCCTGCCCGGAATGGTCTTCACCGTGGAGCCGATGCTGACCCTGGGGAATCGCGTTGTGCACGTCTCCAGCGATGGATGGACTCTTGTGACATCAGACGGCAGCCTTTCGGCGCAGTTCGAGCATACCGTCGCGGTATTCCGGGACTATACGGAAGTGCTCACGTTCTCCCACGGCCCTCTTTTCGATTCGCCCGACGGTCCGCCGCCGCTGGAATAGACGTTGAACCTCTCGAAAGTTTCCCTGGTCCCCATGCAAAATTGACCACCACGGAGGCGATGAGAAGAAGCGCTGTGCGGATGATCTCGATGCGCGGGAGTAGGGCGTGCCGAAACTCGAGGATTGGGGATGATAGACAGCTTGACTTGGCTTCCCTCCTGCTGATACGGTCATAAGGGCGAATCCCCTTGGAATTCGCCGCAAGTGGCGCACGGCGGGAAACAGCGGCACATTTGCGACGGTGCCACCTTAGCTCAACTGGCAGAGCACGTGATTTGTAATCTCGAGGTTCTCGGTTCAAGTCCGAGAGGTGGCTTGGCCAGACGCGGACCCCACGGGGCTACATCGGGCGCTCCGCGCCACGCTTCGAAGTCAAATAATGCCTGATATGTATACCAGGCTTGGAAAGGTACCACTGATCGTCTCCGCGATCGCCTTGATTCCTTCTCGGGCTGGGCTTCCGGCTAGCCTCCAGGGAGACGCGCGCGATTCACCTGCTTGGGCATCAGATTCCGGCGAATCTCCTCACCGTTTCGACGAGCTCCTTTTTTGTGAATGGCTTGCTAATGTAGCCAGAACAGCCGGCTTGCGAGGCGCGCGCCGAGTCCTCCTCCATCGCGTAGGCACTGACCCCCACGACGGGTATGGATGCAAAGACGGGATCCGCCTTCACGCGACGCGTCGCCGTCAGGCCGTCCATTCCGCCAAGCCGGATGTCCATGAGGATAACATCCGGCCTCTTTTGCCGCAGAAGCTCCAGTCCCGCTTCCGCGGAGGAAGCACTTAGTACTCTGAATCCTTCCCCCGTGAGCATTCGAGTCACGAGCTTCAGGTTCAACTCTTCATCGTCGATCACGAGGACCGTCTTGGCGCCGCGGATTTCGCCGTTTGAAGACTTGTCGGGGCCTGTGTCCATGTTCTCTACTCCCTGGTCTGCGACTTGGCAAGCGGAATCGTGAAGCGGAATGTGGAACCTTGATCCTTGCCCTGGCTTTCCGCCCAGATCCTGCCGCTGTGAAGCTCGACGTACTTTCGAGCAAGCGAAAGCCCCAGGCCCGTACCGGGGTACTTTGCGCTCTGCTTGCGGTGAATGCTTTCAAAGGGAAGAAAAACTCGTTCCAGATCTTCGCTGGCAAGACCGATTCCCGTGTCAGACACGCTGACAAGAAGAAAAGATGACTCCGTGGTACGGGCATCAAGGACCACCCTTCCACCCGGCGGCGTGAACTTCACCGCATTCGATAGAAGATTGTACAATACCTGTTTCAACTTCCGTTCGTCGACGCTAATAAATGCGGGGATATCATCGAGTGCCAGCTGTACCTGCACGGCACCCCTTTGCGCGCTGTCCGCAACCACTTTCAGGCTGTCTTTAAGCAACACGCCGAGGTTGACATCCTCTTTCACAAGCTCCAGCCTGCCCGACTGGACCCGCGAGAAGTCGAGAACTTCATTGATGAGGGAAAGGAGGTACTTGCCGCTCTTCAGCACGTCCTCCAGATCCTCGCGGTGGGGCGCTCCCAGGCGGTCTCCCGCTTCATCAAGGACGAGCTCGGTGAACCCAATCACGTGGTGGAGGGGAGTGCGCAGCTCGTGGCTCATGTGCGCGAGGAACTCCGACTTCAGCTTGTCGGACTCGAGCGCTCGATCCTTCGCCTTTTCAAGCTCTACGTTCTGCGCCCTCAGCTCGACCTGGCCCCGCTCGATTATCTTTTCCGCATACGAGGAGGTGAACGCGCTCACGTAGAGTATGACTGCGGTGACCGCGAGTGTGGCGGCCTGATGAGTGGCGATCGGTGGTTTGGAGCTCGCATACAAGCCGAGATGCGGGAGCCGTAGTAGATCATAACGATGACATAGATTGGGATCAGATATGTCGCTTCAATGCCTCCGACCGAGTAAATGAGGCCCGAGAAACCGATCAGCAGGAAGAAACGGTCCACTAATGTTGGGATCCTTGGGCATCCGGCCTCGATGGCTGCCTTCATGATGAACCAAAAAGGAATGCACAGAAGGGAGATGAAGCCGACGGATACGCTGACGCCGGTCAGGTTCTCTACACGGATGACCCCGGCGAAATACGCTGCGGCGGCGATAGCCTCGATGAGGATGGATGTCCCGACCCGCAGGCCAATTCCAGACAGATAATTCGCATACCCTGATTCGCTTTGCATCCGCCGGCGCCCCTGCCGCTTTCTCTGAAATCTGGAAATAAGTCATTATGTCGCAATTTGGAAGTTGCTGGAAGGTCTAAATCTCTACGGCTCCCAGGATAGACCATATTCGCTACAGGTGGCTCTCCACCACTCCCTGGGTGCTCGCAGGATTCAACTGTTGCGCCGGTCACCACTTGACAGGCGGCGCCGATTGCCGTTATCAACTCTTGAGCTTTGAGAGCGCCAAATACTTGGATCGCGCGGCTGCCGCACAACGCCGAGTCGGCTTCGCCGGCCCGGCAGGGACTTCCGCCGTTTGCTGCGCAAGCGGCTGTCATCCGCGGGGGAGATTCCCGAGTGGTCAAAGGGGGCAGACTGTAAATCTGTTGGCTCAGCCTTCGAAGGTTCGAATCCTTCTCTCCCCACGAGCCTTCTTCTGTCGTCATGGAAGAAGGCTTTTTCTTTTCCCACCTGGGCGCTGCGGGGCGGCATGATGCAGGATATCTTCTACAAATCAGGTCTCCGGTTCGAGTGCACGAGGTGCTCGAAGTGCTGCCGCCACACTCCAGGCTATGTGTTTCTTTCCACGGCCGACCTCGCCGCGCTCTCGAAGTCCATGCGCATGACGAAAGAGGAGCTCCTTCACCGGTACTGCAGGACGATCGACCTCGGCGCAGCCCGGCGGGTCAGCCTCAAGGAGAAGCCGAACTTTGATTGCATTTTGTGGGAAAACAGCGGATGCTCGCGGTACGATGCGCGGCCGCTCCAATGTCGCAGTTTTCCTTTCTGGAGCACGTGTGTCGCCTCGCGCGAGGAATGGGAGAACCAGGCGAGGAACTGCCCAGGCATGGGGAAGGGGAAAATGCACTCGCGAGAAAAGATCGAGGGCTGGCTCGCCCGGCGCGTCAATGAAGGCTTTCTCGAAGGCTGAAGGCTAGGGCGGAAAGATGAAAGTAACGTTCTGGGGAGTGCGGGGTTCGTTGCCGACCCCCCTCACCGCCGATCAGGTGCGCGGCAAGATCGCTGCGGTTGTCCAGCGGATCCGCCCTTCGGATCTCGAGAGCAGCAGGACCCGCGAATTGTTTCTCGCCGGGCTTCCTCCGTCTATTTTCGGCACCGTCGGCGGAAACACGACGTGCCTCGAGGTGCGCACCGACGACGGCAACCTTATCATCCTGGACGGCGGCACCGGTCTTCGAGATCTTGGCGTGTCGCTTGAAAAGAAGCGTGATCCCGCGCGCGAGTTCTCGCTTTTCTTCACGCATTTCCACTGGGATCATCTGCAAGGGATTCCCTTTTTCGGTCCGGCTTGGGTGAAAGGAAACCTTCTTGTCTTCGCCAGCCCCTTTCCTTCGGTCGAACGAATCATCCGGGAACAGATGAAACCGCCGTATTTCCCCGTGACCATGGATGCGATGCCGGCAACCCTTCGCTTTGTCTACCTCCAGGGCGAGAGCATGCGGATCGGCCATGCGGAAATTCGATGGAAGCGGATGAACCACCCCGGCGGTTCCTTCGCGTACAAGATCACGGAAAACAAGAGGAGTGTGATTTTCGCAACGGATTCGGAAGTCACCGACAGGGAGTTCCAGCAAAGGGAAGAGAACAGGTCCTTCTTTGAGGCGGCCGACATCCTCATCCTGGACTCTCAGTACACCCTGGAAGAGTCCTTCACGAAGTTTGACTACGGGCACACCTCGTACACCATGGCGGTGAACCTCGCTGTGGAATGGAAGGTGAAGAAGCTTGTGCTCTTTCATCACGAGCCGCGCTACGATGATCGGAAACTTTTCGGAATCGAGCGCAGCGCGCAATGGCACGGCGAGCAGCTTGGTTCCCGCGCACTGGAAATCGTCACGGCGCAGGAGGGACTGGAGCTGGTCCTGTGAATGACGTTGCACTCGATGCGCGCGAACAGGAGGAGCTGTACGTCATACTCAAGCCGCTGGAGAAGGATCTCGTTGAACCGCTCGGGGGCCTGCTCCTCAGGATCGAACGAGCCCTCTTCCAGAGATTGACCATCGAAGAACTGGAGACACTTGCGGCCCGATTTCGCGAAGACCGTTGATTTCCCCATGCGCCGGGGCTATTTTAAATTGGAGCTGGGAGGTTGAAATGAGAAACGCAGTTCGCATTACGCCCGTCATGCTCGTGCTTCTGCTCGCGGGGGGGGCTTCCACCTTCGCCGAAAATGGATTTCTCGACTTTGCCTCGCCCGTGTTTCTCGGCGGGGGCGGTGGAACCGCCACCCTCGAAACGCCCTCTGGCACACTCCTCAATCCGGCCGTCTCGGCGGACCGGCAGCGCGTTACTTTCGATCTTTCCTACATCGCCCTGACCCAGCTCAGTCCCGGGTTCGCATTGGGAGGTAGCGTCGTGAACCTCGGCGTGACTCTGCCGACCCGCGCTGGAGTCTTCACGGCGATCGGAAGGTTCGACACGTCGAGCTTCAGTCCCACGGTCCCGGGCCTGCAGTGGGGTACTCTCGGAGGGCTGAATCTCTCTTTCTCCAAGGATCTGTTCCCGGATCTCTACGTCGGGGCAGGCTTGGGAGGGGAGTTCGGGAGCGACTGGGGGCTGGGACTCGACCTGGGGTTTCTCAATTTCGTAGGCGATATTGGATTCCTCAAGGACTTCCGTTGGGGCGGCGCGCTGAGAAACATCGGCAAGGCCTACGTCGACACCTCGGCTTCGGGTTCGCTCGGAATTCCGCCTGCGTTCACGCCAGCTGTTGGGGCTTCATTCAACGTGGTGAAAGCAAAGGATCTCCAGCTCTCTTTTGCGCCCGATCTGAGCTTCCCTTCCTTCCAGGGCGTCCGGTTCGCTCTGGGAATGACCTTCTCAGTTGCCGACATCTTGTTCCTGAACACCGCGTACACTTTCGATTCGCGCCAGGTTTTCAACACCGAGCCGTCCCGGTCCCTTCCTATCGCGTTCGGAATCACGCTCAAGCTGAGCGGCATCGGCGCAAAGGCGGCCGGACAGGATGTGACGGAGCTCAATTCAAGCATAGGCGCAGCACCCCTTGAGGGCGGGGTATGGGGGTTCGGCCTCGGGGTTAACGTCCCCATCGGGGTTCGTAATACGACTCCTCCGGCTATCACGCTGGATACGGACGGCACGAAGTACATTTCTCCGAACTTCGACGGCGTGAAGGACGACCTGGTTCTTCCCCTCACTATCACTGACAAGCGCTATGTCAAAGGCTATCGGTTCATTGTGACCGATGCGTCCGGCCAGGCGATCCGGACGATCCTCAACAAGGAAGACCGGCCCGAGGACAGGGACTTCAAAAATATGCTGTCGCGCCTGACATATCTGAAGACCGGCATTACGATTCCGCCGACGATCAGGTGGGATGGGATGTCGGATGAGGGCGTCGTCGTTCCCGACGGAACGTACCACTACCACATGGAGGCATGGGACGACAACAACAACCTTGGCAAGACCCCGGAAGGAACAGTCGTCGTAAAAGTCGTGCCGCCATCGGTCACGTCGAACGCTGCCTATCTCATTTTCTCTCCCGGCGGGGACGGCAGCAAGGAGACCCTTCCGATCCAGCAGACAGGATCGAGCGAGGACACCTGGGTGGGGACATTCCGCGACATCGAAGGCAACGTCGAAAGGACGTATACCTGGCAGAACTCGACGCCACCAAGTTTCGAATGGGACGGAAAGGATGACAAAGGCGCGGCTGCGCCGGACGGTGTGTACAGCTACCACGTCACCGCCACCGACCGGGCCGGCAACGTGGGCAACGCGCAGATCGACAACATCATCGTCGACACGCGTCCCACCCCCGTAAAGCTCTCCATCGACCTGTCCTACTTCAATCCCAACGGGATCAGGAGCATCGTCACGTTCGGATTCAACGTGCCGGTTGCGACGGGAATCGAAAAATGGTCCCTGGCCATCGAGGACGCCCAGGGCCAGGCCCGAAGGAGCTTCTCTGGAACAGTGAGCATACCCGGTTCGGTCGCGTGGGACGGGAAGGATAATGCGGGAGCCGTGCTTCCCGAAGGCCCCTACAAGGGCACGCTTTCCGTGCTCTATGTCAACGGCCATGCCCCGACGGCGGACTCCCCCGTGGTCACGATCAAGCTCACCGCCCCGACGGCTGCGGCGAAAGCTGAGTTCGACACCTTCTCCCCGATTGGTGACAGCCCGCGACATTCGGTGGCCATCTACCAGGACACTTCCTCAGAGCTGTTCTGGACAGGCGCCTTCAAGGACGAGAGCGGCAAGGACGTGAAGACGCTCGTATGGCGGGGCCGCGCGGACGACAAGTTCGAATGGGACGGCAGGGGCGATGACGGCAGTGTGCTTTCTGACGGCCTGTATACCTACTCGCTCACGGCAACGGATCAGGCGGGCAACACCGGCACGTCGAAACCGATCGCCCTGCGAATCGACACCGAGAAGAAGCCAGTACGGATCTCGACCGACCTTGTCTACTTCTCACCGTTCGGAAACGGGACGAAGACCCGGGTGCGGATCATCCCCTTTCTTGCCGTAACCTCAGGCGTGGATTCCTACTCGATCCAGGTCCAGAGAGCTGATGACACTGTGGTGCGCACCTATTCAGGACGCGCCAAGGCGCCCGATGAAGCACTGTGGGACGGAATAGACAACAACGGAAAACGGGTGCCCGACGGCAAGTATACGGCGAGCCTGCAGGTCTCGTATTCGAACGGGAGCAAGCCGACTGCGGAAACAACACCCTTCTTCGTGGACAACCACGTGCCGCAGGTCGACGTCTCCGCCGCCGCGATGCTCTTCTCTCCCACGGCGGACAGCAAGCTCCCGGCGGTGACGATCAAGCAGTCCTCGAGCACGGAAGACTTGTGGGAAGGGGAGATGCGGTCCTCCGCAGGACTGAAGGTCCGCGGCTGGTTCTGGAAGGGCTCTGCTGCCGATTTCGCGTGGGACGGGAAGGACGACAATGGCAACCTGATGCCGGACGGCTACTACACCTATTTCGTGAAATCCACGTCCAAGGCAGGTATTACCACCACCAAGGAGCTCAGCGGGATCCAGATCGACACGCGTCCCACGCCGGTGTACGTGACCGTCGCAGCAAATGGATTCTCGCCGAACGGGGACGGATTCAAGGACACCATCAGCTTCAGCACGCTGCTCACGCTTCCCCAGGGCGTCAAATCGTGGACGCTCTCAATGGTGGAGGCGGCCGCGGGCGAGCAGCAGGTGTTCAGCGGGACCGCGACGGTTCCCGCTTCCTTCACCTGGGACGGCAAGGACAAGAGCGGGATCAAGACTGCACCGGATGGTCTGTATACGGGCAACCTCAGCGTCGAGTACACCAAGGGCAACGTAGCCACGGCAAAGACGACGCCGTTCCGCCTGGCAGTGACACCCCCGAAAGTGATTCTCACCCTGGAGGGGATTCCGTTCGCCCCCGACAATTCCGGGTACCATGATGAGCTCACCATCCACCTGAAGGTGGACGACCCGGTTCCTATCGAAAGCTGGCAGATCACGATTCTGGACCCCGAGCAGCACCCTTTCACAAGCTTCGCAGGCAAGGGAGCCCCGACTGAGAAGATCATCTGGAACGGGACCTCCAGCACGGGAGAGCTCGTGCAGTCCGCGGAAGACTACCCAATGACCTTCACCATAAGGGACGAGTTGGGAAACGTCTCGACGGTTCAGAAAACAATCCCGGTCGACATTCTGGTGATCAAGGACGGTGACAAGCTGAGAGTGAGGATTCCCAGCATCACGTTCCAGGCGAACACGGCGGACTATACGAACGTGGATCCCGACAAGGCGGCGAAGAATGCGAGCACTATTGCCCGGCTCGCGGAGATCTTCAAAAAGTACGCGAAGTACAAGATACAGGTCGAGGGACACGCAAACCTCGTAAACTTCGACAACCCGGCTAAGGCGAAAATCGAGCAGGAGCAGGAGCTGCTGCCGCTTTCAAAGAAGCGGGCGGACGCCATCCGTGATGCCCTGATCGCTCACGGAATCGATGCCGGCCGAATCACCACTGTAGGAATTGGGGCCGCCGCGCCAGTTGTGCCCTTCTCCGACTTGGACAACAGGTGGAAGAACAGGAGAGT
>JBEKTX010000160.1:0-9286 GCA_049515615.1 Spirochaetia bacterium
GCCGGATCCTCAGTGGTGGGATTGGTGGACTTCCAAGAGGTCATGGCACGAACCATCACCATAACGACGCTGGCGGAAGACGGCGTCGCGCAGGAACAGTATACTCTCCGGATACGACGTTTCCGCCCGCCCCCTCCGTCGGCACAGGATCATCCGCAGCCGCGCTGATCTCTGACAGAGGCGTAGATGTTCCTCGAACTGTCAAAAGGGGCGGCGTTCGCGGCTTTTTTACTTTTCGATCGGCGTATACATAGGTTTCTTTCAAAGAGAGAACAATAGAGCTGAGTGCTCGAAATACCCTGAAGTGCAAAGTTAAACAAATCACCGACGGGTCAGTGAACGGCGAAATAACTATCGAGCTTCCGTGAGGCATTCCGGTCGTGGCAATCATCACCAAGAAGTCCATCGACAACGGTTGGGGAACATGCAAGGATGCGCATCGGTGCAAAGTGGAAGACGGGTTTCAGAAAGCGCACCAGGCTATCGTCGAGTCTGATGCGCTGGTGCTTGTGACGCCTGTCTATTGGGGAGAGATGAGCGAGTCCGCCAAGGCCTTGACCGACCGCCTTCGCCGTTGTGAGGCGACGGCCGGGGAAGAGAGCCGGCTGAAAGGGAAGCCTGTCATTGCTGTTGCCGCTGCTGGCGGCTCCGGCAACGGCCGCGTGAGCTGCCTGGCAAGCATGGAACGGCTGATTCAGCACGTGGGTGCGCAGCGATTCGATATGATCCCCGTCAACCGTTGGAATCGTGAGTACAAGCTCCGTACCATCGGGGAGTCCGCCGCTGCGGTGGCACGGGGAATCGATTGAGGCTGCACGAATAAAGCCATTGTTTGAGGGACGCCACGCCATCATCCTCGATATATTCAATGGGGGCTGGGAGTTTGCCATGAACAAGATCCTGCGGAGTGTTTTTTGCATCGTCACGGCGGCCGCGGCGCTAGTCGGATGCGCGAGCATCGGCTGGGGACACGGGCCCGTGGAATCATTCGCCTTTCTCGCTTCTGCAAATCCGCAGCTGCCAGGCGGCGCGATCGGAGCGATCGACGATTCGGTGGAACCGAAGGAAATCCAAGTGTTGGTGCCGCGCGGCACGGATATGCGCGGCCTGGTAGCCACTTTCTCCTTCAACAAGGATGCGGTGGTGACGGCAATCTCCTCGGGCACACGCGTCGTACAGAACAATGGAGTGACGCCCAATGATTTTTCGGTCCCGGTGACATATGCGGTCGAGATAGTAGGTGAAAAGAAGCTCTGGACATACCGCGTCATGGTGCAGGAGGAGCAGACGAACGCGCGACTGTCAATGCTGGCGGTCCCCTCGGGCATGATCCTGAGCCCCGGATTCAGCCCGACCGTCCACGCCTATGCACTGGAGGTTCCGTTCGCGACGAGAAAAGTTCGCATAGAGGCACGCGCACAGAGCCCCGGGCTCCGCTCCGTCACCATCGACGGAACAGAGATCGCCGGATCCTCGGTGGTGGGATCGGTGGACTTCCAGGATGTCATGGCACGAACCATCACCATAACGACGCTGGCGGAAGACGGCGTCGCGCAGGAACGGTATACCCTCCGGATACGACGTTTCCGCCCGCCCCCTCCGTCGGCGCAGGATCATCCGCAGCCGCGCTGATCTCTGACAGAGGCGTAGATGTTCCCCGAACTGTCAGAAGGGGCGGCGTTCGCAGCGCTTTTGCTTTTCGATCGGCGTATGCGTAAGTTTCGTTCATCTCGCTTCCAGGGGGACAAATGAAGCTGAGTGCTCGAAATATCCTGAAGGGCAAAGTCAAACAGATCACCGAAGGGACAGTGAACAGTGAAGTGACTATTGAGCTTCCGGGAGGCCTTCCGGTCGTGGCAATCATCACCAGGAAGTCCGTTTCGTCGCTGGGGCTTGCGGTCGGCAAGGATGCTTATGCGGTGATCAAGGCCTCAAGCGTCATGGTGGCGGTGGACTGAGCCCGGGATGCGCGTTGCCGGCAAGGGGAAACTCCCAGCAGCGGCGCTGATTGCAATCCTGGCGTTGCTGGCTTCCTGTTCGTCGTTGCAGTATCTGCAGTCCGACAACTACATCAAGGCGAGGATCGCAATCACGACTGATCGAGGATCCGTTTCCGGCATGCACTTGCTCTCCCAATGGACTATTGAGTTCGGCCCGGAATACAAAGCGGAAGACGTCGGCGTGATGGTCGCGAATCGTTTAGAGAGACAGGGATGGCATGACGCCTCGATTCTGCTTGAGGTTTCTTCATGGTGCAATCCTCCTTACCGGCCTGGCATGGAGGAGCAAAACACATGGAGAATTTCCGTGTACCGCACCCCAGCTCAAATGGAAACGCCGGCCCAGAATACCGAAGCCACCGAGAAATAGAGAAGACGCAATTCCGCAAACCTCTTCGATAATCGCGCGCACGGGCAGGCGGCGCAACCGGCAATTGCCTCCAGGAACGCCCACGTGCTACTATCCGGTGCCCGTCGGGCCGTTCGCAGTCACGCGCATGCGCCGCAGCCTGGAGACGCTCCTTGACTGAGCCGTTCCAATTTCCGGAATCTCTCCAGGGTTACCGCGTCCATCTCGTCGGCATTAAAGGAACAGGGATGGCGGCTCTTGCCGAGATCCTTTCCTCTCGCGGCTCCCGGATCACGGGATCGGACACAAACGAAAAGTTCTACACGGACGCGGTGCTTCAACGGCTTTCGATTCCGTTCAAGGAAGGTTTTGCCGCGGGAAACCTCCCCGGGGATGCGCAGCTCGTGGTGCACTCCGCCGCGTACAGGAAGGAAGAAAACCCGGAGCTCCGCGCCGCGGAGGAGCTGGGTGTCCCGACGCTCACCTACCCGGAAGCCCTCGGCGCGCTCTCCGCAATCGCGGATTCAAGCGGGATCAGCGGCGTGCACGGCAAGTCGACGACAACCGCAATGTGCGGTGTGATCCTCAAAAAATGGGGCTTGCCCGCGACCGTGCTTGTGGGCGCCGAAGTTCCAGCATTCGGCAGCAGGTCGACCCTTGTCCAGGGAGATCGTTACCTCGTGGCAGAGACCTGCGAGTACCGCCGGCACTTTCTGAACTTCAGGCCGCGCAGGATCGTCATCACGAGCATCGAGCCCGACCACCTGGACTATTTCCGCGGCCTACCGGACATGCTGACGGCGTTCGAGGAATACGGGTTGAGCCTCGCGTCCGGCGGCACCCTGGTCTTCTGCGCAGATGATGATGGCGCCCGCGAGGCGGCACGGCGCATCCAGGCGCAGCGGTCGGATCTTGTTCTCATCGCCTATGGGAGGACCGCAAGCGGCCCTTTCCGAATCGCCCGTGAAGAGCAGGAGCCGGGGCGCATACGGTTCTGGCTGGAGGGAATCAAGTGCGGTTTCGAGCTCAAGCTTCCAGGTGAGCACAATGTGTTGAACGCGGCAGCAGCGCTCGCCCTCTGTTTTCAGCTTTGGCAGGCCGAGCGGCCCGGCCGGGAGCCGGATTGGGAAGGTGCGTCGCGCGCCCTCTCGTCTTTCGTGGGAAGCAGGAGACGCAGCGAGATAGTGGGGGAGGCGGGGGGCGTACTTTTCATGGACGATTACGCGCACCACCCGACGGCCATCGAGAAAACCCTTGCCGGTATCCGAAGGTTCTATCCCGACCGACGCCTCGTGGTGGATTTCATGTCCCACACGTACTCCCGCACTCACGCGCTCCTTGCACAGTTCGGCAGGTGCTTCGGTCCCGCGGACTCCGTTGTGCTTCACAGGATCTATGCCTCGGCCCGGGAGACAAACGAGGGCGGCATCACGGGCGAGGACCTGTACCGCGAGGTTTCGCGGAACCATCCCCGGGTCAGCTATTTCGAGAATCCGGAGGAAGCCGTCGCCCCCCTTGCAGGGGATCTGAAGCCGGGCGATCTTTTCCTTACCATGGGCGCGGGAGATAACTGGAAGATCGGGCGCGAGCTGCTGCGGCTCCGGGGAGTCGGGGAATGAGCAACAGTGGCGGGCGAATGAGCAGCGGAGGCGGGCGATGACCGGCGGATGCACGCGATGACCAGCATGACGGGATTCGGCCACGGCGAGCATCGCGACAGCCGAGTGCAGATGGTGCTCGAGGTGCGCTCGTACAACAATCGCTTCCTCGAGCTTTCCATCAACCTGCCCTACAGCATCAAGCAGATGGAGCCTCGTGTTCGTGAATACCTGTCTTCGCGGATCCAGCGCGGCAAGATCGAGTTTTATTTGTCTCTCACCGAGCTGGAAGATTCCAGCGACGTGATCGTGGACCACGCGCGCGTTCGCACGTACACGGCCGCGCTTGAAGAGCTGCGCCGCATCGCCGGCCTCCGCGAGCGGCCAACCCTGGCGCACCTGATCGGGCTGGAAGGCGTGCTCAAGACCGTCAGCCGCAAGGATCCCGAGGCGCTGTGGACCCTTGTACTTCCTCTGCTGGACAAGGTATTTGCCGAGTTCGACGCCACCCGGATTGCGGAGGGCCGAAAGACCGAGATGGATATCCGCAAATGCGCGGCCGAGATCCGCGAACGAATGTCGGCCATCGAGACGAAGGTCCCTGACATCGAAGTCAGGATCAGGACCGGCCTTCGCGAGCGGTTTCAGGAGCTCCTCGGGGACGGGGTGGACGAGTCGCGCATCCTGGCGGAGACCGCGGTCCAGCTCATGCGCGGAGATATCAACGAGGAAGTGCAGCGCACAAAGGCACACCTGGAGAGCCTGCAGGAAGCCCTTGGGATGAACGGACCTCAGGGGAAGCGGATGGATTTCATCTGCCAGGAGATCGGCCGCGAGATCAACACCATCGGCTCGAAGAGCATGATGATCGAGATCGATCAGGCGGTCATCGCTGTAAAGGACAACCTCGAAAAAATCAGGGAGCAGATCAGGAATGTCGAATAAAGGGGACGGCCTGCGGGTGGCGATCTCGGGCAAGAGCGGCTGCGGGAACACCACTGTTTCCCGGCTGGTCGCCGAACGGCTGGGGCTTCGCGTGGTGAACTACACGTTCAAGGACCTCGCCCGGGAGCGAGGCATCACTTTCGAAGAGATCTGTGTCCTTGCGGAGACCGACCCTCAGTATGACCGGACGATAGACCGTATGCAGGTGAAGCTTGCGCAGGAGGGCGAGTGCGTGCTGGGCTCGCGCCTGGCAATCTGGCTCCTGCGCGATATTGCGTTCACCGTGTACCTCCATGCGCCGCTGGAGCTCCGGGCCGCGAGGATCGCTCGGCGCGAGGGCAAGGAGCTTGCCAAAGCGACGCGAGAAACGGAAGCACGAGACAAGCGGGATCATGATCGCTACGCCCGGCTGTACGGATATGACGTGAACAACTACCAGTTTGCCGCCCTCGTGGTGGACGCGGGGTCGCTCGGCCAGGACGAAGTGGCGCGGGAAATCGTCGAGCACGCGTCCGAGTTTCGCGGGACGCACCCGGGCACCCCGCCGGCCGGGGGCATCCGGCCACAAGGCGCTTGATCATTGCGGGGATTACTGCTACTCTTTATCCATCATGGTATTACCTCTCGATCTCCTGGAAAGCTTCCAGGGAAACATTTATGAAATGACCTGCGCGGCAATGAAGCGCAGCATACAGATCAACCTCGCGGGCGACGATGAGTTGGATGCCAACCACGGCAAGATCGTCTCCACGGCTCTCAAGCAGATTCTTACGCAGAAGGTCAGGTATCGCCACCCGGAGGCTTGAAAGCGCTTCCCCGCCCGTCGTCGTTTTTTTCGGCCCCACCGCCGTTGGAAAGTCGAAACTCCTCAACTCTCTCCTGGATTCGCGCTTCGAGCTCATCAACGCTGATTCAATGCAGGTTTACCGCTATATGGATATCGGCACCGCCAAGCCGTCACTCGCCGAGCGCGGCCGCATCCCCCACCATCTCTTCGATGTCGCGGATCCGTCCGAGCAGTTCAACGTGGGCAGGTTCGTGACCGAAGCAGAGCGGCTGATTGCCGAAATCCGGCAGCGGAGGAGGGTCCCCGTCATCGCCGGGGGGACTGCTTTCTACATCATCAGCCTTCTGTACGGGATGCCCGAGGCGCCACCTGTTGATCACGCCGTGCGTGAAAGGCTTCGCGAATTGGAACGCGATGAGGGCAGGGCAGCCCTCTATCAGGCCCTGTCTCGATCCGATCCAGAAGGGGCCTCCCGGATCCAGCCGAACGATCGCTACCGCGTGATGCGCGCGCTGGAGGTTTTCCAGGCAACTGGCAGGTCCCTCTTCTCCTATCACTGGCCCCGGGTTGGGCGCTCGGATATGCGGTTCCTGCTCATCGGCCTGGAGCGGGCGCGACCGGAATTGTACCGAAGGATTGACGAACGCGTGGGCGTGATGTTCGAGACGGGTCTCCTCGACGAGGTGAAAGCTCTCCTGGATCGGGGCTTCCGCCCTCGGGATCCCGGCATGAGAGGGATCGGGTACCGCGAGATTCTCGACATGAGACGCGGATGCGAGACCATCGCCGGGGTGCGTGAGCGAATCTCACAGGCGACCAGGCGGTATGCGAAAAGACAGTTGACCTTCTTCCGGACGATGCCGGGCGTCTGCTGGATGAACCCGAAAGCCCTGATGAGGTCCGGACGCGGCTGGAGGCATTCGTCGGGGAGAGCACTTGACCATGCAGCGGAAAATCCGCATTGTAATCTTTCGGCGAATGCGCGTCTCTCGTGCACCCAATCATCGAAAGGAGTAGGCGCTGTGCCTTGCGGTAGGAAAAGAAAGCGACACAAGATTGCCACCCACAAAAGGAAAAAGAAGCTGAGGGCCAATCGGCATAAGAAGAAGCTGCGGTAGCGCGGCCTCAGAGGAGGAGCGTCACGAGAAAGCTGCGACAGTGAAAGCTGCATGGGTATTCGTGCCTTTCCTGCTGCTCGCCGCGGTCCTGCCGGCGGCGGGGGAAAGCCTGTGGTCACCCGATTTCAAAGGGTACCTTTCCGGCAGCAGGGGCTTCGCGGTGGGCGATTCGCTGGTTGTCCAGATCGACGCCTCCTCCTCGCTCTCGTATTCATCCTCAAGCAATGATTCCAAGAATCTCACTCTCGAGTTTTCCGGAGGCGACTCCGGAAACATTTTCTCGTTTCTCCCCCAGGTCCGTACGGGCGGCACGCAGAACACCGCGGGCAAGGACAGCCTCACCCTGAAGACGCAGATCCCCGTGGTGGTGACCGCAGTGAACCCTGACGGAACGGCCCAGGTCCAAGGCTCTCGTTCAGTCGCCATCCAGGGCAAAAACGAATCGATCACCGTGAGCGGATCGGTTTCCCCTGGCCTGCTGGACCAGAAGGGCACGATCAACTTTTCGAAGCTCGCCAACGCGCGCCTTACATACACGACCTTCCTGGCCTCGGCCAAAGATGTGCTGAGCCCGGCTGACCTTCAGAGGCTGTTGACGCCGGTCCCGGCAGCGGGCACTGCCGCTGCCGCTGGCGCCCCCGCGGGCACTGCGGCGCCGGCCGCCGGTGCACCCGCCGCCACCGCACCCGCCGCCGGCGCCCCCGCGGGCACTGCTGCGCCAGCCGCGGGAGCTGCTCCAACCGCCCCCGCGCAGACCGGCCTCACTATTCCCGATGCACGGAAGAAGGAGCTGCTGCTCCTGTACCTGAACCGGCTCATCGACATCGTCTTCTCGCAGTAAGGGCATCACGGCAGTCGCCGGACAACCTTGACGATGCGAGAAGCCAGTTGTTAGAATCCGCTCTGTGGCCTCCATCCTCCTGAGATCCTCCGAAACGAACGCGCATCCCATCGAAATCTCGTCCATGAACGACGTGAGAAGGCATTTCGGAGAGCTCGACCTTTCCGCGGAGGAATTGGAGAAGATCGGCGACAACTTCCTCTACTGCACTATCAAGCTGGAAAGCGTGGACACCCGTGCGGCGAACATGATGAAGTCGTACCTGGAGACACTGGGCGGCGGCATCGCAATGAGCAGGGGCGCCCACGAATTCACCGTCCGGGAAACCGACGTGTTGATCACCGGCAGCCGCCGCACCCTGCGGCTCCTTGCCGCGCGGCTGAAGGGGGAGCCCTACGGGCTTGACGCGGTGAGCGGTGATATCATCGCGTGCACTGCGGCCGGGAACAGGACCATATCCTGGGGCAGCCGCACGCTGGATTTCACCCACAAGACCTATGTCATGGGGATTCTCAACTGCACGCCTGACTCGTTTTTCCCGTCCAGCAGGGCGACGACGATCAAGGACGCCATGAAATCGGCGCATGAGATGATCTCCGCGGGAGTGGATATCGTGGACATGGGCGGGGAGTCCACGAGACCGGGCGCCGAGCCGGTGCCCGTGGGGGAGGAGATCCGCCGCGTGATCCCGGTCATCCAGGCGCTTCGCGCGGACTCCGATGTGATCATCTCGGTGGACACGCGGAAGAAGGAAGTCGCGGAGCGCGCACTGGACGCGGGCGCCGATATCATCAATGACATTTCGGGACTGCGGCACAACGAGGACCTGGCCCGCCTGGTGGCCCGGCGCAGAGTCCCCATCGTGCTCATGCACATCCGCGGCACGCCCAAGACCATGCAGAAGGAGCCCTTCTACAAGAATACGATCAGCGAGATCCTCCGCGAGCTGCAGCCTTCCATCGCCGCAGCCATCGGCGCGGGGATCGCGCCGGAGATGATCATCATCGACCCGGGCATCGGCTTCGGCAAACGGAGCCAGGACAACCTCCGTATCATCAAGGAGCTCGCCTCCTTGAAGTCACTGAGGTTCCCTATCCTCGTCGGCCTGTCCCGCAAGGGATTCATCGGCGAGATCCTTGATCGCCCGGTTGAAAAGAGGCTTATCGGGACCGTGACCGCGAACACGCTGGCCGTCCTCAATGGCGCGAATATCATCCGCGTGCACGACGTGGCGGACGCGGTGGAAATGGTAAAGATCATCGACTCCATCCGGCGGATCGGGGCCTAGGGCTTCCCATGGAACAGCTCCTGAACACATGGGCTGTGCGCGAGGTGGTGCGCCCCGTGCTGGATGTGCTCATGCTCGCCTACCTCCTCTACAAAAGCTGGCAGATCCTCGTACAGACCCGGGCCGTGCAGCTCATCAAGGGGATCGTGGTCATGGTCCTCATCTATGCGGTGTCTTTCTTCCTCCAGCTCACCACGCTGCTCTGGATCCTGAACGTGCTGGTTCCCGGGCTCGTCATCGCCATTGCAATCATCTTCCAGCCCGAGCTGCGCAAGATCTTCACCCAGATCGGCAGTCGGGAGTGGTTCCGGGTCGGGGCACGCAATGGCGCGCCGCCCGGAGCGCCCCGGGTGGACGTCC
>JBEKTX010000161.1:0-9237 GCA_049515615.1 Spirochaetia bacterium
CTGCTCCTGCTCATGACCGCGGCGCTGCTCATCTACGTGGGGGCCGAAATCGGCGTTTCTTCCTGGTCGTCGGAGTACGTCGTGAAATCACTTGGGGTGTCCGCATCCATGGGTGCTTTCGCCGTGGGGGTGTTCTGGCTCGGACTCCTGGCGGGGAGACTGGGAATATCATTCGGGTACAAGGGATCACGGCAGGAGATCCTTATGCTCGCTCTCTCCATCATGTCCACCGCCGCGCTCTTCGGCGTGCTGCTGGCACGGTCCCCCGGAGCGGTGGCGGCGGCCGTCTTTGTCGCCGGGCTCGGGTGCTCGGGGTTTTATCCGCTGGGGATGTCGATGCTGGGCAGGCATTTCAAGAGCGGCGTCGCGGTGGGAACCGCGGCGACCGGGGGGGCGGCCGGATCGATCGCCTTTCCCTTCGCGATGGCCCTCATCTCCCAGACCATGGGCATCAGGCGCGGGTTCTGGTTCTACCTGGGCATGAATGCTCTGCTCGTCGTCCTTGCGGCGCTCCTGGTGCGGCAGGTTCGCCGGGAACGCCCCGAGCGCGGCTGATCTTTTTGCCTTTTCATCGACGCATAAGTATCAGTATCTTGCATACAACATGAAAGAGAAAGAGATCACAACGTACGGGTACAAATGGGTTGTCCTGGCGGGGTTCATGCTCCTTGCGGCAGTGAACCAGGCCCTGTGGATCACCTTCGCCCCGGTCACCAACGACGCGATGAAATTCTATGCCACCTCGGACATGATGATCGGACTGCTCTCGATCGTCTTCATGGCGGTGTACATCGTCCTGGTGCTCCCCGCGGCCTGGCTCATCGACACGTGGGGGCTGAGGGGCGCGGTCTCCCTCGGTGCCGCGCTCACGGCGGTGTTCGGCTTGACCCGGGGACTTTTCGCCGACAACTTCGTCATGGTCTTCATCTCCCAGGTGGGAATCGCCGTCGGCCAGCCGCTGATCCTCGGCGCCATCACAAAGCTCGCCGGCCGCTGGTTTCCCAGTGATGAGCGGGCCACGGCAACGGGGCTGGGCACGCTGGCAATCTACCTCGGGATCCTGGCGAGCCTCATCGTCACCCCGCTCCTGCTGAATGCGTACGGGATGAAATCCATGCTCCTGTACACGGGCATCGTGTCGGCGGTCGGCGCGGTGTTCTTCATTGCGACGGTGCGGGAGAGGCCCCCCACTCCGGCAGGACCCGCCGACCAGGAGGTCCGGTCTCTCATGTTCGACGGGCTGAAGAGCATGATGAGGCAGAAGGACTTCATTCTCCTCCTCATCATCTTCTTCGTGGGGCTGGGGATGTTCAACGGCGTCACCACCTGGATCGAGGAGATCATCGCGCCGCGCGGATTCTCCGGGGCGCAGGCGGGCACGGCCGGAGGGCTCATGCTGATAGGCGGCATTGTGGGCGCCGTCGTGATCCCCTTGATCTCGGATTCCATTCGGCGGCGGAAGCCGTTCGTTCTTTTGGCCCTCGCGGGACTGCTCCCCGGTCTCGCGGGCCTTGCGTTCGCCCGCTCATACGGTCTGCTGCTCGCCTCCTCGTTCGTATTCGGCCTCTTCCTGCTGAGCGCCGGTCCCATCGGCTTCCAGTACGGCGCGGAGCTCACCCTGCCCGCGCCGGAAGGGACGTCGAACAGCATGCTCGTGGTCATGGGCCAGGTGTCGGGAATCCTGTTCATATTCGCAATGGACGCGTTCAAGGCGCCGGATGGTTCGATGACGGCGTCCCTCGCAATCCTGTTCGCCCTCACGGTGGCGAGCTTCGTCCTGGCATTGTTCCTACGGGAGTCGCCGATCCACCGGGGTTGAGAGAGGGACCTGCATGCAGAGGTTCATCGCCGGGATGACCTCCGCGAACGCACCCTGTATTCCCTGGACGAGCTCGTAACCCGACGAGGCCCGAACCTCCTCCTCCGGCATGGGGTAGAAAAGGTCGAAACCGGCCCACGCGCCGGGCCGCGCCCTGCGGGCCGTCTCCCGGATCTGCCGGGCGGACTTGAAGTCCTTCGAGTCGAACATCGACATCCCCGAAGCTCCCGTGACCGTGGCGCAGAAGCCCTCGCGCAGGACCAGCCGGCGCATTTCGCGGTCCAGGTCGGAGCCCGCAGTGCACTGCTTCATGAGCCGATTCCAGTCCCAGTCAGGCTTGAGAAGAATCCCGGGTATGGCGGGTCGTCCGGAGACGAACCCGCGCTCCACGGCCAGGCCGCACTGGAAGACCCGGCGGGTGCGATCGATGGTGATATACAGCTTGGCGCAGCCGAAGTTCGTGCCGCTGGAGACGGGCTTCGCATCCCGGTTCGCGCGCGGCAGCCAGCAGATCCACTGCCAGAACACCCCGCGGCCCCACCGGTCCGTGACGAAACCCGTCCCATATTCCTCCTCCAGTCGGTATTTGAGGATGCGGGTGATCCGCTCGTGCGGCTCAAGGTTCCCCACGCGGATGCCCTTCTCGAAGTCGATCCACTCGGGCCGAAAGGCGGCGCCCGTGGGAAGCTCGGCCGCGCCGTGCACGGCGCGGGAGAGAGGCAGCCAGTCTTTCACCGATGGTCGATTCTTCATGGAGCGGAGTGTGCACGTCCCCGGACGACTGTGTATAGTGCCGTTGTCCCGGATACCGATAGAGGCTCGGCACCGCGCTTCCGCCACTCTGGCCCCGGGGGTCATCTCCCCGAGGCTTTAGGTGTTTGTGGATTCGGCAAAAGGCTTTGCTGACATTTTGCACCTATCCATATTACTATATGAGCATGGATATTTCAGAAGTGCTAAAGGCCCTTGCAGACCCTAACCGACTTCGCATCCTCAATCTGCTGCATGAGCGGACCCTGTGCGTCTGTGATCTTGAGAACATTCTGAAACTCAATCAATCAAACTTGAGCCGACACCTTGCAACGCTCAGGCATGCAGGCATCGTCGCCGCCGAGAAGAAGGCTCTCTTCACATATTACTCCCGCGTGCCGCTCCCGAAGCCCTACGGCCCCGTGGTGGACGCCTTGTGCGAGACCATTCATTCCGATCCTCAATGGGAATCCGATCGCCTGAGACTTGCGAAAAGACTTTCTACCTCGCCAAACTGTATCTGAATCTCTTGACTCGCCAATCGAGCGAGTACCCAACCTCACATAGGCGGGAAGGCGAGTCAGCGATTGGTTTTCTGCACCACCTTTCTGACCACACCCGAAGCGCTGCCCGGCGTCGAGCGACAGGGCGGCGCTCCCGAGTCCCGATCCCCTTCCCCGTTACTGGTTTTTCTCCGCTTTGAGGTTGATCTTGCCTTTGTTCGCGAGCCGGGTGATGAAGTAGGTCACGCTGTCGGCGGACAGCTTGAAGTGTTCGGCGATCTTGGCGGCATCGTTACTGCCGGATTGATCGACAAATCGAAGGATTTCTTCCTCGATCTGGGCTGCCCATTCTTCGAACAACCCACGCACCTCCGGCGTAGCGAAGGTGGCCAGTTCGCTCGTTTTTGTCATCGAGGCCATCATCTTTTTGCACATGTCCCATGGCATCTCGCCAGGCTCGCCGTCCTTCTTTTCGCCTCTTCGTCCACCCATCATACCCATCATCATCCCCATCGGTCCGCCACCACCCATCATCGATTTCATCATCCCCTGAATCCCCTCGGGCGACATGTTCCCCATGAACTTGGCCATCATGTCGCTCATCATCTTCTGCTTCTCCTCCGGCGTTAGATCGGCGAAGAATTTCTCCATCATCGAGTTCATCATCGCCTGTTTTTCCGTCGGACTCATGTTCCCCATCATTTTGTTCGCGATCATTTCTTTCAGCCCCACATCGCGCCTCCTTGGCTAGTTTTCCGTATCCGTGATGTGCCTCCTGACCCAGGCAGGGCACGGGAAAAAATCATTTGCGGAATCGTCATCGCCATCTTCCGCAGCCACTAGAATCAGGAAACCGAGCGCCTCTAGCAGACGCGAGTCCCGCAGCGCGTAATAGATGAACGGCCCCTCTCGCCTCGTTTCCAATATGCCTTTTTCGCGCATTGCCCGCAGGTGGTGGGAAGCGAGCGGCTGCGACAGTCCAACCGCGGCGACTATCTCGGAGACGGAACGGTGCTCGCCGCCGATGAAGTGGAGGATACGCAATCGGTTGGCGTCGCCGAGCGTCTGCAGCAAGTGCTGGATACGAAGGGGCAGTTGCATATAAGTTCTCGTTGATATAAATATATACTTATATAAGGTATCTTGTCAAGTGTTTTCGTGAACTATCCGGAGTCAGAAATCATGCATTCCGACCCAACAAAATAGTGGTCCGACCGCCTGCGACCCCTGAAACTCGCAAACAGACTTTCGACGTCGCTAAAACTGCATCTGAATTTCTTGACTCAGCATTTATATTCCCGTATAGTCATACAGTAATATAAACAGGCAAGGAGGCAAGGGAATGCACAAGTTCAGCCCGGAGGAGATTCGGACATCGGTACGCGATCGTTACGGGGCAGTCGCGCAGAATAAGGGAACGGAGTGTGGATGTTCCTCATCATGCTGCTCCCCTGCGTCGGCTTTGGGCTACACCGCCGAAGAGATGGCTCTGGCTCCTGAGGGTGCCAACCTGGGGCTGGGCTGTGGGAATCCTCAGGCGATCGCGGCTCTGAAACCAGGTGAGGTGGTTCTGGATTTGGGGAGCGGAGGAGGGTTCGACTGCTTTCTTGCCGCCAAAGCAGTCGGTACGTCGGGCAAGGTCATAGGCGTGGACATGACGCATGAGATGATCGCTCTGTCCCGCAAGAACGCCTCTCAATCGGCGTATGCACAGGTCGAGTTTCGACTGGGTGAGATAGAGCACCTTCCTGTGGCCGATTCCTCGATCGACGTGATCATTTCCAACTGCGTGATCAACCTTTCCCCGGACAAGCCGCAGGTGTTCCGCGAAGCGTTCCGTGTCTTGAAGAGTGGTGGTCGTCTTGCCGTCTCCGATATGGTGGCCTCGGGAACCCTCACTGAAGAACTGCGGAGCGACCTCACGTCGTACTCCGTATGCATCGCCGGTGCCTCTCCTGTCGATGAGCTTGCGGGCATGATCGAGGCTGCAGGCTTCATCGACATTCGCATCGAACCCAAAGAAGAAAGCCGCAGTTTCGTCAAGGATTGGGCACCGGGGAAAAGCATCGAGAACTACGTCCTGTCTGCAACTATCGAAGCCGTGAAGCCATAGTCGGAGGCATCGATATGAAGGAGAAAAGTACTGTCAGACTTTCCTTTCTCGATCGGTTTCTTACACTCTGGATTTTCTTTGCCATGGCCGTCGGCGTGATCCTGGGCTGGCGGATTCCCGGTGTGGTGCCGTTCATCAACCGTTTCCAGTCGGGGACGACCAACATCCCCATCGCAATTGGCCTCATTCTGATGATGTATCCCGTCCTGGCCAAAGTGCGCTACGAGGCATTCGGCGCCGTGTTCCGCCATGGCAAGATCCTCACTCTCTCACTCGTGGCCAACTGGATCATCGGCCCGATCGTGATGTTCGCCCTGGCGATCCTGTTCCTGAAGGGACACCAGGAATACGCGGTCGGACTGATTCTCGTCGGCCTGGCGAGGTGCATCGCCATGGTGCTCGTCTGGAATGACCTGGCCAAGGCGGACCGGGACCTTGTTGCCGGGCTGGTGGCTTTCAACGCGGTTTTCCAGGTGCTCTTTTACAGCGTCTACGCGTGGATTTTCGTCACGGTTCTTCCCCCCCTGTTCGGCATGAAGGGAACTCTGGTCGAAGTGAAAATGGCGGAGATCGCGCGAAGCGTGTTCGCCTATTTGGGAATTCCATTTCTCCTGGGAATTGCCACCCGGTTCAGCCTGATCGGCCTGAAGGGGAGAGACTGGTACGAAGGAAGGTTCGTCCCCAAGATCGCACCGATCACGCTTGCCGCCCTTCTCTTCACGATTGTCGTCATGTTCTCCCTCAAGGGAAGCCTGATCATCCAGCTGCCCCTCGACGTGGTGCGTGTTGCGGTGCCCCTCGCGCTGTACTTCGCGGTGATGTTCACCATCACGTTCTTCCTGTCGCGGAGGCTCGGCGCCGCGTACGAGCCGACCGCCACGGTGGCGCTCACCGCGGCGAGCAACGATTTTGAGCTGGCGATCGCGGTCGCGGTCGCCGTTTTCGGAATCGGCTCCGGAGTCGCCTTCGCGACGGTGATAGGGCCGCTCGTGGAAGTGCCCGTCATGCTCGGGCTGGTCAATATCTCTCTATGGATGAAAAAGCGTTTGTTCCTTATTCCGTCAAGCGGATGAATGGAGGTGACTATGCCGAAGGTTTTGTTCGTCTGTACTCACAACTCCGCACGGAGCCAGATGGCTGAGGCATACCTCAGGAAGTTCGCAGGAGACAGGTTCGAAGTTGAAAGCGCGGGCCTGGAGGCAGGTGAGCTGAACCCCCATGTCGTGCGTGCCCTTCGCGAGGAGGGAATAGACATTTCCGGGCATACAACCCAGGACGTCTTTGCACTCTTGAAACAAGGCAGGTTCTACAACTTTGTTATTGCGGTCTGCTCAAAAGAGGCCGCAGATCGTTGCCCTATCTTCCCAGGGCGCGCTACGCGTCTGGTGTGGTCCTACCCCGACCCCGCGACCTTCACTGGTTCAGATGAAGAGATCATGGCTCAAGTTCGTGGGGTGCGCGATGCGATCAAAGAGCGGGTACACCAGTTCGCACAAGAAGAGGTAAGCTTGGTATAGCAAGGGGAGAGCACCATTGCGCTGCCCTCAGCGCAAAGTGCGCAACATAGGTTGGCTGAGCCGTAGAAAACTGAGCGGACTATGTCGTTGTGGCGCAAGGATTGAAAGGAGTCCAAAAAGTCGTGGAAAAAACCGGATGTCTCGTGTGCGGGGCCGAGCTACTCTACGCCGTTCCCAACCTGGAACGCAGTTGCCACTATTGTGGTGTGCAGGTACAGGGAAGCGTAGCGTGCGAAAACGGGCATTTCGTGTGCGACGCCTGTCACAGCGGTTCGGCAAACGATTTGATTGAACGATATGCCACGGCAGCTAAGTCTCTTCAAGCGATGTCGATGGCGAAAACCCTGATGAGGGACGCGCGTATCAAAATGCACGGGACAGAGCATCATTTTCTCGTTCCTGCGGTGCTCCTTGTAGCCTACTGCAACGCAACCGGCAGGCCACAGGAAGAGAAAACCGAAATGATCTTGAAGGCCCGCAAAAGAGCAGAAGAGGTCAAGGGAGGGTCCTGCGGCTTTAGCGGCAACTGTGGGGCGGCGGTCGGTACGGGGATTTTCGTGAGCCTTGTGACCGGAGCGACTCCGCTCTCTCGAACTGAGTGGCGCCTCGCGAATCTCATGACCTCAGAGAGTCTTCGTGCGATTGCTGAACAAGGTGGTCCGCGCTGTTGTAAGAGAGATTCTTTCCTTGCGATCACGACTGCAGTGGCTTTCTTGAAGAAAGAGCTTGGCATGAGCCTCCCGCTGGAAGAGCCTATGGGATGCGAGTTCAGCAGTCTAAACAAAGAGTGCCTGAAGG
Source organism: Spirochaetia bacterium (assembly GCA_049515615.1). Lineage (GTDB taxonomy): Bacteria > Spirochaetota > Spirochaetia > SZUA-6 > Fen-1364 > Fen-1364. Next base: position 7,501 of record JBEKTX010000161.1, read on the forward strand.
AAGACTGCCCATATTTCGAGGGCCCTGACGCTCCACGGTAGCGTGAGATGAGTTGTTGCCCTGCATCGTGGACTCACAGGGCGTCGTTAGAATCTGAAGACCACGGCGAGGAGCACACCCGCGACTACCACCCAAGGGAGACCGACGCGGAGCATGAGGGCGATAAATGCCGCTACTGCAAAAACAACCCTGGGGATGTCCCACGCGACGGCCAGCCCGAGCTTGACCGACGTGATCGCCAAGAGACCCACGAACGAACAGAGAACACCACTGATTCCCTTTCGGAATAGGAGCAAAGAGTTGAATCTATTGAAAAAGGGCGCCGTGACAATGAGCATCAGAAAGGACGGCAGGAAAATGCTTGCGGTCCCGACCAGTCCTCCCAAAACGCCACGAGTAATGAAGCCAACGAAGGTGGCGGTGATGACGATCGGTCCAGATGTGACCTGCCCGAGGGCTATGCCATCCATGAATGTCTTCTGGTCCATGAGGTGACGAATATCCACGACCTCGTGGAGCATGAGAGGAATAGAGGAGAATCCTCCTCCAAAAGCGAAGAGGTCCACCTTGAGCATAAGAAGCGATAAGTCGAGTGACTTTCGATCCACAAGGAAAAGAACGAACAGGCCGACCACTGCTGCACCGGCGATGACAAGGAGCGGCTTTAGCGGAAAAGTCATGTTTGCCAGGCTATCTGTCTTCTGATCAGTGGCTTGTCTTCCTGGAAGTGCTATTCCGAGCGCGGCTGAGCAGAGGACGACGAGCACGGGGCTAATGCCCATCCAGAACAAGGTTGCCGCAACTGGGACGATGAGCACGTCCTGCCACCCCTTCAGGTAGGTCCTCCCCATGCTCACGGCCGCGTGGGCAACCAAAGCCACGACGAGTGCGCGAAGGCTGGTGAACGCCAGGGAAGCGTCGGGCAGGCCACTGTACCGCACGTAAAGCTCCGAGAGGCCAGCCATTAGAAGGAAAGCTGGAAGGCCAAAGCCTATGAAACTTGCTGCCGCTCCCCGTACCCCTCGCAGCCGAAGTCCGACGTAGGCGCATGACTGCATCGCGGTGGCGCCGGGAATGGTCTGGCAGAGAGCCACACCGCTTCGGAAATCCCCCTCTGTAAGCCACCCTTTTCTTTGCACTGCCATCGCACGCACATGCGCCACCATAGCCGGTCCCCCGAACGCGGTGGCGCCCAACTTTAGGAAGGCGATAAAAATCTGGGGCAGTGTCGGGCTGGGAGTGTCCTGTTCGGGTGGAGCGCTCTGATCTCCTAGAACATTGGGGTCGGCACGTCGCCCCATCCCGTCCCCCCTGGCGTGTCCTGGACCTGGAGAATCTCATTCGTGTGAAGGTGGATATCAACAAAAAATCGGGGAACACGCGTATCGTTGATTCTGAAATCTGCAGAGGCTGACCGAAGGGGCTGGTTGCCCTGGACCCCTATAAAAATGATCCGTCGTTTCATTGCGGGGCTGTCGTGCGTCATCGGACCCATGTGGTTCATGTGGCCGCCCTGAAGATGGCCTATTGGATTGATGATGTAGTCCGAGATCATGGCGAATGTCTGATGACGCTGAAAGAGCATCCACTCGGGGCCAGTGTTGGCTATCATTCCCTGCATCACGTAGTTCACGGGTACGATATATGCCAGAACGCGCCCACCCTGAGTGGTTTGCATCGAGTGCAGTCGCTCGGCGACCTGCGGATCGCGCTCTGCGTTCTGAAGAAGATCGCCTG
>JBEKTX010000162.1:0-9133 GCA_049515615.1 Spirochaetia bacterium
TCAGCGGGGTCCGGTGTGCGGTAGGGTCCCATGTGTCAATCCTGGCCCCTGCTCGAAGAAGCGCCCCGATCACTGCAGGGTTCTGGTTGACCCACGCCGCCGCTATGAGCGGGGTGACGCCGTTGTCGGCCTCGTCCTCAGCTTTCCCTCCTGCCTGCGCCAGGATCGAGACAATATCAGGGTTCGAGTTGTACTGTGCCGCGAGCATGAGCGCTGTCCCGCCCGCTTTGTTCCGAAGGTCGACACGGGCTCCGGCCTTCAGCAGCGCCTGGATGACAGCAGTGTTCGTGTTCGTAGCGGCCGCCCACATCAGGGCAGTGACATCGTTCGAGTCCAGGTCATTCACCGATACCCCGGCCTGAAGCGCAGATTGTACCTGATCGGGTGATCCGGTCTTCACGAGGTCGAAGAAGTACTGCGAATAGGTTCGTGTCACTTTCTCCAGCTCGAGGTACGCCGGAGTTCCCTTCAAATGGGCGCTCTCCATGCCGGCCCAATACAGCGCGGTGTGACCGTCCCGGTCCAGGGCCTTTGGGTCTGCGCCCGCGGCCAGCAACGAGGTAATCGCCTCAGGACTCGGGTTCCAGTGAGCGGCGAGCATTAGTGCGGTGTTGCCGTCTTTGTCTTTTTCGTTGAGCGCGCACCCGGCTTTCGCCAATGCAGAAAGCACCTCGGGGTGCTTGTTCTCCCGGGCGGCAAGCATCAACGCGGTGTTGCCGTCCTTGTCCTTTTCATTCAGCGCGGATCCGGCATTCTGGAGGGTGGGGATGACCGCGGGATTCGGGTTCCCGCGTGCGGCGAGCATCAGCGCATTGCAGCCTGCCTTGTTTTTTTCATTGACAGCAGATCCGGCTTTCAAAAGGGCAGTCACCACTTCGACGCCGTTCCCGCCGGCGGCGAACATGAGGGCCGTGTTGCCGTCCTTGTTCTTCTCATTGACAGCGGATCCGGCTTGCAAAAGGGCAGAAACCATCTCGAGGCTGCTTCCACTGGCTGCCAGCATGATCGCCGTGTTGCCGTCCTTGTCTTTTTCGTTCACCACAGATCCGGCTTTCAAGAGCGCGGCAACAACCACGGGATTCGGGTTGTGTGCGGAGGCCAGGAGAGCGGTCTTTCCATCTTCGTCCTTGTCGTCGATCCTTGCACCCGTCTTCAGCAGAAACGCGATCATCTCCGGATTCTTGTTGCTGGCGGCGGCGTCGATCAGCGCTCCTAAATACATCTTTGCTCCCGCCTGGAGCAGCGTCACGACCACTTCCGGATTTGCGTTGTACCGTACCGCGCGTGACAGCGTTCCTGCCTTTATGCTCGCTCCTGCCTTCAAGAGCACCGAAATCACCTGCGGGTTCGGATTGTACGCCGCCGCATACTCCAGCGGAAAGCCCTGTTTTCCGGGAAAATCGGATGACACATCGACCTTGGCTCCCGCCTTCAGGAGAGCTGAGAGCACGTCCGGATTGCGATTCGCAGCGGCTGCCCAGTGGAGGGGGGCCATCTGATTGTCGTCACAGTCGTCAATCTTTGCCCCTGCGTGCAGTAGGACGGCGATCACCTCGGGACGGGGATTGTGCTTCGCTGCACAGATTAGCGGGGTCATGTTTCCTTCATAGTACGATGCGAGATCATCGCCGCCTATATTGTGAGGAGGGACCCAATCGAGGTTCGATTTCGACCGTTCGTCGACCTTGGCTCCGGCTCGCAGCGCATCTGTCACCTGGGCGGCCGATCCCGTCTTCACCAGGTCGAGGAATGCTTGAGTGAAAGCGACGGGGCTGATGAGCACAAGGGCAACGAAAATGAATGCCTTTTTCATATCGGACCTCCGCTTACTTTTGGGACGTTCTAACGGCGCAAGGTACGACCCTCATGAGCCCATCACCAATCGGACGGGTTGTCATGACGAAACGGGCCTAGAGTTCCCGCTCTGCGTTCGCCGCAACGTATCTTTCCCCCGACTCACGCAACGCCTCCTCGAGCCCGAGATCATGCGCAAGGTCGAAGGTCGAATAGCGTCTTCTCAACAACCTGATATTGCGGAAAGGCAGCAGGACATCCTGAGGCCGAAGGCCGATCTCCTCCAGTGAGAAAGGGAAGCCAATGCCCTCGAGGATATCCACCGCGGAGGCAAGCTCATCGAGCATCCCGGCCGCAGCCGCCGCGATCTCCGTCTGACCGCTGCGGAACGACTCCAGCCGACAAGCCAGGTCCCCTCTCTCGAACGTGCGGCCCGCCATCTCTTCATTCACTTTCGACATGAAGGGCTGGAGCGCTTCCTCCACGTATTCTCGCCACGGCGGCTCGGCATCGAACTGCTCCAGGCGCGCCATTTCGTCCAGGGAGAAGCGAGCCAGCCGCGCATAGAGCGCCCGGTAGCAGTGCAGCATCATCCGGCTGGCCACGCCAGTGAGAATTCCGTGCAAGTCCCAGCGCGCATTCCGCACGGCATGGGCCGATTCCCAGAAGTGCGCCATCGTGTGTTCGGCAGTCGCGGCGGACCGCGATCCTCCCAGGGCCTGCATGGCGAAGCCCGAGGAAAGCGCCGCATCGGTGAGAGTCCGGGCCGCCTCAGCGGGATCGCGGCCCAGACCACGCGCGGCCGAGAGGGCGCCCCGCGCCGATTCGAGGGCGACGTCGGAAACGAGCTGGCAGTAGCTCTCCCCCACGACGATCCGCGAAAGATTCCAGTCAAGGAAGGCAAGGAACTTTGCGAGGAGGTCGCCCAGTCCTGCCAGGTGCAATTCCCTCGGCGCTTTCTCCATGACTTCCAGGTCGCAGACGATGAGCTCAGAAGCGCGCGCGGGCACGGAGCCGTGGAAACCGTTCACCTCGAGCGCCGAAGTCCCGGAGCTGTAGGCGTCCACGGAGGGCGCAGTGGCCACGCACCAGTTCGGCAATCCCAGGTCCAGGGAGAGCCGCTTCACAAGGTCGCTGATGACCCCACCGCCCACTGACACCAGGAGATCGGGAGACGCTGCGTTCACCCCGGAGGCGAGCCGATCCACCAGCGCCATCGTCGGTTGCGGCTTCGGCTGCCCGGGAAGCACCAATTCCGTGATGCGGGCCGTCCCGGCCGCTGTCTTCCACCGCGCACCCGCGGCGGCCTCCGTGTTCTCATCGCTCAGCACCCACAGACGGCAATCGCGGCCGCGGGTGCTCACCAGGAGCTCCGCTGATTGTTCCAATGCTCCCCGGGACGCCAGCACGGTGCGTGTTGAAAGCTGGTGCGTCTGCCCGCATGCGCACTCGAGTTTCCCCTTCTCATCGAAGCGCGACATGAATTCCTTGAAATGGAAGTCCCGCACGCCGGCAGTATGACATGAACGCGGCGGCAAGGTATAGTTCACGCGTGCGGCTCCTGGTGCTGGATTTCGACGGGGTCATCTGCGACTCGGTGGAAGAATGCTTCGTGTCCTCGTGGACCGCGTATCACGCTCTGCATCGCCGCCGGTCGGTCGGGGATATCTCGGAGGCTCCGGACTCCGCACGCGCGGCGTTTCGCGCAATGCGGCCCTTCGTTCGATCGGGTGAGGACTTCGTCCTGATCCAGGAGCTCATTGCGGGGGGAGAATCCGTTCGCACCCAGATCGAATTCGATCGCGCATGGGAGCGCCCCGGCACGCCATCACGGGATCGATTCAAGGAGCTCTTCTACCGGGCGCGGACCGATCTGCGGGAGAAAGACCGCCGCGCGTGGCTGTCGCTGAACAGGATCTACCCGCACGTCTCCGCGGCGCTCTCCCGGATTTCACCCCCTCTGCGGATGTACATCCTCTCCACAAAGAAGCCGCAGTTCGTGAGCGAAACCCTCGAGGCAAATGGGATCTCCGTGCCCGCGGCGCACGTGCTGTACAGCCACGGGGAGCCGAAGCTCGCCACGGTGGAGAAGCTCAGGGAAGCCCTCGGATGCGAGGAAGCGATCTTCGTCGAAGACCAGATCGACGCCATCCGCGGCAATACGAATCCTCGCATCCAGGTCTCACTCGCCTCCTGGGGATACGTGCAGGAAAGCTGGCTGCGTGAGGAGATCCCGATTCTCCACCCGGACGAGTTCCTGAACCTCCTGACCATGGTCAAGGACGAAGGGTAGTGCCCTTCCAATCGAACCGACGGCGTACGAGAGCCCGCACGGTGATGTACGAATAGAAGAAACCGAAAAAGAAAAGGTAGGGAAAGAAGCGAAGGTAGTAGCGCGCGCGGTTCTTTCCCGGGTACAATCCCCCGAGTCCCGCGAGCAGGCCGATGCTGAGAAATGAGTTCAGCGAAAGGATCGGGACGCGCCAGTCCAGGAATCCGAGGGGCAGCACAACGATGCTCCCCACAAGGTAAATGAGAACGACAAGGGTGAAGGACACACGCGTCAAGAGGTCAGGCGAGAAAAGGCCCCCGGCGTTCCATCGCGTGTGTTGATCGATGAAGCCCTTCCACGACTGCTTCGCCCTCGTTCCCGCCGCTCCCCGGTCTGACGTACAGGTCCGGACCTCCCAGCCGCCCTTGCGGGACACGGCATTGAGGAGCATGGCATCCTCGGTCGCCGAGTAGCCCAGGGCGTGAAACCCGCCGATCTCCTTCACGGCCTGCGCCCGCACGGCCATGTTGTTCCCGAAGCAGCCGGTCGGCATGCCGATTCCCGCGGACCCCAGATTGTACTGGTTCAGGAGCGGCTGCTCGAAGGCCTGGAAGCGCGGGAGGAAGCCCGCCTCCTCTGCCAGCTCGATGCGTCCCAGCACCACTCCCACGCGGGGGTCGCGGAAGTGCGCGAGCATCTCGTCGGCCCACGTCGGAGGAACGACGCAGTCACCGTCCGTGAAGAGCAGCACGTCGCCCTTCGCCCGGCTGAAGGCGAGATCCAGCGCCGCCTGCTTGCCCGAGAGACCGATGGGCTCACGCGTGTTATGGATCACGCGGGCACGATTCCCCACCGCCGCGCAGAACTCGTCGAGCACGGCGCTTGTGGCGTCACCCGAGCGGTCCTCGACAAAAAGAAACAGGACATCCGGCCGGGTCTGCGCGCGCAGCGAGTCCAGGAGCAGGGGCAGGGTTGCCGCCTCGTCGCGGACGGCCACGACCACCTCGGCCCGGGCCTGCGCCCGGTTCCGGGCCGGGGGCCCGCTGTGCGCATTCGCGGCATTCTCCGCCGCCATGTTGGAGATGATTCCCGCGCACAGCGCGATATGGAGGGCGAGGATGACGGCGCCTGCGACCGCAAACGCGAGCAGGAATGTGCCCATGGCCGGCAGAGCCTAAAGCAATGCAATGCTTTTCACAAGCGCGGGGAATCGATACACTCGGCGCCAGAATGGAAATACGCGGCACGCAGTGGCAGAAAGGGTCCGTGCTCGTGGCCGACGGGGCATGGGGCACCGAGTTCTTCAAGCGCGGGCTCATGCAGGGATCGCCTCCCGACGAGTGGAATCTCACGCACCCCGAGATCGTGCGCCAGATCACGCGCGAATACCTCGAGGCGGGGGCCGACATCGTGCTCACGAACACCTTCGGCGCGAACAGGTTCAGGCTCGAGCCGCACGGGCTTTCCGACCGCGTGAAGGCGATCAACACCTCCGCCGCTTCGATTGCGCGCGAGGTGAGCGCGAAAAGGGCGATCGTCGCGGGGGACATCGGGCCGTGCGCCCGTTTTCTCTCCCTGGGGGAGGTGACTCCGGAAGAGCTCTACGACGTCTTTGTCGAGCAGGCCCGTGCGCTCGCCGATGCCGGGGTGGACTGGATCGTCGTCGAATCCATGACGGACGTGGAAGAAATGGCCGTGGCCGTCCGCGCGGCCGTCGAGACTGCCCGTGTGCCGGTCGTGGCCAGCATGACGTACAACCGCACGCCCAAGGGCTACCGCACGATGATGGGCAATCCTCCCGAGCTCTGCGTGAAACGGGCGGAGGAGTCCGGCGCGGCGCTGATCGGCGCGAACTGCGGATCCGGAATCGAGGACTACGTCCCGCTGGCGCCCCTGCTCCGGGCGATGACTTCCCTTCCTCTCTGGGTCAAGGCGAATGCGGGCATCCCGCATATCGTTGCCGGCAAGGTCGCCTATCCGCTCTCCGCGGAGGAGTATGCGGCGTTCGTTCCGGCGCTCGTCTCGGCCGGCGTCGACGTGATCGGCGGGTGCTGCGGCACGGATCCCGGGTTTGTGCGGGAGATAGCGGGAAAAGTCGCCGCGCGGAGACACCGGTAGACATGGGATCCGTGCTGTTCCTGCTGTCCACGCTCATGCTTTTCCTCCGCGGGGATCTCGCCCTTCTGCTCGCCGCCCGTCGGGGCGAAACCGCCGTCATGAAGGAAGTGTCCGAGGGCCAGAGAGCTCTGGCACGGAAGCTGTTCTTTCTGGCGCGGATCCTTGGAGGCTTGCGGACCGATTTTCGCAGATTTGCCGGTGCGCTGCCGCGCGTGTTCATGATCGTCTCCAACCACCAGAGCCTTGCCGACATCCCCGCGGTGACCCTCTGTTTTCCTCGCCACCCTGTTCGGTTCGTCGCAAAGAGGTCGCTCAGGCGGGGCATACCGTACGTCTCACGGTCGCTCAGGTTCGGTCGAAGCGCCCTGGTGTCGCGCACGGGGGACTTCGGCCAGGGCCAGCGGGAGCTGAGGAAGCTCGGGGCGCTCTCCCGGCAGGGGATTTGTCCCATGATCTTTCCGGAAGGCACCCGCTCGAAGACCGGCCGGGTCCGGGAGTTCTTTTCAGGAGGCGTGAGGGTGATCCTCGAGCGCTACCCGCTGCCCGTACTTTCGGTGGCCGTGGACGGCGGGCACTCCATAGCGACGATCACCCGCGCCCTCCTGCACCTTCGTGGCGCGACGTTCAGGGTGAAACCGCTCACCCTCTATCCCGCACCCCATGGAAAGAAGGAGATCGCGGCCCTCCTCGGAAGGCTGAGAACGGAGATATCCGCACAGGTGATCGAGTGGCGCAAAAAAAAACCCATCCCTGGGGCGTGAGCCCCGGGGGCGGGCAGTGTCAGAAGCCTGTCTTCAGGCCTTGAAATCGCTGGGCTTGCGCTCGTGCCTGTGGCACTTCTCGCACTCGGCCGCGTTGCGCAGCTTGCCATTGCCGAAAACCAGCTTCATCTTGATTTCGCCGCCGCAGGTGCAGAAAAACTTCTGGGTGACGATCCCCACCCTCGCGTTTTTGCTCAGAACTTCAGCCATGTCTTTCAGACCTCCTTTCGTGTGGTATGAGCCGCCGATCCATTTTCGGGGGAAAAGCGAGCTTTGAAAACTTACCGAATACGGCGGAAAAGTCAAGTGCGCCGTGCGGCCCCCCCCTTCACCTCCGGGCCCTTGCCGCGGGGGGATTTTGCCTGCATCTTTCGTTTATCGATGAACAAATACCGTGGTGTGCTCCTTGATGCCGACAACACGCTCTTCGACTACGACCGCGCGGAAGCGGAGGCCCTGGCGGAAACACTCCGTGACGCCGCCCCTGACGGGCCCCGCGAATCGGCCATCGCGGCCTACCGCGTGATCAATGCGCGGTACTGGAAGCTCTTCGAAAAGGGGGAGATCGACTCCGCCGGATTGCAATCGGGCAGGTGGGTGGACCTCTTCCGTGAGATGGAGCTCAGCGGGGATCCCGCCGCGGCGGCGGGCAACTATGTCACGCGCCTCGCAGAGAAGGCCCATCTCCTGCCCGGAGCTGCGGTTACGGTCCGCGAGCTCGCCCGCCGGGCGCGGCTGTGCCTGGTCACAAACGGCCTGTCACGCGTCCAACGCGGGAGGCTTGCCCACTCGGGGATCGCCGGCAGTTTCACGGCCATCCTCATCTCCGAGGAGCTGGGCGTTGCGAAGCCCGACCCCCGATTCTTTCAGGCGGCGGGCGACGCCCTGGGCCTTTCTCCCGCCCGGCTCATCTGCGTCGGCGACAGCCCCGCGGCGGACATCGCCGGAGCGCGGGGAGCGGGCATCGACGCGTGCTGGTTCAACCCCGGAGGGGCCCCCTGGCCGGGCCCCGGCGACCGTCCTGAGCACGTCATCCGCGATCTTGACGAGCTGCTTCGCATCGTGCCCGTGCCGGGAGTGTACCCATAGCACCGTTTTTGCTATACTGCGGCTCCACCGGAAAGCACGAATGGCAGCCGCGCGCATCCTGAGAGAAAGGAGAATGCCTTGATACAGGTCGAAAACGTCACGAAGAAATACGGCCAGCGAATGGCGGTCGACCGCCTGAACTTCACCGTGAACCGGGGTGAGGTCCTCGGGTTCCTCGGGCCCAACGGCGCGGGGAAATCCACGACGATGAACATCATCACCGGCTACCTCTCTGCGACAGAGGGCTCGGTGAAGCTCGACGGCCACGACATCCTGGAGGAGCCTCAAGCGGTCAAGAAGCAGATCGGGTACATGCCCGAGCAGCCGCCGCTGTACATGGACATGACCGTCCGCGACTACCTGTCGTTCGTCTGCGACATCAAAGGCGTGCCCCGCTCTCGGAGGAAGGACAGCATGGAAAAGTCGATGGAGATGCTGAAAATCTCCGATGTGCGCGGCCGGCTGATCAAGAACCTTTCCAAGGGCTACAAGCAGCGCGTCGGGATAGCCCAGGCGCTCATGGGCACGCCCCCCGTGCTGATCCTGGACGAGCCGACCATAGGCCTGGATCCGCAGCAGATCATCGAGACCAGGGCCCTCATCCGGGATCTCGGCCGCGAGCACACGATCATCCTCAGCTCGCACATCCTGCCCGAAGTGCAGGCGGTCTGCAGCCGGGTCCTCATCATCAACAGGGGAAAGATCGTGGCCAGCGACACTCCCGAAAACCTTTCGCGGGGCATGACGGCGGACAACCGCCTGAGCATCAGGGTGGCCGGCGCGGAGGCGGAGTCCCTTGCAGTCGCCCGGCGCGTGCCGCAGGTGCTGAAAGCCGAGAGCGTGGGCAGCCGGGAGCAGGGCACCGTCGACATCGTGGTGGAAGCCCGCAAGGATCAGGACGTGAGGCGGGACGTCTTCATGGCCTTCGCGAAGGCCGACCTGCCGCTGCTGCAGATGAAGTCCTTGGACCTCACCCTCGAGGAGATATTCCTCAACCTGATCACAGATGAAAGGGAGGTATCCTGACATGCTCGCGGTATTCCGTCGAGAGCTCAGGGCGTACTTCGCGTCGCCCCTCGGATTCGTCTTCGTCGGTATG
>JBEKTX010000163.1:0-9103 GCA_049515615.1 Spirochaetia bacterium
TAGAATTTCCTGTCGGGGAACATTTCAAGAATCAGGGCGACGATTTTCCTGTTGAACTCAGGATCCCCTGAGAAATGCATGAGGAGAGATCGAACGCCTTCGAGATTGATGTAGCCGGCAATGCGTCCCCTTTCAACGAGCCCATCGGTCATGAACACGACCTTGTCCCCCGGGCGCAGAGGGATGGCGAGCTCGACGAACTGCGCGTCCGGCGTGAATCCGCAGGGGAAGCCGGGCACTGCGTGCGTGGTGCATTCATCGGGCCGAACGAGATAGACCGGGAGATTGCCCGCGTTGCTGAAGACCAACTGGCGCGCCGCGCAGTCCAGGTATGCGGCCGTAAGGGTGATGATGAACTCGGGGGCCTGGGCGAGCTCCCGGAGGATGAGGTGGTTGAGCTTTTCCAGGAAGGCGCCGGGCGAGAAGACCTTGTTCTGCGTATTTTTCAGCTCTTCCCGCGAGATGAGGGTGCGGATGATGCCCGTCACGAATGCCGCCTCAAGTCCGTGGCCGGAAACGTCGCCAAGGATGAGGATGCACTTGTCCTCCGAGAGAGGGATGACCTGGTAGAAATCGCCTCCGCAGAAGAACTCGGTGAGAGGCTGATAGGTGACCTGGACATTGAACCCGGCGGAGGGAAAGTCATCGTGATGAAAAAGCCGCTTTTGTATCTGACCCGTCCGCTCCAGCTGGGAGGTCAGGCGCGCAAGGTATTCCCGATTGAGAACATCGGAATAGTGCAGCGACATCGCCTTTTCGATCTCTTTGATGAAGCTGTCCGTTTCCCAGGGTTTCTGGATGAACGCGGTGATGCCGGCGGATACGGCGCGCGCAATCCCCCCCACCTCCGAGTAACCGGTGATCAGGATGGATCGGATGTCGGGATACAGGCGCTTCGTTTCGCAGATCAGCTCGTCACCGCCCATCGCGCTCATCTTGAGATCGCTCACGACCACCTGGATCGATTCGTGATTCTCCTTGAGGATGTCCAGGGCGCTTTGCGCGGAGAGTGCCGTGTAGAGGGTGACATTCTTCTGCGTCTTCCAGAAGTACAGCTCCCGGTCAATCGCCTCCAGGATTTTCGGTTCGTCGTCGACAACCAGTATGGATTGACCACTCACGTCTTTGTCACTCCTCTAGAAAGTTACCCTTTCCGGGGTCAAATTTCCAGTCCCGCCGGGTACAGGCGCTGCGGGTCGCCTGTGTTTCAACCTTGAGATCGATCGACAATGGGCGTACACTCGTCACGAAAGTACCACATGAGCGCACTTGATCTGGAAGCTCTCGCGCGGGCGACAAGCGGCATGAAGCATTTCTCTGCACGGGCAAGCGTGCGCAGCGGAGGGCTCCTTATCCACCTGGAGGGATACCTCGATGGCGACGCTGCGCGCGCCGTGGAGAATGTCGTGCTCGAGCTGATTGAAATGTGGGATGGACGGCCCCTGGTCGTGTTTGTCCTTGACAAGCTGGAATACATTTCTTCCCTGGGGGTCGGATTGCTCACCGCCACGAAGACTGTCGCTCGGCAGCGCGGTTTTGCCCATGTCCTGGAAAACCCTCAGCCACCGGTGCGCAACGTCCTGGACCTGCTCGGCATGTTTGCGTACATGTCCATTCAGGACCGCCCTTCCACCGAATGAGCCGCCGCAAGGATCCACGCGACAGCAGACTTCTCGAGGACGCCCTTCGCCTGAGCGAGGCAAAGCTGCACGCCCTCGTCAGTGAGTCGCAGGACATGATCATGACGATCGACAGCACGGGGAAGATCACCGAAATCAACAAGGCCGGGGCGCTCCTGCTCGGCTACGACACGGACGACGCGGTGGTGGGCCGCGCCGAGGCGGAGCTCTGGTCAAACCCGGCGGACCGCAATGTGCTCATGAACCTCATCCAGGAGAACGGCTTCGTCAAGAATTTCGAGGTCATCCTCACGCGCGCGGACGGTACGCCGATCTTCGGGCTTGAGAGCGCCACGCTTATCCGTGACACGGGGGGCGGAGTTTCCCAGATCCATGCCGTGGTGAAGGACATCACCGCCCGCATTCACGACGAGCAGGCGCGCTGGAAGATGAACATCCAGCTCGCGGAAGCAAACCAGAAGCTCAAGGAATCACACGCCTTGATTGTGCAGAGGGAGAAGCTGGCATCCATCGGACAGCTTGCCGCGGGAATCGCCCATGAGATCAACAACCCGCTCGGGTTCATGAAGAGCAACCATTCAGCCCTCGGGCACTTCGTCCGGAAGATCGAGGCCTTTCTCCGCAGCACGCGCGAGGGTGATTCGCGGTCGCTGGCAGAGGCCCGGGCAGCCTATGACATCGACTACATCCAGGAGGGCCTGGGCAGGATCCTGGAGGATATAGACGAGGGGATCCGGCGCATTTCGGAGATCGTCCAGAACCTCCGAACCTTTTCACGCATCGATGAACCCGGTTCGTACGCGCCCTTCGACATCAATGCGGGCATTCAGAAAGCGGTGATCGTAGCGCAAAACGAGCTGAAGTACAGCGCAGAAGTATCCTTCAAGACGGAACCGCTCCCCCCGGTGGAATGTGTTGAAGGGGAGATCCTCCAGGTTTTTCTGAACATCATCGTCAATGCGGCGCAGGCCATCAAGGCGCAGGGACGCTCGGGAAAAGGCAGGATCGAAATCAGGACCGGCACGGGCAGCGGGACGGTCTGGATCGAGGTCGAGGACGATGGCCCGGGAATCTCGCGCGAAAACCAGCTGAAGATCTTTGACCCCTTCTTCACGACCAAACCCGTCGGTCAGGGCACGGGATTGGGACTCAGCATTTCATATGACATCATCGTGCAGATGCACGGCGGCTCACTCACCGTCCGGAGCGAGCCGGGAAGCGGGACGTGTTTCCGGATAGAGCTTCCGGTGGCGCACAGCAGGAACGACGTGAAATCCCGGTGACAGGTCCTATTTTCCGGCTGAGCTCAACGCTCCCCTTGCCAGCTCGATGTCTTCCTCACTGGTCAAGCCGCTCACGCCAATTGCGCCGATCACCTGCCCCTGGTGCACGACGGGCAGTCCGCCTCCCCAGCCGGTGTAGCGCAGGTTGCCGTAGTTGGTCATCGGGAAGCCGGTGTCCTTCATGTGGTCCCCGATTTCTCCGGAATCCTTGCGCTCCCGCGCGGCCGTGAACGCCTTGTTCATGGCGATGTACACTGAGGGAAGCTGACAGCCATCCATCCTCAGGAAGGATATCAGCTCACCGTGCGAATCGGCAACTGCCACGCACACTGCCTTCCGTGCCGCTTCGGCCTTCGTCCGAACTGCCTCGACCATCGCCTGCGCGTCACCATGCGAAAGATTGTAGGTCTGGTACATGCTTCACTCCTGCGGGTCCCACTCGCTATTTCGCGGCCAGGTATCCTTCCGCCTTGAGAAGCTCCGCGGTCAGCACGCCGCCGCCGGCAGCGCCCCGGATCGTGTTGTGGGAAAGACAGACGAACCGGTAGTCCAACAGCTTGTCATCGCGAAGCCGTCCGATCGTGATGCCCATGCCCGTGGGCCGCGGAGCATCCTTGCAGCCGCCGGCGTCACGGTCCAGTTTCACCTGGGGTCGATTCTCTTCCGTGAAGTACCGCAGGAACGGGCGAGGCGCGCTGGGCAGGCCGAGCTTCTGCGGCTTGCCCTCGAAGCTCTTCCAGCTCTCCATGATCCTCTCCCGGGAGGGTTTGTGCTTGAACGACACGAACACGGCCGCCAGGTGTCCGTCGCTGACGGGCACGCGGATGCACTGGCTGGTGATGGCAGGAGAGCTTGCGTTCCGGATCCCATCCCGCTCCACGGTACCCCAGACCTTCATCGGCTCGATCTCGCTCTTTTCCTCTTCTCCGGGGATGAACGGCATCACGTTGTCCACCATTTCGGGCCATTCCTTGAAGGTCTTGCCCGCGCCCGATATCGCCTGGTATGTGCAGACGAACACCTTCTCGATGCCGAACTCCCGCAATGGATGGAGGGCGGGAACGTAGCTCTGGATGGAGCAGTTGGGCTTCACCGTGATGAATCCGCGCTTCACCTCCAGGCGCCTGCGCTGGGCTTCGATGATGCCCAGGTGATGAGGGTTGACCTCCGGAAGGAGCATGGGAACGTCGGGAGTCATGCGGTGAGCCGAGGTGACGGACACGACCGGGGTCTCTGCCCGCGCGTAGCTGTCCTCCAGGGCGCGGGCCTGATCCTTCGGCATGTCAACAGCGCAGAACAGAAAGTCTGCGCTTCCCGCAACCTCATCGATTTTCGAAGCATCTTTCACGACAAGCGCTCCGAGAGCGGGTGGAACGGGGGTCGTCATGGCCCATCGTCCTTCGACCGCGTCGGCGTAAGGCTTGTCCGCCGAGCGCTTGCTTGCGGCTACAGCGACCACCTCGAACCAGGGGTGGTCTGCAAGAAGTGACACGAAGCGCTGGCCCACCATCCCCGTGGCGCCGATGATGCCTGCCCTTAATTTTTCCGCCATGCGCGCCTCTCCTCCTCGTCGAGGTTCGCGCATGATATCGGGAGAAGAGCTTTGGATCAAGGTCATCGCGGGCGTCGAATCAGTTCCCGGCTCAGGCGTCGATCTGCCTTCTCAGGTAGCTCGAGTAGTCCCTCACGATCGGCAAGTACTCCTCATCCATGAGGTGGGAGGAAATGAGGAAATCCGCTGTCGATCTGTTGCAGGCGCTGGGGATGTTGTAGAGGACCGAAATGCGCAGCAATGCCTTGACGTCCACGTCGTGCGGCTGGGGCTGCATGGGGTCCCAGAAAAAGATGAGAACGTCCACTCCTCCATCGGCGATCATTGAGCCGAGCTGCTGATCACCGCCAAAGGGCCCGGATTTCAGCTTGACCAGTGGATGGAGCATCGGGTGCTCATCGTCCACCTGCCGGGCGAGCGCCTCCTCGACAAGCCTTCCGGTGGTTCCCGTGCATATCAGCTGGTGGTTCCGCAGAAGATTCCAGTTCCAGTCGACCCATTCCACCATGTCCTTCTTGCAGTTGTCATGGGCGACAAGCGCAATGCGTTTTTGAACTTCCATAGTATGTTCAGTTGAGTGCCCCGCGCCGGGTCACGCCTTCGGGGCACTCGCCTGCGGCAGGGCCCGCTGCTGAAGGATCTTTCCCGGAAGAGCGAGCTCTTCCTTTCCGCTGACGCTTTCTTCGATCTTGAACTGCTCTGTCAGCTTCTGCAGCTCCTGCGCCATGCCGGCCAGGAGCTCCGTTGCCCGCGACATCTCCTCCGCGGCCGATGCAGCGCTCTGGGTCAGCTCATTCACGTTCTCCACCGCCTTGGAAACCTGCCGGGCATTGCTCGTCTGCTCGGTCGTGGCCGCCGTGATGTTCTGGCTCATTTCACTCACGACCTCCAGGGAGCCCGCCATGTCCTTCGCCGCATTCACCTGCAGCGACATGGATTCCGAAAGGCCCAGGATCATGTCCTTGACCTGCTGAGATGCGGCCCGGATCTGTTCCATTGCGAGCTGCGACCTCTTTGCCTTCTCCACGCCTTTTGAAACGTCCTTCGCGCTTTCGCGGATGAGGTTTCCGATTTCCTTGGTGGACGAGGAACTGCGGTCTGCCAGCTTGCTGACCTCCTCTGCCACGACAGCGAATCCGCGTCCATGCTCGCCCGCGCGCGCCGCCTCGATGGACGCGTTGAGGGCGAGCAGGTTCGTCTGATCGGCAATGTCACTGATGACGCTGACGATCCCGCCTATCTTTTCCGAGCTGCCGGCGATCAGGTTGATCCCATCCACCACCTCGGAAACCGCGAGCGCCCCTTCCTGCGAATTGTCCACCGAGTGGGAGGCGAGCGCCGAGATTTCGGCAAGGTTCTTCGACACGACGTCGATGGACGTGTGCACCTGCTTCATCGCGGCGGAACCTCGTTCCACGGCTTCCGCCTGGCTCCGGGCGTTATCCGCCACGTGGTCAACCGACGCGGCAAGCTCCTCCACCGAAGCGCTGGTCTGCTCGAGCGTGGATGCCTGGCTCTGTGCGCCTTCCGACAGCTTCTGAGCATTGGTGAAGATCTGATCGCTGGATGCCGCCACCGCGGCAGCATTCTTCTGCACGGTGGCAATTGCCGTCCTCAGCTTGAGACTCATCCCTCTCAAAGCCTCTGCCAGGGCCCCTATTTCATCCTTCTGAGTTATGCGCAGCTCCACGGTGAAGTCGCCATTGGCGACGGTCTGCGCGAAGGCGACGCTCTGGGACAGAGGCCTGGTGATCGCGCGGCTGATGGCGAGGGCGATCGCGATTGCCAGGATCGTCGCGGCGGCAAGACCGATGAACAGGAAGATGATGGCCGTCACGAGGCGGGAAACCGTGAGACCGGAAATGGCTCCCGCGTCCTTCACCCCTTCATCGGAGGTCTGGGTGGCGGCGTCGAGGACGGCCTGCGTTGCCGCATTCGCTGAGGTCAGAAGCGTCGCCATCTTTTTCATGCCGTCGAGCAGGTCCTTGCAGGCGCCCAGAAAGTCCTGGCCGGAGAACGGAAGCTGCTGGAGGCTCGCTTTGTCCTCCTCGTCGCCGAGCTGGACGAGCGCGGCCACCTTTTCATCGAAAGAGGAAAAGCCGTCGATCGACGTCTGGAGAATCGAAGGATCATTGAGCGTCGCTGACTTGTAGACCGCCTTCGCGAGGTCGTCTTCAAGGGCGACGATCGCGACCATCGCGTTCACCGCGGCAATCCTGCGCGAGATCTCTGCCGACCCCGCCCGCCTTTTGATCGCGTCTGCAAGCTTCTGGTTCTGGGACGAGAGAAAGGAGGAGCTCATCTTCCCCATCGTGGTGTCGGCCGTCTCCTGAGACCCTCGGGCGCTGAGGATGGCCTTTTGAGTGAGCTGCGCGTCCCCGATGATCGAGTCCAGTTCCTTGAGCCTGTCTCTTGCCGCGGCCGAGTTCTTCCGGAGCACGGTCAGGCGCACGTATTTCGCCGAGAGGGCCTCAGCGTCGGCAACAGCCTTGCCCATGTCACCGAGGTACGTGGTTGCGTGGTCGAGATAGCTCTGATCCAGGGTCAGGGAGAACGCCTGCATATTCGAGCTCGTCAGCTCCGCGGCGCGCGCGACGGAGTTGGAAACCGCGACCTGCGGGACCGTCTCTCTGTCGAGTCGACGGGCGTCGCCCTGAACGCCCGCCATGTTCAAGTAGACCATGCCGCCAAGGGCGAGCATGATCGCGATCACGAGGCCGAACCCCACCCCGATCTTCGCCCCCATCTTCAAGTTCTTCATGAGGTCCTCCTCCCCCGCCGACTCAACGGCTGGAATCTTCGATCCTCAATCGGCTCGAGATGTCGCACCATTATATATTGAATACCATTATCGTACACCCTGCGCGACACGGTGTCCATATACGGAAGGCTCTTTTTATGCACAATTCGTACCTGTGAATGATTACACGCTGGACGCCCGCATCGACGCGTCGCCTATCACCCCCGCGCTTCCCGAGCTGGGTGGCGTGAATCCCCGGGGGGACAGGATCGCTTTTACAAACGCATTCATGACGTGGAACGGCCGGCCATGGCTTGCCGTGGCCGGGGAGCTCCACTATGCGCGCGTCATGCGCTCGGCCTGGAGGAGCGAGCTCCTGAAGATGAAGGCCGGGGGCGTCGACATCGTGTCCACGTACGTCTTCTGGATCCATCACGAGGAGGATGAAGGAGTCTTCGACTGGGTTGGTGACCGCGACCTGCGGCGGTTCATCCAGGAATGCGCCGGAGCCGGCATCCACGCCATTGTGCGCGTCGGCCCCTTCTGCCACGGGGAGGTGCGGAATGGCGGAATGCCCGACTGGCTGTACGGCCGGCCGTTTCCACTCCGATCCAACGACGAGCGCTACCTGTTCTTCGTGCGGCGGCTGTACAGGGAGATCGGTCGGCAGCTGCACGGACTGTTCTTCAAGGATGGCGGGCCCATCATCGGCATCCAGCTTGAGAACGAGCTGATGCACGCCGGGGCCCCATGGGAAACCGTCCCCCGTCTCGCGCAGGAATGGGTCACGGCCGGAACAGGAGGCGCGGATCATCTCCGCACCCTCAAGAGTATCGCCCTGGAGTCCGGCCTCGACGCGCCAATTCACACCAGCACCGCGTGGGGCGGCGCCCCGGTGCTGGAGGGTGAGGTGCTGCCCCTCTACGGCGGATATGCATTCTGCCCGTGGAACGTCACGGAGAAAACGCCCGGGCACGCGCCGACGCGGGAATACATCTTTCGCAATTACCGGCGTCCCGTGCGCCGCGACCCGCTTTTCGATCCTTCGTATGATCCCTCAGCCATCCCTTTTGCCTGCTGCGAGATGGGGGGCGGCATGCAGGCCTGGTACCGGTACCGCTTTATGGTGCCAGCAGAAAGCGTGGAGGCGATGGCGGTCGTGAAGCTTGCAGGCGGCTGCTCGATGCTGGGCTACTACATGTACCACGGGGGGACCAACCCCCCGGGAAAACACGGCTTCCTCAACGAGCACGTCGTGCCAAGAGTCTCCTACGATTTCCAGGCGCCGATAGGAGAGTTCGGCCAGGTGCGCGAGTCCTTCCGCCGCCTCCGGCGGCTGCACCTGATGTATCGAAGCTTCGCCGGCGAAATCGCCCCTACCGAGCCCGTCATGCCCGCCGGCGCGGAAGAGATCGACCCGAAAGACACGCAGACGCTGAGGTTTGCGGCGCGGGTGCGCGGTGATTCGGGCTTCCTGTTTCTCAACAATTTCCAGGACCACGCCGCCACAAGAGACCAGGCCGACGTGCATGTGAGCGTTGAGCTTCCCGGGGGTCTGGTCCGGTTCCCGGACTCGGGAACATTCACGCTCCAGGCGAACGACTGCGCTGTCCTCCCGTTCAACCTGGACCTGGGTGGGGTCCGTCTCATGAGCGCCACCGTCCAGCCGCTGGGCCGACTGGTGGTGGATGACATACTTCACTACTTTTTCTTCTCACACTCAGGGGTTCCGCCTGAATACTGCCTGGCAGGAGCAGACCTCGAGTCGAGTGAGGGACGGGAACGAGTCATCCTGCGACCCTCTCCGGGCATCGCGGATGCCGTGGACCTTCGAAGCAGGCCAGGTCGTCACATTGTCCTTCACACTCTCACGCCCGAGGAGTCGCTT
>JBEKTX010000164.1:0-9096 GCA_049515615.1 Spirochaetia bacterium
TCCCGCTCTAGCTCTTTCAGCCGCTTTTCCTGCTCGGCGCGTATGCCACCGTAGCTCTTGCGCCAGCGATAGTAGGTCTGGCGGGAGATGGAGAGCTTGCGGCAGACCCCATCCAGGGTCTGCCCCTGGCCGAGTAGCACCTTTGCCTCGCTCAAGAGGTTGATGATCTTCTCGGCGTTGAAGACTCTTCTTGCCATCTGCTCTTCCTCACTTTAGCCAGCTAGTGCAACCCAAAATTTGACTCAGTCTTTGGGGGATAGGTCAGGTCAGAACGTGAGGAGGCGCCCCGCTCGATGGTCTGGACCCGCCCGTGGAAGACCATCTGGTGTAACGCGCCCCATCGTCGTCTCGACCGGCTGGCCGATTTCTACCCGCGCAACGTCCCTTTCCTCAGTCCGCCGCTGAAGCTTTATGAGCTTTGTCGCGCGCTCCTTTCTTGAGGAACAGCGCGGGCACAAGAGCGACCAGCGTAATTACCGCCGCGACGATGAACACGTCGTCAATGGCATCCACGAAGGCTGCTTTTCCTACCAACCCTTGCATATATGCAAGCGCGAAGCTTCTTCCTCGCATTCCACCAGAAAACATCAGCGCGGCTTTTGCAAGCAATCCGGCCACCCCTGGATTCGTCCCGTTGATTGCCCATGAAAGGTGAGCGCCGTGCATTGCCTGACGCGAAGTGAGCAACGACGTCAACACCGCAATCCCAAATGAACCAGAAATCCTATTAATGATGTTATACAGCGCCGATGCCCGGCCCACGAGTTCCTTCGGAATTACGGCAAGCGCAGCGGTTTGCGCCGGCATACTTGCAAATGCCAGCACCACACCTCGGATCATGACCCATGTCATGACGGTAGAAGCTGCCGTAAGAAGGTTGAGATTGTGGAATGTGTAGGTAATGAATGTCAGCAACAGCAGACCGAACACAATGAGCGGACGAGGACCTATCTTGTCAAAGAGATTGCCAGCGATAGGCATCATCAGGCCCGAGACCAATGCGCCGGGCATCAAGAGCAAGCCCGTCTCCAGCGCACCGAGGCCTCGGACGTTCTGCAGGAACAAAGGCAGGAAAAACAGGCCCGCATATAAGCCAATTTGCGTCGCGACAATCGTGAGGTTGGCCATGGTGAAGGTTGTGTATCTGAATACCCGTAGTTCAAGCAGTGGGTCATCGGTCGTCAACTCGATGTAAACAAAGAGAACGAACGCAACGAAACTGCTGAAGAAGAGCAGGATTGTAGGCTCGGCGCCCCATCCCCAATCTGGCCCTTTGCTGAGTGCGAGAAGCAGGCAAAACAACGCTGTGATCGAGGTTGCGGCCCCGCCCACGTCGAGTCTGCCAGCCTCTTGAGGCTGAAACTCCGGCAAGACAATCCATGAGAGAATGATCCCAATGACCCCGATGGGCAGATTGATCGTGAAAATCCATCGCCAGTTCACAAACTCAACTAGGTAGCCTCCAAGCGTCGGACCGATTGCAGGTGCAACCAGGATCGCAATGCCGAATACTCCCATGCCACCGCCTATCTTCTCCTGCGGCACAATTCGAAAAATCATGGCGGTCATCGTCGGTACAATCATTCCGCCCCCAATCGCCTGCATCACGCGGGCTGCGATCAGCGAATTGAGATCCCATGAGAGAGCACAAAAAAGCGATCCCGCGACAAACACGGCCAAAGACAGCATGTATAAACGCTTGTAGCCAAGCTTATCGCCGAGCCAGCCCGACAACGGCACGACAACGCCGAGCGTGAGGAGGTAGGAAGTAGATATCCACTGAACGGTACTAGGGCTCGCATTGAAGACATTCATGATGGCAGGGATTGCGACATTGATGATACTCGAATCCAGAGTGGCCATGAAGGCGCCAATCAGAGTAACCAGGACAGGAGCTACCCAGCCAGAGCTCATGCTTCCCGTATGCTCATTAGGCCCGCCTACGAAACGCATGGTGTTGCTCTCGATAGGCTCTGAACTCTTCTATTTCTCTCAAATGCTTCGCAACCTGCCGCGAGGCCGGTAGGATTTTGGCCTGCCAAGCAAGGCCCCCCCGCACGATCGCCGGCAACGGCTCGATGCCGCTCCTCGCCGAAAACGATCTGTGTGCCTATCTCTTTAGAGGCGCAAAATATCTCTTCGTCGCACAACTGCTTCATAACCTATCAAGTCCTCCTGGACTGTATTCGAGGCCAGTTCTGTAGCCCTTGAAACACGGCGGATCGCGCTGAATAACGCAACAATCTTCCTCGCGCTCGAATCCACAAATGCAACCGTGCATTGCATAAGCGATCCTTTGTCGCTATGCTAAGTATGGATGCTCTGACTTCGGACTTTCAATCGACAAGTAGAGGTAGGTATCGCAAATGCGACAAAAACGCAAAACTGACGCGCACCGTGTAGATCCACGAGTCTACAGGACACGCAGAATGCTGCAGGATGCCCTTACCAAATTGCTGGCCGCGAAGAGTTTTGAATCCATCACTGTCGGGGAAATCACTGACACCGCGATGGTCAACCACGCGACGTTTTATCGACACTTTCGTGACAAGTATGGCCTTGCGGAAGCCATCTTTACTGAGGCGATTGACTCCATTCCTTTTACGGAAATCAAGTCCGTTTCTTCGGATTTCCGGAAGTCCTGGGCGACCCTTTTCAAGCATGTCGAAAAGAATGATCGCCTCTATAAAACGCTCTTGAGCTCGGGCTGCAACGCCTCTTTCCTAAGACGAATTCGTGATCATATTGTCTCTATTGCCAGGAAGGCTGTGGAGACAAAAATCATGCTCAATCAGCCAGTGTTCGGGACTCGCGGCGTCGCAAAAGTTCCCGCCTCTGACCTGCCTTTCATTTTCGTTGCGAATCTATTCATAGGGAACATCGCATGGTGGCTCGAAGACGGCCGGCAGTGCAGCTGCGACCAAGTGCTCGAATGGACGCGTAGATTTGTTGAGAAGGGTTTGGGCGGGCTTCTGCGGGAGTAGCCCTTGGGTCAGGTTCGTTCCGCCTGAGCTGCACGAGTAGCCTAGCAAGAAGGCTGGCGGTAGCCGAAAAGAAGAAGCCACCAACCTTCTACCCGGGTCGAGGGGCCTTGCCAACAATCATCGCAGGTAGCGGATCTTTGCCCCTACCGCTACCGATTCACAAAAAGACTTTTTGCTGTTTTCCCAATATCCTCGTGTGGGTAGCGGGGTAGCGGCAAATTCCGCGGAACAGGACACCCGGGCTTTGATCAAGTAGTCAATTGAGTGACGACGGCATCGTTAGGCCGAACATTTTCCGCAGGTGCGCATACTTGGACCGCGGGTCAGTCCTCTGCAGCGACCAAGGGCCATTGCCGTCGCTTCGCTGAGACACTATTTGTTACATTATTCTTTTCGCAGTCCCTCCAAGCTATTGCGAGTCTTTGCAGGTCCGGTTTGCAGAAATCCTTGTTGCCTAGATACTTGCTGCAAATAGGTGCGTTCTGTTGCAAGCCCTTGCAAGCTCCAAGAGTGGCTGATGCCAGTTTGAGGGGCTAGGAGCCTGTCGGACTTGCCCGCTTTTATGAATTTATATGCACGACGGCCCGATCTCCTCGAAAGAAAGTAAATACCATTCGTGTATGTTATTGAAATCGCAGACGAGATTCGGGCTATTAAGTTTCCTGTCGTTTACGGAACACTAGAATCTCTGGATTCATCTGTCGCCGACATGAACACGTGCATCCTGGAAAGGAACCGGGGCTGCAGGAGAATCAAGAATACGGCGATGAGTGCCATCGGGATAAGGGCGATGGTTAAGAACGCGAAAATCGCTCCGTTCGATGCAGTATATCTGCCCCCACTGAAAACGATCGCGGCGTTGAACGGAAGCAGGGTCGATTTGGACATTATCACGATTGGCAGCAGAATATCCTCGAGCATGAGAAATGCGAGGATCAGCCCGACGAACGCCGTCATGCGCCAGGTGTTCGACTGGAGGTTCTCCCGCGTTGACGATATTTCAATCTCGCTACCGCCGTGTGTCATGCGCGTAGCATCTCTCCGAGCTCCCTCGAAGAACAGCTTGAACATGAAGATCCCCAGCGGGCATCCCGCCCAGAAAAGGATAAGCGGCATGTGCATGTTGAGCAAACCGTATCTCGCTGTAAGAGTATAAATGGGCGCGATGAGAACCGATGGGCTGATAAACATAGTGAGGCACACCAGCAGAAAAATGGCTTTTCTGCCCGGGAACCGCAGTCTTCCCAACGCATAGCCGCCGAGAACGGAGGCGCCGAGCTGGAGGATGAGCGAGGGCACGACTGTTACAACTGTGCTCAGTGACGCATACCAGATGGTTCCATCAGAGAAAAGTCTGCCGAAATTGGTCGTGTTGAACTCGTGGGGCAGGAGAGATGCGGGGGATCCAAGAGAATCGGTGGCCGTTTTGAAGGCCCCAAAAAGGGCATAGAGCAACGGAAGAACGGCATTGAGAACGAACACCAGCGCTGCCCAGACGAGCGCCAGACATACGAGTATCAGGACCACTCTATGACTGCCTTCTTTAAGCAAAGAGATGGGGAGTGCCTTTTCGGAGCTGAACCATATCGCGAGGTGGGACTTGTCCACGAGCATCCAGACGAGAAATCCCGCGAACAGCAGAAAAAGCGCGAGCATGACTGCGTGGGCTGCCCCGTAGCCGAAGTTCCCCTGTATGAAAGCAGTCCGGTACATCGATGTCATGAGGACGTTTGTGCCGTCGCCGCCGCCCGTGATCAGGTATACGGGGGCGAACCCCTTCATGGAAAATGCGAAGAAGGTAAGGAAAATCAGTGCGGCGCTCGCTCCCAGTCTGAAGAGAACCCGCCGCGGGGTGATGCTCCCATCAGTGGCGCCGGCCATTCCACGGAAAAGAGCCATGTACCAGATCAACCCGAGCGGGATTGCGATTCCCAGGCCATACCCCACCTTCGCCATGCGGAGCGCGGAAGTCAAGATCTTGGAGGAACCGACGGTAGGCAGCCCGATCCGGGCAAGGAGTACGTTCAACGGGCCAGTCGGGGTGCAATACGCCTTCACGGCCACGGACATGAGCACGCCGGAGCCGCAAAGGATGAGCACACTCAAAATGCCTCGGGCGGTCAATTCTCTCCGCCGGTTCGCTTTGACGAGCAGGTAGGCGATGCAGAAAGGCACGACGATCGCATAGACCCAGTTCATGTTGAGAACCGATGAAGACAGGCTGTTGCCGAATGATCCCCGGAACGAAGGATCCCCGAAAAGGCCTAGATAATTGATGAATCCTGCGAATGTACTCTTGGACATAAAGCTCTTCGTGAGGGAAAGCAAAAAGAGGGATATCACAGGAAACCAGAGGAAAAGCAGCATTAGCGCAAGCGGGAGGATGAGGCACGCCCACGCCCTGGACAGATCCCCTTTTGCGGGGCGTTCCGTCAGTGCGCTGATCCCGGGCGGCGCCGAGACGATCTCCGCCGGCATCTCGTCCACGACGACGAACGTTCCCGCGAGTTTGTCGTGCCATGCTTGTTTGTTCGGGTCCCAGATGGCCCAGAGGAAACCAAGGCCAAGAGGGATCGCCGAGATGAAATAGCACAGAAACCTGATGATGGATTTTGACACACCCATTCTTGATCCGTTGGCAGAGACGATCGCGATGCCGAGGGCGCGCTTGCCGGGGGTCTTCCCGGACATCGCCCAGAATATGATGTAATAGAAAAGCCCGAGAACACCGGTGGTGAGAAAATAGAATGACTGCCCGAGCAGCACGGAAACCATAAGCCCCAGAATGCTGATGAGAGTCCCATCGATGCAGTACGCGGCAAATCTTCGCCAGAACCCCGCAGAGTTGATATTTGCCATTTCGGATCCTCCATTTCCAATGCTTTTTCCTCTGCATGATACCCCATCCATCATTGTCCTGCAACTCGAAATCAATTGCACATCGGGAGGAATCGATGGTATTCTGGCAAATCCGGATGTTCCTTTTCTGCAGCGTCTATCATCTCTTGAATGATGCTTGCGGTGGGTGTCGAAGATCGTACAGCCGGGGTGGCTTCCCGTTGGAAAAACCGCAGTTCACACTCGCCCGTAATTCCTGAAACGTGTAGTGCACAACGGCTTTGAAATAAAGCGAACCGATCTGTCTTGAGGGAGGAACAGCAATGAAACTTCGGGTCCTCGCGCTCATATTTGCCCTTGTTGCCGACACAGTATTCGCACAAGCCTCGCCGCCGCCGCCCAAGCCCACGCCTCCGGACTTCAAGGACGTTTCGCTGATGAAGGTGTATTTGCAGAAATCCGCGCTTCCTGAAAGGCTCGATCTCTACAGGAGCTGGCTTACGCAGAGCACCTTGAGCCCTGGGGTGGCGGATGTCGTTGCAAGATTCCTTATTGTGGATTTCGCGCGTCTCACGACGCCCCAGGCAAGGGAGATAATGGCGGCCCTTGCCTTCGCATTCACCCGAGGTGCCATGTTCTGGGGGCCCAATGAAACGGTGCGAAATGATCTTGCGTGCGCCCTGCTGGACCGGCCTGAAACCGAGCTCGCGAAGGACGCCCTGGCTGCGATCGCCAGCCTTACCGACGGCATCTCATTTGTTCCCACCGAAACGAGGAACGCGAAAATCTTCGCCCTTTGGAATGATTCCTCATACGCGCCATCGGACGGCGAGATCAGGGCGATATGGAATGCGGCGTGGAGCAGTTCCGCGCGGGGCACCCGGGCAATTGCCCAACGCAGGCTCGCATCCCAGCTCGTTCTCAAGGCGCCGCTGTCCCTCTGGACGTGGTGCCTGCGCGCGCCGTATGTATGGGCGGGCGACCTCTCGGCTCTTTTCGCGGATGCCGCCGTGCCCAAAGCGGAGACGCGCCTCATCGTACCCGCTCTGCTCTCAGTGGCCCTGCCGGACGTCGGAATCGGCACGCCCATGCATGTGGACGTGAGGACCGATCTTGCGACGAATCAATCGGTCCGCGCATCGCTCAACCGGATGAAGAAGAGCCAGGATCCCTCTCTCATTGCCTTTCTGAGCCTTGCCGGGACGAACGCCGCAGCCAAGGCTTTGGACGCCGGCACGCTGAAAACCGCCGGAGACTGGGAGGCCGGTCTCGTACTGTGGCTTGCGAGCAGGAAAAACGCGGCTGTGCTTTCCGAGCCGGACCTGATTTCCTTGCTTGACCGCACGCGCCCCACCCTGGCCTCGGTCGCCGCGTATCTCCTGGCCTCGCACAAGGACAGCCAACCCGCGATCAAGGCGCTGTCGGACTTGGTCAAGGACAAGAGCGTGCGCGATCCTTCTCTCCTGGTCTGCTCCATGAGCTCGCTGGCGGTTCTCGCTGCGCCGGACAGCTTGAATCTGTTCATCATCCTCATCGATCATCCTCTTAGCGAGGTGAGGGAGGAAGCGTGCCGCGATCTCATAAGGGTGGGCGATCCGCGTGCCGTTCCCGCCCTCCTCACCCGGGTAAATGACCGGGAGAAAAGGGTGCGCCTGGCAGCGATCAGCGGGCTCGGCGAGTTGCGCGACTCACGGGCAGTTGATCCGCTGAGCGCCCTGCTCATGTCTGCCACCGAAGATGACGACATCAAGATGGCGGCTGCAGAGGCTTTGGGGAAGATCGGCGATATCCGCATGATCCAGGTCTTCGTGCGGTTCCTCCTCATGCCTTCGACCGGGAGCACGGCGGACCTCTATGCGCGGATCGCCGCGGTCAGGGCTCTCGGCCAGCAGAGGGCACGATCAGCGATCGACGCGCTACTAAGAAACATCGATCCGAATAGAAGCTCCGAATTGAACTACTACTGCATCAAGGCGCTTGGAAGGATCGCGGATCCGGCCGGGCTCAAGCCGCTGCTTACGCTGGTGGTGAAAGGTTTCCCCCGTTGGATGGAAAACGGCCCCAGCCGGTCCTCGGTGGCCTCGCTCTGGGCGCTTCTCCCCATGGATCCCAGCACGGTGCGCACCTTTTATCTCGACTACTGGAAGAAATGGAATGTCCCGGGCACCATACGAATCACGCAAGACAATGGGATGTGGTTTGCCGCCCTGTATCTGCTCCGTAATCCCCCGCCAGAGTCCACGGACGCGGACAAAAGCAAGTGGACGGACTACCTGGATTCCACGCTTTCCAGCGCGGTTGATTGGGAGGTGGATCTCGTTGCCGAGGCACTGAAAAACTTTCCCGTGAAATCGACCCTTCTGAAGGCGGCCTCCCTGCTGGGAAGCCTGGATCTCTACCAGGAGCAATGGCTTTCCAGTGCCCTTATCGAAAGCCCCGATCCGGCGATGATCCCGGTCTTTCGCTCGCTTCTGGAGAACGGGGATGAGCTCATTGTCTATGCCGCCCTGGCCGCGCTGGACCACCTGATCCCCAAGCTGCCAAGTCCCTTGCCGCCGGAGATCGAAAGCCAGCTCAAGGACATCCACGCCAAGCTTCCCCTCCTCACACCGACGCAGCTTCAGGGCGCAACGCAAAGCTGGCGGGATTCGGTGCAGAGGAGGCTCGATGGACTGTTCGGGCCGTTAACATGAGTGAAGAGTCGCTTTTGGCCGAGCCCGAACAGCTCTACCGTCGCGTCGTTTTAGATGAATGGGAGGAAAAAACTTCCCGAGTTCCTGTCCGAGCTCCACGAGACGCTGCGGGTGTGGGGAATATCGGTTCTCTAACGCCCTCCCGCCCAGGTTCGAGTCGAGAGCATCAGCAAGCTTCTTTTGCAGACCTGCTCATTTTTCGAGAATGGCACCGTGGTAAACTAGTTCGCCGGCTTTCTGGGTTTCCTCGGCAACTACTGCCTTCATACCGATCCACTCTTCGAGAGGCAGAAACCCGGGCTCCCTCACTTTCCACGGCGGTATTAGTTGCCTGAGGGTATCCAGGCTCCGAAATGTCATTGGTTGGCCGAGTTTTTCGTATATATTGAAGGTCTCCTGAAGTGCGGGTGATACGCTGGTGCCCTCGAAACCGGCGTCGCAGAGGAAGATCCGTGAGCCGGTGTCCGTCCAATCGTAGAGGACCTTCATTGCATGGTCGACATCATCGTTGCTGAGGAAAAACGCAATGCCGTTGAAGCCGATCGCGACCCTTCGATTGTTTCCGAAAAGTTGTGAGACGA
>JBEKTX010000165.1:0-9076 GCA_049515615.1 Spirochaetia bacterium
AAAAGCAGCGCACAGAGATGAGATTAGGCGTTACCGTTCAACCTGTTCTGTTTTTACGGATGCATACATTGAGTTTGCTGATTCTCTGAAGACTGACTTAGGCAGTAGCACTCAGGCTTTGTCAGTCAAGATTGGTTCAATAGGTAGGCTTGCACAGAACCTTGAGTATTTGACGATTGCGCTTCTTACATCAGACAATCCCCTTAGAGGAAAGTTCAACGCCTTTTCAACGGAGATGGAAAGGCACTTTGAAGAGTTTAGCAAGAAGTACCTCAAGGCAGTTCTCGTCGGTATGACAAGTACTGTAGCAGACAAGGTGCTGAGAGCAGATACTGAGGAACTAAGCAAGTACCAAAGTAGCGTCTATTTCTTTGCAAGAGAGTTCACAACAACTATTGATGTGTACACCAACCGCTACATTCTTGATTAGGCAGTCTTCTTTCTTTTCCGTTCACGGAAGCTTTCCAAGTCCAACAAGGTGCCTGATCCAATCCAAGACTTCAGGCTTGAAGGGGGGTACTGTCAATCTTGGTGGGTGAGGGCATACCCATTCGGAGCTCTCTCTAAGCTGCCGCTTCCTCCTGAAGGACCCCATCGACAAAGCGACGTCCTGCGTGAACGAACTCAAGGTGCTTCGAACCGTCTAGCTTCCGCCAGGTCCGTTGCGCTTCCTGGATAAGCTTGAAGACCATGGTCAGCGTGGCGAGCCTCGTGCCACACCCCTTGGTTTTGTTCGTCCGCAGCCTCACCGTCGCGAAGACGCTCTCGATCACGTTGGTGCTGCGGATGTGCAGCCAGTGCGCCGCCGGGAAGTCGTAGAACGTAAACAACGACTCCTCGTCTTTGCGCAGGCATTCGACTGCCTCGGGGTACTTGTCCTGAAGGGCGGCTTGGAAGTGTGCGTACGCCTTGCGGGCTGACGCCGCACTTTCCGCACGGTAGATGTCATGGATCATCGCCTTGGCCCGTCCCTGCATGCTGGAGGGCAGCTTGTCCAAGACGTTCGCGGTCTTGTGCACCCAGCAGCGTTGAGTCCGGGTGGAGGGGTAGACCTGCGGGAGCGCCTTCCAGAATCCCAACGCTCCGTCGGCGATGGCCAGCTTGGGGTCGATCTCCAACCCCCGGCCCTTCAGCTCCAGCAGCAACTCCTTCCAGCTCTGCTCACTCTCCCGGAACCCGTCCCGAACGCCCAGCAACTCCTTCTCCCCTTTATAATTGCCTCCGATGACCACCAGGATGCACGAGCGCTCATCCTCCAGGCGGACGTTGAAGTACACCCCGTCGGCCCATAGATAGGCATACTCCGTGGACCCTAGCGGCCTCTTTCGCCACTGTTCGTACTCCTTCTCCCAATCCCGCTTCAAGCGGCTGATCGTCGCCGCCGACAACCCGGCCGCCTTCTCGCCAAGGATCGCCGCCAGGGCCGTGGAGAAGTCGTTCGTGCTCACCCCCTTCAGGTACAGCGTCGTCAGGGCCCCCTCCAGGGTGGGCGTCCGACGCAGGAACCGCGGCAGGATTGCACTCGTGAACGGCTGGTGCCCGTCCTTACCATTCACACCCCGTTCGTCGACGCGGGGGCGACGAACAACCACCGGCCCTACCCCTGTGAGGATCGTGCGTTCTGGTGCGTGGCCGTTGTTGACCACCGCTCTGCGCCCGTCCCTGTCGCGAAGGTGCTCGTACCGTGCCAGGTGTTCCTCCACCTCCGCCTCTAGCGCGGCCTGCAAAAACTTCTGTGCGCCCTCCTGCGCAATTCGTTCAATGATGCCTCGGATCTCCTCCGTTGCATCCCCCGCCTCAGCCAGCGTAGACTTGCTCTCGGGCATACATACCTCCTTCGGTATCCGTTGTCTGCCAAGTCAACGTCCGAAGGGTATGCCCCTTTTCAGTTCCTATCCACCAAGATCGAGAGTATCCCCTTGAAGGCTTCGACCAAGATGCCTCCAAGAAGGGACAAGGCAAAGATTGCTATTGGTATCCACAGGCTGATCCTGATGTTGGTCCTCGTAAGGCGAACGCTTCCTTCCCCAAACTGAATAGATAGCCGGTCCACCTTGGTTCTATAAGCCCTTTCCTCCAAAGCCGGAAGTGTTGCCCCAAGAGCGTCATGCTTGTTAATGACTTGAAGGCGCTCGTTTCGCAAAGCGTCCTTGATTGTCTCCACAATAAGGCTAATGTTCTGCGGTCCTACAAAACTGCTTGGTGAGTTGATCTTTTCCCGGATTCGAGACTGCTTGATGACTTCTTTGATGAAGAGGTTATCAATAGATTCCACTTCGTCAGCCCATGAGAGAACTTCCTTGGGTTCCATCTTCAAAGGTGCATCAAGTATGGATTCAATCATTTGAATCTGTAGAAACAGTCCAACATGATCCGTATGCGCCTTCATGTACTTGAATAGAGCCTTTGTTTCCTCTTTTTGGAGTTCTGAACTTTCGCCTTCAACTTTCTTCTTCATCTTGTCTCTATGAACGATCCGTTTGATTCCCTTTTCAATATTCATGGTCGCCTACTCTAACAAGCAATAGTCTTCTGTGAACTCCGTTGTTTGGTCGGCGGGAATGCCTTGGGGATACTTGTGCCTACCATACCAAAGCCAAACGTCCTTTGTAGTCTGCAAGAGACGCTGGACAAGTTCCCGATCAAGGGTCAAGAGCAGTTCTACCTTTGATTCGTCAGTGTGTTTTGCTACTTCATCATTGAATTGGTTGAGCCTGATGAGGTCGGTGAATAGGTTAGGGTCTTCTTTCTCCAGACTCCAACCGCAGAAGTGTTTCTTTTCATCTACGTAAGCCAAAAGGCTTGGCGTACGTTCTCCTTTGGGGTTTGAGAAATTGCGTCCGAATAGATGAAGCAGACAGTTGCCAAGGTTGCTGACAACAAGAATCATGTCAGAGAACAGAGGCTTGTCTACCGCTGTGACTCGTTCTTGGTAGATTCTCTTTGCGAGTATCCAGTAAGCAAGTTGTGTGTTCTCAACGTTGACGCCTATTTCCTCTTGGCTGTCGGTGGTTAGAAAGACTGTTCCGTTAGTTGCATAGGTGCCAAGAAAGACGTAGGGCTTTGGCTTCTCTTTATCAGGAGTACCACGATCCGACATTCTATCCTCCGTTCACAACCCGCCCATTCCCCTATTGGTGTTCAACTTACAAGTGCTGTCAACGGGATGGTACCACCGAGTTCCCCTTCAACTATGTGCGTCTTGTCTATCCTGAGAGATTTGAAAATTGTGGGATTTCGTTTCCGGGCATTCCCGACGATGATGCTTTGGATGGACATATGTTTTTCAAGACCCAACAATGGAGGAAAGGTCTTGTTGCAGCTTGGACACCACGTCCGAGTGGGCGTCCGCATGAGTGGGCTATCACAGTCTGGGCATACTGCCTGAAGCTGAACCGGGGTGATTCGCCCGTCTTTTGATCGCTCCCACTGCCAGCGAAAAGTCCAATCCTGTATTTTGTCTCTCACATATCGTGCATATGCCGGAGGACGATTTGCCAAGAGTCTTGAGACGACGACATAGCTTATGAAGAGTGCAACAAGAATCCATATCGGGACACCAAACGTGGCAACGAAGCCAACAGCTTTGAAAAAGTCAATCTTGGAAATGAATGAGGTGTAAAGAGACGCGCCAAATAGAAGGAGGATGCCAACAAGAATCCCGCTTACATAAGGGTTGAGGAGGAATTGACGAATGCTGCCTTTCTTCATCGGACTTATACTTTTCCCTCTGTCCATCCGTGATCAAGAAGGTAATGGCGCACACACTCTACATCTCTTCTGTTTTCGTCCGAAAAAGCACCCCTTCCCACGATGATAGCTGCATCCTGATCGGGTTGATGATCACAGTCAACCTCATACGTGTTGCAAGATTTTCTTGCTTGCAGAAACTCCTCCCTTATTTGGACAGCAGGATCAAATCAGCAGTAGAAATAGTAGTTGCGCTCGGTTTCAGGTTTGTCGTGATTGAGCGTCTTGACCTCTGAAAGTGTCTTTCTAACTTCTTGGGTTTCCATCTCACCGCCTATCTGCTGGGGAAGCCTGTAGGAGGAGGAACCAAAAATAGCATTTACATTTCCCCAAAGAAAAGTTGTTTGAACTTGCCCGCTGCTATGTCCTTTGCAAGCAGGATGATGATTTGCTGAAGGATTTCATATTCGTCTTCTTCAGACAAACTTTCCGATGACTCCGCTTCATTCAAAATCTCTTGCTCTTCGGCTTTCACCATTAGCCAACCGGGCAAGTCCATTTGTTCCCTATAGTATGTCTTTGCCCATCTTGCCAGCTTACCTCTTGCCCTGTTTGTCATATTCTCTCCTGTGCCTGTAGTCTTCAGGCATCAAAGTCATCGGCTTGTTCAGTCCCTCTGTAGATAGTATTCCCGTTTGAAGAGTTCTTATTCACGTTCTTACAGAGTAGGACTTTTTCATGATTTTTATGAATGTCTTTAGAGAGCGGGGGGAGCTTTGCGGTTTTTGTTTCGCAAAGTAATCTCAAGCCGTAATAAATCTGCCGTAGTCAATTCTTCATCATCATCTAGCCTTGACCGGATATGAGATTCAAAGTCTGCTGAAGGGATAGAAGCAATCCGCTGTAAGACGTGAGATTCCTTTCGCGTGATTCCAAGACTCTTCAAGTTTACTCGGGGGAATCTTGAAACGCTTCGCCTATCTCCGCCATGATCAAGGGTATCTCGCAGCCACTCTCCCCGCTTCCGATCTATGCGGAACCGGTAGCCTGAAATTTGATTCTGCGTGTGGAGGCTTTGCTTGCTCTGTTTGGATAGGTGTAGTAGCGTTTCAACCTTCAAGCGTAGGGAGTTCAGGTCGGTAAGGGATTGAGCTTGGGCAAGTGCGGAGTCAATCTCCGTCCATTTGATGATTGGGAAGGTATCGGGCATGCGGTAATTGTATCAGGGGCAGAGTTGGGGGGTCAATCAAATGGGAGGCTCCTGCCTACCCTGACCCTTGCTCATCACGGGACTCCCTCAACGGTCTTCGGCTACGACCGTTGCTCCCTGATGCTCTGCGAGAGCCTTCTCTTCATATTTCTTATGTGTCCGCAGTTTTTTTATACCCAATCCCCTTATGGATTACCTTGCCGCTGCATGTATATTCTGTAGCCACAGTTGGAATCGGGTGAGAAAGGAAGGCAAAGTATTGCACCGTATACAGTAAGTATTCTATGATATGGCCGTGGTGACGGTGTATACTGGAAACGCATGGTTTTGCAAGACGAGCCGGTCCGAAGGCAGCGCCAACCTGACGCGCGTCCGCAGTGCATTGTCCTTTCCCCATCTTCAGCACTCTGGGACCAGCAGACCCTGCTTGTGCTCCACGGCAGTGGAGACTCGGCCCGGCGGTTCGCGGAGCATTGGCGGCCATTGGTCGACGAGGGTTGGACGCTGGTCGTGCCGCAGCTCTCCCAGCCGTGGGACGATAGGGACCTGGCGCGCCGCGAGGTGCGCACGCACCTCGAAGAGTGCCGCACCCGCCGCGGGCTGGATCCTGCGCGCATCGTGATGGCGGGCGCGTCCCAGGGCGCTCCTCTTGCCGCGGAGATCGCGAACGAGGCCGGGCTGCCCTGGCTGTGCGTGATCCCCGACTTCCCGGCGGGTTATGACGCCAGCCGGCTCGCGGCGGTCCCACGGCACACCAGGGGAGTCTTTCTCCTCGGAGAGGATGAGCCGGCGAACACGCGCGCCCGCCCGGTGATCGCGTCCCTCGAGGCCGCGGGCGCGTTCATCCAGGTGCGGACGATGCCGGGGGCCGCACGCGAGCTGCCGGTGAATTTCGCGGTCCACGTGTCTGATGTGCTCAGACACCTGGAGCTTGGCTAGCGTCCTCAACGGGAGTATGCTTCGCCCGTGCAGGATCCGCCTCACCGCCCTCTTCGCGCCACCTTCACCGCGGCAATCGTGGGCGCCTACCTCATCATTGGCGGCCTCACCGTGATCGGCTTTCTGCTGAGCGTGCGCAGCCTCGATCTCGTGTTTGCCTCGCGATTCGCACAGACAGGATCCTCTCGCGCATCGAGCGGGAGGTCGCACTTGCCCAGAAGCTCGCAGACGATCCCATCGTCCTGCTCTGGGCGGGGGCGGAAAATGACCCGCGCCTGAGGTCTCTGGCCATGGAACAGCTTGAGAGCTACCGGCGATCATTCACTGATCACAGCTACTTCATCGCCCCGCTGGCTTCACGCCACTATTACATCCACAATTCCGGCCCCGGGGACGATCGGGTCCAGGTGACGACTTTGAGCCCGGATCTGCCCGCGGACGCATGGTACTTCGAGACCCTGCGGACGGTGGACGGCTTCGCGTTGAACGTCGACTACGACCGTCTCATCCAGGCCGCCAAGGTGTGGATCAATGTCGTTCTGCGCGACCAGGCCGGCAGGAAAATCGGCGTTGGAGGGACGGGAATCGACATCTCCGACTTCGTGAAAAGCATCCTGCAGCCCGCCGACGGCAGGGCGGTCACCATACTCGTCGATCGGGCGGGCGTGATACAGGCGCATCCCAACACCTCGTACGTTCTTCGGAACGCCGAGACGAAACCGGGCTCGGCGAAGCTCACGCTCTTCGACCTGATGTCGGTCGCCGGGCAGAGGGACGAGCTGCGGAGGGCGATCACCGAGCTTACCGAGAAGAGGGGGGATGTCGCGTCGATGCCCCTGACGGTCGAGGGCAGGAACTACCTCGCTGCCCTGTCCTCGATGTCCGAAATCGGCTGGTACAACATCGTGCTCGTCGATGTGACCCACGTTCTCCAGCTCAAGGACTTCCTGCCGCTCGTCAGGAAGCTGCTGGCGGCCGTGCGGCGTCTGGAGGTTCCCTTCCGTGGCGACATCCTGAGATGCACCCTCAGCGCTGGTTCCGTCTCTTTCCTTCCTGGCAGCTCGGCGAACACCCTCCTGCGCCTCGCCGATGCCGGCCTCTACGAGGCAAAGCGGCTCGGAAAGGATCGCGTCGTCTCCGTCCCCCTTCAGGGATAGATACGCGAGA
Organism: Spirochaetia bacterium; assembly: GCA_049515615.1. Taxonomy (GTDB): domain Bacteria; phylum Spirochaetota; class Spirochaetia; order SZUA-6; family Fen-1364; genus Fen-1364. Next base: position 7,007 of record JBEKTX010000165.1, read on the forward strand.
TTGTCCGCGGGAAAGGGATGCACTCGCGAATGTGCTGGCTCCCGCAGATCCACGCGAGGGTCCGCTCGAGCCCGATTCCGTACCCCGAATGCGGCACCGAGCCGTATTTCCTCAGGTCGAGGTACCAGCCGTACGATTCTTCCGGCAGCTTTTCCTCGTGGATCCGTGAAAGCAGCTTCTCCAGTATGTCCTCGCGCTGGGATCCGCCGATGATTTCGCCGTAACCCTCCGGGGCGAGCAGGTCCGAGCAGAGCGCTGTTTCAGGATTCTGGGGATTCTCCTTCATATAGAAGGCTTTCGCCTTCTTCGGGTAGTTCATGACGAAAATCGGCTTCTCGTGCAGTCTTGTGAGAATCGTTTCGTCTTCCCCGCCGAGGTCGTCACCCCACTGGATCGTGCTGCCTTTGCCCTGGAGGATTTTCACCGCCTCGCCGTAGTCCAGGCGCACGAAGGGAGGCTGTACCTTTTTCAGACGCTCGACGTCGCGCTGGAGCGTGGCAAGCTCCTTCCCGCAGTTGGCACACACATCGGCAACGACCCTGCTCACCATGTCTTCCTGAAGACGCATATTGTCGGCGTTGTCCGCGTAAGCCACCTCGGCCTCCAGCATCCAGAACTCCGTGAGGTGGCGCCGGGTCTTGGATTTCTCCGCACGGAAGGTAGGGCCGAAGTTGTAGACCTTGCCATAGGCGATGCAGGCTGCCTCGAGGTAGAGCTGGCCGGTCTGCGCAAGATACGCGTCTCCCAGGTCGAAATAGGGAACGGTGAACAACGTGCCGGCGCTCTCACCAATGGAACCCGTGAGGATGGGGGTGTCGATCAGGAGGAAACCCCGCTCGTGGAAAAACGCCCGGAAAGAGGTGATCGCCTGGTCGCGTATCCTCATGATCGCCTCCGGCCTGCTCGAACGCAGCCACAGGTGCCTGTTTTCCAGGAGGAAGTCGATGCCGTGCTCCTTCTTGGAGATCGGGTAATCGTCGGCGGGGTTCTGCACCACTTCCACGCCGGTCACGGTGAGCTCGAAGCCGGAAGGCGCGCGTTCGTCCCTTCGGGCCCTTCCACGGACTTTCACCGAAGCTTCCATCTTCAGCCCCGCTATTCGTGCAAAGCAGTCGGCGCCGCAGCTTGCTTCCTCGGCGACACCCTGGATCCTCCCCGTCCCGTCGCGGAGTTGGAGAAACGCGATCTTGCCTTTGGACCTGATGTTGTACAGCCAGCCGCGGATCTCGACCTCCTGGTCGACATGACGCCCGATGTCTGAAATCTCGACCTGTTCCATGGCCGCATCCTATCGATGTCCTGCCGCCCGGGCAAGGGACTCCAGATTGATACGCAACCGCAGATCCTCCGCATCCCCAAGGGTTCGTCGACGCAGTATCCATGTACCCGGGTCACGAATGAATGAATGAAGCGGGAGCGCTTGAACGATCCTTCCGACCACGAAGGCCCGGGTCCCCGCGTAAAGCAGGAAACCGCGCTGGATCACCCCGCGCTTGAAAGCGATTTCGAGCGGCAGCCAATCGCGACGCCTCGTCATGGGTGTTTCAAGGAAGTTGAACCCGATCCGTTCAGTCCCGAGATCAGCCACAAGGTCGATCTGCCGGACCCGGCCGGTCTTCCACCAATAAAACGAGCTTTTGGGAACTGCCCTGCTCAGATTGTCGACGATTGACTCTATGCATGCACCACTCGAAGACGAGCACAGGTACAGCACAGGTCTTCTTTTTTCCTCATGGAACGGAAGCAGGCGCACGAGCTTCACGCGCGCCAAAGCGTCCATATAGGCGACTACCGTGGGTCGAGAAACGCCCAGCTCCCGGCCCATTGCTGCTGAGTTGAAGGTCCGGCCGTTCCAGGATTTGAGCACCTCCGGGAGGCGGGCGCGGGCCCTGCACGGCCTGTAGGCCGCGCACGCAGTTTTTTCCATGTCACCTGCCGCACTATATGGAATAAGGGCGTATACCCGCCAGGGTGCCCTTCCGGTGGGTTCCTGAGCATTACTGTACTCCTCCCGGCTGCCTGCCGTCGAGGCTGGCCGCGCTTGGAGCGCTCTTGGCGAGGCTGGCGTGG
>JBEKTX010000166.1:0-9899 GCA_049515615.1 Spirochaetia bacterium
CCGACAGCATGGTGGCACGACTCCGCCGATCCCAGGGAGTTGGCCCTGGCAAGGACCTGGCGGGCGACGGGCGTCACGACCAACCCCGTGCTCACTGCCGCCGCAGTACGAGCCGAAGAAAGTTCCTGGCGCAACGCACTGAGTGAAATCGACCAGCCTCTGACTGCGGCGCAGCGCGCAGAGTTCCTTGTGAGCGCAGTGGTGAAAAACGCTGCCTCATTGTTCGAACCGCTCCATCGGGAGACGGGCGGCCGACAGGGGCACGTCTGCGCCCAGGTGAACCCGGCGCTCTGCTCGCAACGTGAGGCGATGCTGACAGCGGCCATGCGTTTCAGCTCATGGGCCCCCAACATCTCGGTGAAACTGCCTGCGACGGCCGCCGGTCTTTACGTTCTCGAGGAATGTGCCGCCAAAGGGATTTGCGTGACCTCGACGGTGAGCTTCACGGTGGCCCAGGCCGTCGCGGCGGCTGAAGCGTACAGGCGCGGAAGACGTCGGGCCGAAAGCGCCGGAATCGACCCTGCTCCGTGTTTCGCTGTCATCATGATCGGCCGGGTTGACGACTACCTGCGGGAAGTCGTAAGCGACAACCATCTCGATGTAGGCGAACACGACATCAATCTCGCGGGCTTGGCGATCGTCAAGCGGGCATACGAACTCTTCCGGCAAAGAAAGTATGAGGCGCAGCTGCTGATCGCAGCGCTTCGTGGGGTCCACCATATGGAGGGGTTGTGTGGGGCCGAGCTTGTGATGTCCATTCACCCCAGCATCCAGAAGATGCTGCTTGCCTCGGGCGTCCCTAGAACGCTCGGCATCGATGCCCCAATTCCGGACGACTCGGTCAAACGTCTGCAGGCGATTCCCGATTTCCGGAAGGCATTCGAAGCCGATGGCCTTTCGGTGGAACAGTTCATCTCGTTCGGTTTGACACAAAAGACACTAAGTCAGTTCAGCGCGGGCGGCTGGGCGCTCCTGGAAACATTCAGGTAATCCGCGGCGAAGCAAAAAACGCAACCAGATCAGACGCTCTACGCTCCCGACTTGAGGGTCGAGAACCACTTGAACGGCAAAATGTCTCGTTTTAGAATTGGGGTTTCTCCCAGGAGGTAGATATGCCGTTCGGATTGCAACCGATCCACCTTGCAGTGATCGTTGTCGTGGCGCTCGTCATCTTCGGGCCGAAGCGGCTCCCTCAACTCGGGCGATGGATAGGCCGCACATTCACGGAGTTTCGCAAAGGTGCGCGAGAAATGACCGATGAATTCAAGGAAGAGACGACCAGGGCAAGACCAGAGAGCACGCCCAGCGGGAAGTCGGAGACTGCGACCCCTGGCACGTCTACTCAATATCCAGAGACGGGCATTGGCCCCTTCTGCACGAAATGCGGGACTTCGAATCCGCCGGAAGCCCGTTTCTGCAACAAGTGCGGCGCTCAGCTCTCCGTTTGACGCGGACAGCCCGAGGATCGAGTCTGATGGCCGGCAGTGACATGAGCTTCGTCAACCATTTGGAGGAGCTGCGTCGGCGTATCATACTATCTGCCCTGGCCATCATCATTACGACCGCGGCCTCGTTCTTCGCTGCCGATTTCGTTTTGCAGCTTCTTCTGCTGCCATCCGGAGGGTTGCGGCTAAGAGCATTCAGCCTGCTGGACGGATTCATGATCAAGCTGCGCCTGGCTTTGTACACCGGTATCGTCGTTTCCTTTCCTGTTTGGGCTTTCCAAATCCTCCGCTTCGTCAGCCCGGGTTTGCGAGCTGATGAGAAGCGAGGTCTCTACCCGTTTCTCTTCTCGGCGCTGCTCCTTTTTGCGGCAGGCACAGCGTTCGGGTACTATCTCTTGTGGGGGATGATTCGTGTTCTGGTAAGGCTCTTCCCACCTCAGGTGGAATATCTGCCATCGGCCGTGGACTACATCTCATTCGTCGTATTCTTCCTGCTGGCCTGTGGCATCGCATTTGAATTGCCTTGCATGCTGATCATGCTGGTCCGCTTTGGCATCCTCAGGTCCGTTCTGCTGCGGAAGCAGCGGCGCATCGCGTACTTCGTGCTTTTCGCCTTTGCCGAGATTATCACGCCCGTGAGCGACCCGATTGTGGCCCCGATGACCGTCATGCTGCCGCTGGTGATCCTGTACGAGATCAGCATCGTCGTTGCGCGACGCATAGAAGGACGTCGGCCAGAGCCCGCCCTGGAATCCCGTTAAGCCACTCTTGAAACTTTAATCGCCACCTTTTCAGCGGGACAGGCGGCCTGGCAAATCCCGCAGCCGATGCACCGCTCGGCCGCCACCGTGGGGTATCTGAGCACGAAAGGACCAGACGCGCGCATCATCCGCTCCTCTTTTACGAACACGATGGCCTTTTCTGGGGTTGGGCATACCTCCTGACAGACGAGACACGGCTTCTTGTCACGGTAGACCACGCATTTCTTCTGGTCGATTAAAGCTAGTCCGATCTGCGTGAGCTGTTTTTGCGCGAGGGTCTGCAGTGGGATGGCCTGGTTTGGGCATACAAGCTGGCAAACCTGGCATCGGTAGTCGCATCCGTTCTTGTCGAAATGCAGGTGCGGAGTGAACAGGCTCGCGAATCCCATCTCCAGACCCGTGGCCTCTATTATTCCATTCGGGCAGGACTGCACGCAGTGCAAGCAGCGAATGCATCGGCGGAGGAACGAGGTTTCATCAACGACCCCGGGAGGCCTGAAGAGTGTTGTCGCGCTGCCTGTTGAGCGGTGCGAAAGATGTGGACGATCGGGTCTCGTCGCGCCAGGGTATGAGAGCGCGCCAAAGCCTGCCAGTACGCCTCCAACAAGCGCGCCACCCAACAGACCCGCGCCGCGCACGAGAAACTCCCTTCGTGACGCATCGAAGGAGGTGTCGTCAGCCCGGCGGGAAGTGTGCCGTGTATTCTCTGCTGCCCTGGTCACGAGATCGTACTGAAACCTTTCGACCGGACAAGATTTTTCGTATGCGAAGCAGAGGATGCACTGATGGGACAGGATTTGCCGTGTCCTGAAATCGGCCGCCTGCGTTGGGCATCGGTCGCACGCCCCGCATTGGGAACACTTTTCTATCCTGAGCCGGAGGAACGATATACGAGAAAGGATACCGTACAGGGCCCCGAGCGGGCAGAGATACACGCACCAAAGCCTTCGGCCAAAGAGAGACGAAAGGAGGACCAGCCCGAGGAAAACGAGGCCGAGGACCGAGTGGGAGAATATCCGAACGATCCAAACGTTCGGGTGGAAGAATGGAAGAAGGCTGGTCGTGGTAAATACGGAAACAACCACCGCCCCAAGCACGACGAGCGCGGGCGGGAAGCGGACAAGAAAGGATTGCGGTGAAGCGTGGATTGCAGCAAGGTTCGCCTTCCTTGGAAACGAGAAGATGAAATCGGAGAGCTCCATGAGGCTTCCCATCGGGCAAACCCAGCCGCAGAAGAACCGTCCAAGCACCAAGGTCAGCCCGATCAACCCAGCTATCGGAGCGATCAAGAAAATATCGGGGCGAGGGTTGGTGAGATAAATGAGCGGATCGAAGCGGAGGAATGGATTCTGGGCCACCGAAAAAGGATCAAGAGAGCGAATGAAGGTGTAAACGAATACGGAGAGAAAAGCGGCCTGGGACACCACCCGAAGCCACCTCAGCAAAACCAGTCTGCGCTTCCTCATTAGATGCTGCCGCCCTACGCGCTGCTCCTCTGCACCGAGTAGCCGGAAGCCCTCCCGACGCCAGCCTTCGCGCCCTCCACGATATAGGGAAGGTCTTCCGCGCTGCGGCCAAAGAGACGAGCAGCCTCGACATCTGCCGATACAACATTGGAGGCGGCAATGAAAGTGTCGAGCTTTTTCAGGTAGCTCATGCTGCCACCCGTCGGACCGTTGCGCAACATGATCGAGCTCGCGTCAATGAGGATGAGCTTGGACCTCACCGCGCGGTTGATATCTGCAATCGCATCATCCAGCTGCCAGTGCCACTTTCCGCGCTGGTCTCCGGTGACCCCCATCAGATTCTTCATAGCAAGGGTCAATCCCGCCTCCCCATGGCTCTTCGCGATAGGGACATTAATGAGAACATCCGATTCCAGGACGTACTTGTTCACGAGGGATTCTTTCAGGTAGAGGGCACCAGGGATCGACACACGTTTGTACATGGCGTTGCTGATGTCGTCAACCTGAAAAACCTTCGCTCCCGCCTCTTCTGCTGCCTTCTGGATCCCCGAGGTCACATATGTCAGCCTCGAGTTGGCTACGGATCGATCGAAAACGTACACCTTGGAGGCCAAGGCCTGGAAGCAGAGATGCACGATTGTTCTTACGACCATTGGGTCAGTAGTTGCCTTAAGCTCAGGCGGCGAATTCCATCCAATGTTCGGCTTGACGACCACAGTGTCCCCCGGCTTGACGAATGCTGTGATGCCTCCCAGAAGATCAATCGCCTTTGTGACTGCTTTCTCATAATCGGTCCCTACTGTGATTCCTACATCAGGACGGGCGACAAGACCCGCCGAGAAGATTCGCCTGGCGGTGAGGTAAAATGATGAAGCAATCGCAGTCTTCAGGAAATCTCGACGTGTCATGGTGCAATCTTAGCGAACGACAGCGCTCAGGGCAATAACGGGCAAGTTGTTCTGGGAACAGTTGTGCCCGGTGACCTTGGGCTACTCATACCGAGCATTTGTGAAGCCATTCCTGCGTTAACCGCGGGTGCAACTTAAGGATCATCTCGGGGTTCGGGTTGTACACTGCGGCCCCTCCAGGCGCCATCCCCCCGTCCCTGGACAAACCAGCGCCAGCTTTGAGAAATGTCGCGACCACTTCGGGATTCTGGTTCTGAGACACAGCGGCAACCAACGTGGTCACATTAAATGTGCCGTTAGAAACTTGAACGTTTACATGAGCCCCTGCCTTCACGAGAGTGGTAATCACCTTGGGAACCTGATTGGTACTGGCGGCGATTATCAACGCCGTCATTCCATCTTTGTCGTTGGCTTTTACATCTGCACCATTGCCGATAGCGGCTTATATATCTTGTAGGGTTCCAGATTGGACCAGTTCAAAGAAGTCGGTCGTTTGAGCGGGCGGGTTATACGGGAAACGGCTTCAGGCGCTCAGTAAACCCAGCCCTGGCCACCCGCCCTCTTCTGGTCTATCCACGTAGCCCCGGAGTCCGTCGAGGTATAGATGTCTCCGCCGGCTACCTCCGGATCCGCGAAGATAGCAGAAGCAAATCGCAACTGGCATCGCCTCGTAGATGGAGGTGATCGGCCACGCAATTGCGCAATCCTTTGATCGAACCTTTATCCTCTTCCCGGTCAATGCAGGCGCGGCCTTTCTTCTAAAGACCGGAACACCGCAGGCAGTACAAGCCACTATCAAGAATAACGCCGGCGCAGATGCGAAAGCGAAAGACGCGCGATGTTCAACTGCTGTTTGACGTTGACGGTTATGATGTAGAATGGCAACAGCCACGGAGGTGCAAAGTGGATAGGCGAATAGTCGTTGCTGTATCTCTTGCGGTCCTTATAGCGGCTTCAGCGTATGCCCAGACGACGGATTTCTTGGAGCTTGTAAAGACCGGAACACCTCAGCAGGTACAAGCCGCTCTCAACAAAGGCGCAGACCTTAAGGCTCAGGACAAGGACGGCCATACCGCGTTGATGTGCGCTGCCACGTACAACCAGAACCCCGGAGTGATCACCGTTCTCCTGAAGGCCGGCGCGGACCTCAAGGCTCAGAACAAAAACGGCTTTACCGCGCTGATTTGCGCGGGGGTCAACAAGAATCCCGAGGTGATCACCACACTCCTGAAGGCCGGTGCTGACCTCAACGCTCAGAACAAGATGGGCGATACTGTATTGATTTACGCTGCCGGGTTTGCCAAAAACTCTGAGGTGATAACAACTCTCCTGAAGGCCGGCGCAGACATCAAGGCGGTGAACGAGAAGGGCAAGACCGCGCTGATGAACGCCGCCGAATGGAACACGAACCCCGAGGTGATTACAATCCTGCTGAAGGCCGGAGCCGATGCGAAGGCGAAGGACAAAGACGGGTTGAGAGCTTTGGAATACGCGCGGGAAAACGGAGACTTAAAAGACACCGACGCCATTCCACAGCTTCTGAAAGCGTCACATTAATCGAAAAGGCGACGGGGCAGAAAGGCAAGAGTGCGCCAGCAGGCCCTTCGGAAGTCTCACCAGCGTCTTGCCGCGGAGGTATTCGGACAGAGCAGGATCCCTGTAAGGGGAGAAGATATTCGCGCAGTCCACTCTTTGCCGCGAATACCTCGCCCTTCTCGATCATGTGCGGGGCGAGCTTACGCGCAAGATCAACGTTGCCGCACCTGTAGACCGCAGCGCCCTGTACCGGCGACTTCCGTTTGAGCCAATCAAATCCGACAGGAAGCCTGCGCAGGAGATCGGCTTCTGTCAACGCCGCGTATGGAATTGGCTTTGCTCATGGACGATCCCTCTTTCGGGGAAAGCGACGACCGCCGACGATTTGCTGACTTACCGGCCTTTTTCGTTGCTTCTTGAAAAGCCCATACTGTGTAAGTGGTTAGATCATAACTACTTGCAGACAGCGCCCGATGGGAGTTGAACCCACGGCTCCAGCTTGGAAGGCTGGGGTATTACCGTTATACGACGGGCGCGTATGCGAGTGAATCTACCAGCGTCCATCCGAAAGGTCAACCGCACCCAATCGACCCTATCGTAGTCATTGCCCATAGGGCACGCTATAATCGAATCCGGAAATCGATCGCGCAGGGGAGGGCGGCGGGATGGGGACCCGGGGTGAAGTCTTTTCATCGAAATCCAGCACGGCCAAGCGGACCTATTTTTTTAACGTGAAAGAGAACCGGACCGGCGACCTCTTTCTCAATATCGTGGAGAGCAAGAAAAGCGAGGAAGACCGGTTTGAGCGTCGTTCCGTCATTGTGTTCAAGGAAGACCTCGCGTCTTTCCTGGAGGCTTTCCAGGCGGCCGTTGCCTTCATCAAGGGGCGCACACCCTGAAGGTCCGGCGCTGGATCGCCGAGGGTCCCAGGCGGAGAACCAGCCGCCGGTGCTCCGCCGTCGGGTAGCCTTTGTGCTTTTCGAAAAGGTAGGCAGGCTCTTTCCGCGCATACTCTTCCATCCACGCATCTCGTGCGGTCTTGGCGAGAATCGACGCGGCCATGATTTCCGGCACGGTGGCATCACCCTTCACGACAGCAAGGGCCGGTATGCCGCATGCGGGACAGTGCAACCCGTCGACCAGGAGCTTGTCTGGCCGGATCGTGAGTGAGCTCACCGCGCGGGCCATTGCCAGCAGAGTCGCGCGAAGAATATTGATTTCGTCGATCTCCTCATGAGTCGCCCAGCCGAGCGCCCAGAAGGTGGCGCGGGCGCGGATGATGCCGCCTGCCTCCTGCCGGCGCCTGGGGGAAAGGATTTTGGAGTCATCCAGGATTTCTCGCGGGAAGTCGGCGGGAAGGAGCACCGCCGCGGCGGTCACCGGGCCGGCTATCGACCCGCGTCCTGCCTCATCGATGCCGCAGACAGTCAGTGCGTTCGAGCGGTAATCGGCGGCGTCCACACCTCCTCCTTGACCACCCCCCGCAATGGGTGTTAACTACGGTGGCAATTGTAGTGAATCTCAACTGGGAGCGGAAGTGTTCTTAAAGACTCTCGAGATGTTCGGGTTCAAATCCTTCGCAGACAAGGTGCAGATCGAGTTCACGGACGGGGTCGCGGCCCTCCTCGGGCCCAATGGATGCGGCAAGAGCAATGTCGTGGACGCGATGAAGTGGGTGCTCGGAGAGCAGTCATCGAAATCTCTTCGCGCGGAAAGCATGGTCGATGTGATCTTTGCGGGCTCAGAGACCCGCAAGCCCCTTGGCGTGGCGGAGGTGACGCTTCTCGTCTCCAACCAGGATGAAGTGCTCCCCCTCGAGCTGCCGGAGGTTTCCATCAGGCGCCGCCTGTACCGGTCAGGCGAGAGCGAGTATTTCATCAACAACAACCCCGTGAAGCTTCGCGACGTGCGCGAGCTTTTCTTCGACACGGGAATCGGCAAATCAGCCTACTCAATCATGGAGCAGGGCAAGATTGACCAGCTCCTGTCCACCAAGCCGGAGGAACGGCGTTTCGTGTTCGAAGAGGCGGCCGGGATCACTCGATTTCGAGTGAGGGGACAAGAGGCCGGCCGAAAGCTGGAGAAGACGGAAGAGAACATGCGCCACGTCGAGGGCATCCTGGACGAGGTGCGCCGAAGCTACTCCTCCCTCAAAGCGCAGGCGGAGAAGGCGGAAACATATCGCACGCTGCGAGAGCATATCTTCGAGGTCGAGCTGGAGATCCAGCTCCTCAGGCTGAAGGGACTTCTGGAGGACAAGAATAAACGGGAGAGCCGTCTGGATGAAAAGTTCCGGGGCCGGGAGGAAATCAACCGCGCGATCACGGGCGTCAGTGATGCCATTGCCCGGCAGGTCGACCTTGTGAACTCCATGGAATCCCAGCTGGTGGAGGCGCACAAGAAGCTGTACCAGCTCGACATGGAGAAGAATACCCGCGAGAGCAGGATCCGAATGTTCAATGAGCGGATTTCCGAGCTCGAGCGCTCCATCGAGGCGGACCGGGCCCGAGAAAAGAACATCGGCCGCAAAATCGGTGAGATGGATGCCGAGACAGAGCAGAAAAGAGCGGGACTCGCCGACCTGGCCGCGCGCATCGGAGAGACTGAGAAAAACATCCAGGGGTTCCTCGCCGACATCGAGGGATTCGCCGAGCGGGTGCGGACCAACGACGAGGAAACCCTTCGCAACGGGGAGAAAGCGAAGGAGCTCGATGCGGCCATCGAGGATCTGCGCATCCAACTCCGCGCCATCACGGAGGACATCGTCACCCAGCTCGACGCGCGCCTGAAAGAGATGGGCTACTCCTCCACCGAGCGCCGTTCCGTCGAGCAGTCGATCACCGACACTTTGCAGAGCCTCCGCATCCAGCTCAGCGGCAAGGTGAGCCTGCTTGCGGATGTCGCCCAGGTGCAGAACACGCCGGCGGCGGCCCGCGAGAAGGTCGTCCAGGCGACGCTCAGCGTCTTGAAAGGTTCCCTGGAGCGCTTGTCGGCCCTCGAGAAGCTCTTCACGCGCTATCGAACATTCGCCCCGTCGTTCCTTGACGAGTTTCTGGCCCCGGAAGGCATCATCACGAGGAAGCGTGATATCGACGAGCGCGTGACTGAGCGCGCCGCCGGTATTGTGCGGCTGCGCCAGAAGAACGACGAGCTGGCACGCGAAAATGCGATCCTTCGGGAAAAGATCGACGAATACAGGAAGACCCTCGAGGACCTGCGCGTGAATCTCGCCCGCCTGCAGACGCAGCGGACGGGACTGGAGGAGGAGATCGGCCGCCTGGCGCGCGAGCGCACCGAGCAGGAGGCGCTGCTGCGCGACGTCAGCGTGCAGATCAAGGAAACGCTCGGCCGCGTGCGGGAAACCCAGGAGAGAACGTCCGCAGCGGAGATGGAGAGAAGGGAGATCGAGGACCAGGAGAAAACCGCGCGATCCGCGCTCTCCGGGCTCGAGGGGGAGATTTCAACTCGAAACAAGGAGCTCAACTCGAAGGAAGATGAGCTGAAGCTGAATAACGCGCTCCTTGCGCGCGCGCAGTCGGAGATCGAAAAGATGCAGATCGAGGTGATCGAGGTCCGCACCGAGATCAAGGACCTGCACGCGAGCTTCACTGAAAGGTTCTCCCGCGACCTCTCCGAGTACGAGACGCGCATGCCTGATCTTCGACCCAACCGCGACCTGCGTCCCCGGCTTGGTGAGCTGAGGGAGGAGATGAGAAAGCTCGGCCAGGTCAACCTCATGGCACCCGAAGAGTTTGCGGAGGTGAAGGACCGCTTCGAGTTACT
>JBEKTX010000167.1:0-9012 GCA_049515615.1 Spirochaetia bacterium
AGGAGGATGGACATGATCACACGGTCGAGCCCAAGACGTTACAGTACTGGGTCGGGAGTGTGGCGAAACTCGCGGACCGACAGATTCATGGATTGTTACGACCCCTCGATCGGCCGTGAGAAGGGCTTCGGAGCCGGCGGAGAGGCTGAGGCACCAAGGGGCTTCGTCGAAGTATGAGCCGCGGGAGACCCTCGTGGTCCTGCCGTCCCACGAAAGATCCAGGGTGCCGCTGAGGATGAGCAGGGCTCTTTCCCGGCCGCTCGACGACTGGTGGGATTCGCCGGCGCGAAGGCGCACGATGCCGAAGTCCATCAGCGCTTCAGAATGCCGGCCGCCGATCTCCGTAATTCCGGAATACCCGTAAGAAAAGCCCCCTGCGTTCCGTACGACCATGAGGCTACCTCTTCATCCCCTTCCCGTTGCGGCCCGGCTTCTCCCTTTCCGGGAGGAGAACCACGCTCTGCACGGCTTTCTGGGAAAGCTTCAGGCCGCGGGCCGTGAGCCCGCACGCCGGTATCTTCCCGAGGTCCACAGCGATTGCCTTCACTTTCTGGCGCTTCACGGGGACCATGTTGAGCTGAAGAACGCCGGGGTTCCGCTTTTCGGAGAGAAAGTCGATGCCGACCGCCCCTTCCTTCACCAGCGAGTAGGTCTTGTTCGTGATGAACCGCTCGATGTGCACGCGCTTGCCCCAGGCGATCTTCCCGGAGTCACGGTACACAAGAACGAAATGCTCGCCCTTCTGGGAATCCCATACTGAAGCGTGCAGAATCGGCCCCGGCATCCATGCCTTCTCGGGGGGCGCCATGATCCGATAGGTGCCGTCCGCGGTGACCACGAGGATCTTGTCGTACTCGGTGACGTTCATGACGAACTCGGAGCCCCGCATGGAGGAGCCGAAGTACCCGGCGTCCCGATCATAGCTGAGCCGGATATTCGCCTTGGCCACCGCCACCTTGTCCACCGTATGGAAGGTCTCGATCTCGGTCCTTCGCGTATACTGAGGGCCATATTTCTCGATGAGGCCGGAGAGCCACGCAATCGTGGTCTTCGTGAGATTCTTCAGCTTCGCGTTGCACTGCCGGATGGCCGCCACGATGTCGTCGATCTCCCCGCGGTTTTTCCTGATGTCGTAGGCGGAGATACGGCGGATCCTCAGATCAAGAAGGCGCGTGACGTCCTCATCCGTCATGGCCCTGACGAAAAGCTTCTTGAACGGCTTCATGCCGTCGAACACCTGACGTTTCACGGCCTCTTCCGTGGTGGCCTTCTCTATGTTCTTGTAGATCCTGTTCTCGATGAAGATCTGCTCCAGCGTGAGCCAGTGACGCCGGTTTTCCAGGTTTGAAAGCTCGTGCTCCAGCTCCGCCTTGATGTGCTTTTTGAGGATGCCCGTGAACTCCTTCAGGTACTCGGACACCGTGATTTCAACGGGGCGGTCGTTCCTGATCACAACCATGTTGGAGGTGATCGACACCTCGCAGTCGGTGTGGGCATAGAGCTGGTCGATGACGGTCTCCGCCGTTGCCCCCCGGGAGAGGTGCAGCTCGATCTCCACCTTGTCCGCGGTGAAGTCGCTGATCGTGCTCACGCTCACTTTTCCCTTCTGGACCGCGGCCTCAATGGAGGAGATGAGGCTCGTGGTGGTCGTGGAGAAAGGCACGTCGCGGATGACGAGCTTCTGCGCACCGGAAACACGCTCGATGCGGGCGCGGACCCTGATCTTTCCCCTGCCGTCATCATACTCGGAGACGTCGATCAGTCCGCCCTGCAGAAAATCCGGGGCGAGCACGTAGTTTTCATCACGCAGGATGGCCACCTGCGCCTGCAGGAGCTCGATGAAGTTGTGGGGAAGGATCGTGGTGGACATGCCCACCGCGATGCCTTCCGCGCCGAGCATGAGAAGCACGGGCACCTTGGCGGGAAGCTCCCGCGGCTCCTGGCGTCTGCCATCATAGCTGGGGATATAGTCCGTGAGGGCCTTGTTGAAAAGGGTCTCCACGGCGAGGGGCGTGAGCCGGCATTCCGTGTACCTCGAGGCCGCGGCGGCATGCCCGGTAAGGATGTTGCCGAAGTTGCCCTGCTTTTCGATGAAGAATTCCTTGTTTGCTAGCACCACCAGGGCATCACCGATGGATGCGTCCCCGTGGGGATGCAGCTTCATGCATTCCCCGATGACGTTGGCGACCTTGTGGAACTTCCCGTCGTGCATTTCCGCGAGGGTGTGCAGGATTCGCCTCTGCACCGGCTTGCACCCGTCACGGAGGTCGGGGATGGCCCGGTCCATGATGACGTAGCTGGCGTACTCGAGAAAGTTCTTCTCCATGAGGGGCTTGAGCAGGCCCATGTCACGCCCCTTGCAGAACGTCGGCCACGAGGTTGTTCACGATGAACTTCTTCCTCTCCGGCGTGTTCTTGCCCATGAGGAACTCCAGCGTCTTGTGCACGCCCCCCATGGACTGGATCTGCACCTCGGTGAGGCGCATGTCGTCCCCCATGAATTGCTTGAACTCCTTCGGGCTGATCTCCCCCAGCCCCTTGAACCGGGTGACCTCGGCGCTCTTCAGCCGCGCCATGGCCGTGTCCCGCTCCTGTTCGCTGTAGCAGTAGGCCGTTTCCTTCCTGTCCCGCACGCGGAAGAGCGGCGTCTCCAGCAGGTAGACGTGGCCTTTCAACACCAGCTCCTCGAAGTAGTGCAGGAAGTACGTGAGGAGCAGGTTCCTGATGTGCATGCCGTCCACGTCCGCGTCCGTGGCAATGATGACCTTGTTGTAGCGCAGCCCTTCCAGCCCGTCCTCGATGCCGAGGGCGCGCATGATGTTGTACAGCTCTTCGTTTTTATAGACAGTGTCGCGTTTCAGCCCGTACACGTTCAACGGCTTGCCGCGCAGGGAGAAGATGGCCTGCGTGTACACGTCCCGGGACTGGATCATGGGGCCTCCCGCAGAGTCCCCCTCCGTGAGGAAGATGCTGGTTTCCTCCCGCCTCTTGTCCTTTGCATCGTCGTAGTGGACCTTGCTGTCCGTGAGCTTGGGGATGTGTATCTCCACCTTGCGCGCCATCTCACGCGCCTGCTTCTTGATGGTGGAAAGCTCCTTGCGGATACGCTCGTTGGACTTGATCTTCTCCAGCAGCTTTTTCGCTTCCCCTTCATTCCTGTGCAGCCAGGTGAGGGTCTGCTGCTTCACCTCTTCCGCGACCCAGGCTCGTATTTCGTTGTTGCCCAGCTTGTGCTTGGTCTGGCTTTCGAACACGGGGTCCTTGATCTTGATGGCGACAGCGCCGATCATCCCCTCCCGGACATCCTCCGCCGCGAAGTTCACTCCCGCGTATTCGTCGATGGCCTTCAGCACGCCCAGGCGGAACGCGGTCTGGTGCGTGCCGCCGTCCGTCGTGAATTGCCCGTTGACGAAGCTGAAGTAGTTCTCCCCGTAGTTCGCCGTATGCGTGAAGGCGAACTCCAGGTGCGCCCCCCGGTGATGGGCGATCTCGTAGTGCACGGACTCTTCGCCGATCTCCTCCGCCAGCAGGTCGTGGAGCCCGCCCTGGCTCGTGACCGTCTCCCCGTTGTAGTGAAAGCGCAGGCCGCTGTTGAGATAGGAGTAGTAGCGCAGCCTCTTGAAAACGAACTCGTCGTTCCAGGCGTAGGTCGTGAAGATCTTCGGGTCGGGCGTGAACCTCACGAGGGTGCCGGTTCTTGCCCTGGCGTCCCTGCCTTCCTTTTCGGTGACGAGCTTTCCTTCCCGGAACAGCCCCTGGACGAATTTCCCTTCCCGGAAGCTCACGACTTCGAATTCGGCCGACAGGGCGTTCACGGCCTTCGTGCCGATGCCGTTCAGGCCGACGGAGAACTGGAATACGTCATCGTTGAACTTGCCGCCTGTGTTCACCTTGCTCACGCAGTCGATGACCTTGCCCAGCGGGATGCCTCGGCCGAAATCGCGTATGAGCATGGACTCTTTTTTCCGGGAGATCTCGATCACCTTCCCCTGACCCATGATGAACTCGTCCACGCTGTTGTCGATGACTTCCTTCAGGAGGATGTAGATGCCGTCCATGGGGTTGGACCCGTCGCCGAGCCGACCGATATACATCCCCGTGCGCAGGCGGATGTGTTCCAGGGCATCCAGGGTTTGGATTGCCTTCTCATCGTATCTTGCGGCGGTTTTTGGCATGATCGTCCTTGTTGTGATCTACGGCCGCGCTGCCGCAGGCTCTCGCTGTCCTGCGCGCCGCCTTCGGCGTCGCTGGGCCAGCTGCCGCCCAAGGCATCCATGTGCTCTCTCGGCCTCGACATCCTTGTCTACGGGAAAGAGGGCCCGGCGCTTGTATTTCCTTTTATGGTAAGGAGAATTTGCGGTAGGCGTCAAGTGCGGGTGGGAATGCGGGGGAATGCGTGGTCAACAACGCATGCGAAACCGCTGAAACGTACGTCACCGCGGGTTGGCGCATCACGCCGTGCCAGGGGATAAGGAAAGGAACGCGCGCGGATTTCTCGCCTGGTCGATGGATCGTGCCCGGTAGGCGGTCGGCGGCCATCCCACGATCCGGTGGAAGGTGGCGCTGAACGATCCCAGGCTTTCGAATCCCACCTCGAAACAAATGTCGGTCACGGACATTGTAGAGAGGGCGAGCAGCTCCTTTGCTTTCTGGATGCGAATGCGCAGAAGGTACTGGTGCGGGGTATCGTGGAAGACGCCGCGAAAGGCACGGATGAAATGGTACGGGGAGAGACGGGCCTCGGCACTCAGCGTCCGGATGTCCAGAGGGCGCGGGAACTGTGAATCGATCAATTCCCGGGCGCGCACCAGGGTGCCCGCCGCCGCGGCATCCTGCGTCATGACGAAGGCTCCGCCGTCACGATACGGATATTGAACGCGGGAGTCTTCATCGTCCCGTACAGCCTGACCCAGAGCGGCAGGTACATTTCCGTGCCGCGCGAGGTCGTGATGTCTCCAAGGTCCACCACGTGTTTCCAGCCGAACCAGGATTTCAGGAGCCCGGTCACCTTCGACTTTGCGGCCGCATCATTTCCACAGACGAAGAGATGATGGTCTCCACCGCCCACTTTGGCCGGGTCCACCATCACGACCACGCTCACCGTGTTCAGCGTCTTGACCACCCGTGTGTCTGGGAATGCGGCCTGGATCTGCTCGCCGAGGGACTCGGTGTTGGAGACGAACAGGCTGGGAGGGAAGCCGCGTGCAAAATCCAGGGGATTGGCGATGTCGATGAGGACCTTGTCCCTCAGTGCTGAAGCTCCTGCCATCCGCAGTGCGTCCAGGGAACCTCGACCCGAGGTCGCGTTCATGACGATCTCACCATGCGCGGCAGCATCTGCGAACGATCCCACCTGTGCCTGACCGCCCGTTTTCCCGGCCCACTCTCGGAGCTTGCCCGCATCGCGCGTGCCCACGACCACCGCGTGTCCCCTGCCGGCGAGTGCGGCGCCGAGCGTCTGCCCCACGATTCCTGAACCGATGATCCCGATGTCCATGAGCATCAAAATACGGATAATTTCGACCCGCGGCTTTTCTCCCCTGTGCAATGCACCGGCATATGTCGTATCTTACGCTCATGATCGTCGAACCACGGATCGAAGCCTACATCGCCGCGCTGTGGGCATCCCCGGATCCTGTGCTGGCCGCGATGGAAGCCCTCGCGGAGAGGCGGGGCTTCCCCATTGTCGGGCGGCACGCCGGCGCCCTGCTGGGACTGCTCGCGCGCTGCGTCGGCGCCCGCAGGGTGCTCGAGCTCGGGTCAGGCTACGGCTATTCCGCGGTCTGGTTCGCCCGCGCCATGCCGGAGGACGGCACGGTCATCTGCACCGATCATTCCGCGGACAACCGCGACCTCGCACTGGGTTACTTCAGGACCGCGGGTTTGGAATCGCGGATCGACTTCCTCGTGGGAGACGGGCTGTCCATCGCGCGAGGGCAGGCGCCCGGGTTCGACATCGTGTTCAACGACATCGACAAGGAAAAATACCCGGCGAGCGTGGAGGTGGCGGTGCCGCTCTTGAGGTCGGGCGGCCTTTTCATTACGGACAATACGCTCTGGAAGGGCAAGGTGGCCGATGACGGCCGCGGCGATGAGACGACCGAGGCGGTGCGCGCGTTCAACAAGCTGGTCTTTTCCCGGACTGACCTCGAGTCGGTGATCTTGCCTATCAGGGACGGCGTGACGGTCTGCAGAAAGAAATGACCCCGGCTGACACCGGCGGGGGCCGGATCATGGCCGCCGTTCTCGGGGTCCTCCGCATGCGCAGGGGCCCGCGAATGCGGAGGGATCCGCTTCCCGTCGTCACGCTGAGCTGGGCCCAATCGGCATCCGGCGCAATTGCCCGGGAGGACGGCACGCCGCTTCTCCTCAGCGGCCCGGAATCCATGACACTCACGCATCGCCTCCGCGCCGCGCACGATGCGATTCTCGTCGGCATCCAGACCGTGCTCAACGACGATCCGCTTCTCTCCGTGAGGCTCCTGCCGAGTCCGCCACCGCCTCCCCAGCCCCAGCCCGTGGTCCTCGATTCCCGGCTGCGGTTCCCGCTCAGCGCACGGCTGCTGGCGCGGGAGGACAAGAAACCATGGGTCTTTCACGCCCGTGAGGCCGGGGGCGCTGCCGCCGCGGAGAAGGCCGCCGCGGAGAAGGCCGCCGCGCTCACAGAGAAAGGGGCCCGGCTCTTCCGCGTGAGCCGCGGTCCTGGTGGGCTTGATCTCTACGAAGTCCTGGGGTCACTCGGCGGCGCAGGGATTTCCAGCCTCATGGTTGAGGGGGGCGCGAGGGTGCTTCGGGCATTCCTTACTGCGGGATTTGCCGACCAGCTCGTCGTGACGGTGAGTCCTTCGACCGTTGCGGGGATGCCCGGGCCGGACCTGCCCGGGCTTTTAGAAACCCTGACAGAGGCCTTTGGGGTTGACTCCGTGACCTGGGGCACGCTCAATCCGTGAGCGCGCGCGCTCATCGGATGCTGTTCAGGGAGACGACCGCCTTGCCATCCCGCACGATGAGCAGGCAGACTCCGTTCTGCACGTCGTAGTAATCGAAGGCCTGCGTGACCGGATTGAAAGGGAAGTTTTTCTTCACGGCCTGTTCCGGGCTCACGTAGGTCTCCTTGAGCTCGCCATTTTCCACCAGGGCGATAACGGCATGTTTCTCTCCCTCGGCCTGGCTGGCATGCAGGGTGTTCATGAGAACCGCGTCCGCCATCACCTGCCGCGTAATGCGCCAGTCCAGCATGCGCTCCTCGGGAGACATCTCCTGGTAGACGACGTTCTCCATCACGGTTGCCAATGCTGCACGGAACGGCGGACCGCGAAACCGAGGATGAGCTTCAGCATGTAGACCGGCCCGAACCATGCAAGGAAAGGCGTGGACAACCCGATGGGCAGAAGAATCACACTCCCGATGACGACAAGCGCCGCCGCGGCGCCCTGCTGGCGCGCCCTTCCCGGGATGATGTTGACCAGTGAGGCCGCAGCGACGGTGAAGGCGTACAGGAATACCCAGTACGCAATCCTGCCGTCGAAGAGGAGAAAGAGAAGCCCCGGCTCGATGAAGTGAATGAAGATGAAGCCCCACCGCAGGCCCGGCCGGTTTCCGTAGTACGCATCCGTTCCGGCCGTGAAACCAGCCATCGCCCCGCCGCTGACATCCGCGGCCAGAATAAAGAGCAGCGCGGCCTTCCATACCGGCAGCGCCTCCACGCGAGTGGAGGCGAAAACCAGCGCGAGCAGTCCGAAGACGATGCCCACCACGTAGACCAGCAGGATATCGAAGAGGGTGGCGGTCTCTCCGTGGATCAGGCGGAGCGGCCCGGGGATCCTGATCTCAGAATCCAGCACGAGTGACCTCAGTCCCGGCGACGTCTGCGCCGCGCGCTGCCGGCGCCCCCGCCGAACACCGCGGAGATTCCCAGGATGAAGCCGAAGTTGTACCACCCGCCGTCGTTATGGACGTCATAGATCTGCACGCCTTTGTTGAACAGAGAGACGATGAAGGTCACCGGTGAGATAGCGCCGTTCCACAGGCCGCGCCAGAATCCCGCCACAACTCCCGTCCGGCTGGGCACGTTGGACAGCTCGTTGATCCCCGGCGCGCAGCCTGCCAGCAGCACCAGGATCAGGACCAGGGTCACGATGAACAACGCCTTTTTCATGGGCCCCTCCGCCCCTGATGTTATCTGGTTTGGCGTGAGTTCGCAAGTTGCAGGTGTTCGGCAAGGATCCTCACTCCTTCATCGATGCGACGAGGGCTCAGCATCCCATACCCAAGCCAACACCACGGTGCTCGTCGCGATGAGCGCGGTGATGTCCCTTCCCCTGGCCCTGCGGGACCTTCGCGGGTTCCGCCTGGATCGGATCGAGCTGGTGGGCTGGGCGTCCGTGGTCTGCTACGGCGCGGTGGCGACCAACATCGCCTATGTCCTGTGGGGGCGCGGGGCTGCCGGCTTCCGCTCCTACCAGCCCATGCGCTTCCGGTGAGAGGTGATGTGCGCCGTGTGATGGCGGGCGTGCCACGCGTACTGCTGGAGCAGGAAATCGACAGTCACCAGGCCGAACCGCGCGTGTCTCCACTGGTGCCTGAAATCCTTCTCTGAGAGCGACTCCCATGCCTCCGCCCACCTGAGCCTGATTGCCTCGAACATCGCGAGTGATCCCTCGATTGCCACTGACCGCGCATCCGGGAGCTCCGCCCAGAGCTCCTGCGGGGCCACCATGACATTGGGCGGCGTGCTTTCAGTCAGGGCGTACTTGAGCCGGGGGTAGGCGTTCGTATCGGCTTCCGCGAGGTGATGGACAACCTGGGCGAGGGTCCACCCCTCGGGGCGATACCTTGTGGAGAGCTGCTCGGCGGAGAGACCCTTCACCGCATCGCGAAGCAGACCAGGGGCCTTATGGTATTCGGCGATGCACTCCTTTCGGACTTTTTCCGCTGGCTCGACAATCGCAAATTTCCCGACAGGAAATCGAATGTCTTCGCTCATGAGGTGCTCCTTCTTATATTGATGCT
>JBEKTX010000168.1:0-9339 GCA_049515615.1 Spirochaetia bacterium
CCGACACCCTGGGAAGCGGCCGAACGCGCCGGTGATCAGCAGGGGGGACAGGGACGTGCGCTATGACCTGGTGGTGCGGGTGCTGGAGATCGCCCGCACCAGCGGGGTGAACAAGCTTTCACTGGCCGTGGAAGTGAAGAAGTGACGTTTGAAAAGCCCGCGGCGCCCCCTTCTCAGGGCAGGCTCCGTGCACCATAATAACCCCGGCCGGAAGCCCGGGAAAATGCTGCGAATCCTTCTCTGCGATGATCATCCCATCCTCCGCGAAGGTTTGAAGAAGATTCTTCTCCAGCAGTCCGACATCAAGCACGTGGAGGAGGCGGGAAGCGGCGCCGAGATGCTTGAGAAGAGCGCAACATCGCGCTTCGACGTTATTATCCTTGACATCACGCTCCCCGACATGAACGGGCTCGATGTCCTGAAGAATCTCCAGGCACGGGGAAGCCGGGCCGCCGTTCTCGTCCTCAGCATGCACCCCGAGGAGCAGTACGCCACCCGCGCGCTCAAGGCCGGAGCGGCCGGATATCTGCAGAAGGAGAGCGCACCCGCGGAGCTGGTGAGCGCGGTCCGCAAAATCGCGCGCGGCGGGAAATATGTCACCTCCTCCCTCGCAGAAAAGCTCGCCTCTGAGCTCGGGGGGGCAGCGGACACGGCTCCCTACGAGCTGCTCTCGGACCGCGAGTACCAGGTACTGTGTCTCCTCGCATCCGGCCGAGGCATCAAGGAAATCGCCGTGGAGCTCGGCGTGAGCGCACCGACCATCGCCACCTACCGGTCGCGTGTCATGACGAAGCTCGACCTCGATTCCACAGTGGACCTTGTGCGTTACGCGCTGGCCCATAAGCTCGTCGAATAGGAGCTTCGCGCGCGCTCGTGTCCGCGCGGGTTGATCATCTCCCGCTCATACGGGCATGTCGTCAAGTCCGCCCGCGTTGATCACGTCGGTGAAGCCGTTCTGCCTGAGAAGGCGCGCGCCCTGCCCGCTGCGCGCCCCCGAGGCGCAGTACAGCACGAGGGGAGCGCTCCGCGGTTCAAGCTCCGTCATCCTCAGGGGGAGGAGAGCAAGAGGGATGTTGATCGCGCCCGGGTAGGCGCCATCCTTGAACTCAGCGGGCGTGCGCACGTCCACGATCTTCGCGCCTGCCGCAATCTTCTCCTTGACGATGTTCCCTGCCATGCAGCATTCCTTTCCGCGGCCGCATGCCGCCCGTCATTCCTCGATTTCGAATCCGCCCAGGGCAGTCATCGCGATGTAGCCGCCGGTGATGTTGCGCACATTCATCCATCCATTTTCCTTGAGAATCCGCAGCGCGAGGTGGGAGCGGAACCCTGAACGACAGTGGACAAGGATCGGGGCTTCTCTCGGCACTTCGTCCAGGCGGAAGCGAAGTTCGTCGACCGGAATGTGCAGCGCGCCCCGGACATGGGAGGTCTCGAACTCGTTGAGGTTGCGCACATCCAGCAGGACGGGCCGCGCCCCCGTGGTGCCCATGTCGGGTCCCGCCAGCAGCTTCCACGCTTCCTTCGCTCCGACCAGCGGCGCGTATCCGCTGAGATCGTTCAGTCCCGCAAACGCGGCGACGTTCAGTGGATCGTTGGCCGACGAGAAGGGCGGGGAGTACGCGAAATCGATCTCGGCGAGGTCGCTCAGGGTCATCTTTCCGTGCAGGGCCGCGGCGAGCGCGTCGATGCGCTTCTCAACTCCTTCCTCGCCGAAAGCCTGTCCGCCCAGGAGCCGGCCCGACGAACGGTCATAGACGAGCTTCAGCACCACCTCCCTGCCCCCGGGGTAATATGAGGCGTGATGGTCCTTGACGACCATGGCCGCTGCCGCGTCGAGACCTTCCGCGCGCGCGGCGGTTTCGGAAAGACCCGTGCTGGCCGCCGCGGCGTCGAATATTCTCACGACACTCGATCCCAGGGCACCGGAGTATTTCATGGACATGCCCAGCGCGTTGGCGGCCGCGATCCTTCCCTGCCGGCTGGCCGGACCCGCCATGGGTACCCGGACCGTCCGTCCCGACACTTTGTGAACAACCTCGTTCATGTCTCCTGCCGCCCATATCGAGGGGTCGGACGTCCGCAGGTGCTCATCAACCACCAGGCCCCCCGCGGCGCCTGTCGCAAGGCCGGCGTTCCGGGCCAGCGTGAGCTCTGCCTTCACCCCCGCGGCAACCAGGACGATTGCCCCGGCCACGCGGCTTCCGTCGCTGAGCTCGACGGTGGCGCATCCGGAGTCGATCCCCGCGATTCCAGAGCCCGTGCGCACGCTCACGCCGTGGGCCTCCAGGCGGCGGGCGATCATGCTCCCGAACTCGGGATCCATGGTCGACATCAGCCGGGGAAGGAGCTCCACTATGGTCGTGGAGATGCCCCGCTGAACGAACGCCTCGGCCATCTCCATGCCGATGAACCCGCCGCCGGCGATGAGCGCAGAGGCCGGTGCCTTTGTCTCGATGAAATCGACGATCCTGTCCATGTCGGGCACGGTCCAAAGGCGGAACACGTTCGGGGAGTCGATGCCGGGCACCGGGGGCATCACGGGCGTGCCGCCCTGCGCGAGGATGAGCGAGTCGTAGGCGAGCCAGGACTCACCGTCAGGACCCTGCACGCGCACCCGCTTCCCAGTCCTATCGATCTCCAGCGCCTCGGTCCCCACGAGGACCTTCACGCCGTAGCGGCTGTCGAAGCCCTCCGGTGTCTGCAGCAGGAGCTTCGAACGTTTCGTGATGTCACGCGAGATGAAATAGGGCAGCCCGCAGTTCGCATAGGAGACGTACGGTCCGCGCTCAACGATCGTGATTTCTGCGGTCTCGCTGATCCGGCGGGCGCGGGCGGCGGCTGTTGCGCCACCGGCAACGCCGCCGATGATGAGGATCTTCATCGGCGTGCGGGCAGTCTACTGCGCGGCCCTTTTCTTCGTCGAGATCCCGAGCAGCATGTACAGCGGGCATGTGCCCACGATCGAGGTGAGAAGGAAAACCAGCGTGAGAACCCCGAGAACGATGGCCGCCCGCGGCCCAAGCTGGTGAGTGAAGGAGAGCACCGCGACAAGGGCCGCCAGCGCCACCCGAATAATACGGTCCAGGATCGCCATGTTTGCTTTCATGGCTCAGAAGATAGAGGAAGCGGGAAGGCTCATCAGTGACTTCTGTCACACAACGGAATACGGGGCACCCTTCTCGCGAAGAGCGTCCGGCCTGTGGATACGGATCCTGCCCCTTGCGGTGCCGATGAGCCCGCCTGCTTCGAAGTCGGAGAGGATGCGCGTGACGACCTCGCGGGAAGTCCCCAGCTCTGCGGCGATTTCCCCGTGGGTCCTTGTCACCACCTTCTGCCGCTGGCCGGCCTGTCGGACCAGGTACGCGGCCAGGCGCAAATCCATGTGACGAAACGCGACCTCCTCGACGAGGGTGAGCATGCTCTCCAGGCGTTTCGCGTACAGGTCGAACATGAACCGCCGCCATTGCGGGTTGTCCTCCACCAGGCGGGCGAGGAGCCGCGCCGGGAGGAGGACTACTTCCGTGTCACCTTCGGCCTCGGCGATCGCAGGAAAGCCGCCGCCGTTGAGAATGCAGGTTGCTGAAAGGACGCAGCTCTCCCCCCGCTGGATCCGGTAGAGGGTGATCTCCCTGCCGGCCTCGCTCGCCTTATAGATGCGCAGCGTCCCTTCGAGAACGAACGGGAGAAAGGCGCACTCCGCACCGCCGCTGGCAAGGACCTGCTTGTGGGCGAGCTTCCTGCTGACGGCATGGGAGAAAACCTCCTCTCTGGACCGGTGAGGAAGCGAGGAGAAGAACGGGAAGGTCTCCACAAGACGCTCAGTGACAGCAAGCTCAGACATGCAGGAGATGATACTGAAAACCCCCATGACTCGGAAGTCGGTGATGGGGAGTTGGCAGCCCGTCCCGTTTCAAACTACACTGGTGCGATGAAGAACTTCCGATTTCTCCTGGGTCTGGCAGGGATCCTGCTGACCTCCTGCGCCACCGTTCAACAAAACATCGATGCCCGGACCTACCTGGCCAGGTGTCGGTACGAGTACGCCGGGCTGAAGGTCACGGGAGTCCAGTTCTCGACGGGCACATTGATCGATTCGGTCAACCTCGACGCGAATGTGAAGATCACCAACACGACCGAGCGCGACGTTGCACTCGACCATGCCGATTTGTCTTTTTTCCTCGACAAGAACCCCGTCCTCGATATGTCCCACAAAAACTTCGTCCGGATCGTCCCCAGGGCTTCGTCCACCGAGACGGTGGCCGTCGGCTTGCCCTTTGCCGGAATCCTGAAGAGCCTGGGGCACCGGCCTCAAACCCTCGGCATCAAGGCCAAACTCTGGGTGACCCTGCTGGTCGGAAAGGATACCTGGGAAACGCCCGTGGTAATTCCCCTGGAGGTCGAGGTTCCTGTTCCCTACGACCAGATCGATGTCTTCGTGGCCCAGAAACAACAGCAGCTCGAGGACGAGGCGGCGGCCCAGGCTCGGAAGGCCGCGGAGGCCGCCAAGGAATCGCTGCCATCCGTCAAGGTCCCCCACCTCTGAGAGTCTCTCGGTCTCAGGCTTGATCAGAGATACTTCAACAGCTCGCCCGGCACGGCAAGAACCGCGTCGGCGCCCGCGGCGGTGAGCTCGTCCGTACCGCGGAAGCCCCAGGCCGCGCCGAGGGCCGTCATGCCGGCAGCCCTGGCCGTCGCCATGTCGACGTCCGAGTCGCCCAAATAGAGGGTTTCGGCCGGGGACACGCCGAGTCTCGCAGTGATGTCGAGGGCCGAGGTTGGATCAGGTTTGCGAGGGAAGGCGGCCGTCTCCCCGCGGACGATGGCGAAGGATCCGGGCGCAAAGAGGCCGCCGACGACCTTGAGACTGAGTTCGTGCGGTTTGTTCGAGAGCACTGCTCGGGCCACGCCCCGCTCCGCGAGGGCGGCGAGGAGCTCAGGCACGCCGGGGTAGGGCGCCGTGCTGTCGAGGCAATGTTCTGCGTAGTAGGCCGCTGCCTCGGCCCTGAGCTCCTCGATGGCAGCCTCGTTCCGGAGTTCCAGGGGGAGGGCGCGCGTAACAAGGTGGCGGAAGCCGTCGCCTATCATGTGGCGGTATGCCGCCAGATCGTGCGGGGGGAGATTCCTGCGCCTGAGGCTCCGGTCGACCGCCGCCGCCAGATCGACGATCGTGTCGGCCAGTGTGCCGTCCAGATCGAAGACTACCGCTCGTTTCACGCTCGTACCCGCCCTTGGGGTACGGTATTCCATTTTTCCGATCACGTCCAATAGTTCAAGCCGCAGGGAGGTCGCATTTGCCATCCCCTCGTTGAAAACAGTCCTTTCCGTCCTGATTTCCAGTCAGTATTTTTAACGGGCAGGCGAAGGGAGATGGTGATGAAGAGTGTATGTACGGCTGCTGCATTTGCAGCCGCATTGGTCATGGCATCGGCAGGTTATGCCCAGGCAAACACCTCGACGGACTTCTTCCAGCTCGCAGGGAACGGCACGCCACAGCAGGTACAAGCCGCCCTCAATAATGGCGCAGACGTGAATGCTCCGGACAAGGATGGCAAGACCCCACTGATGGCGGCCGCTTTCAACCCGAACTCTGAAGTGATCGTCACGCTCCTGAAAGCCGGTGCAAATATCAACGCGCAGCAGAAGGATGGCGGGACCGCTCTGATGTACGCTGCCGTAAGCAACCCGCCCGAGGTGATCGCCACGCTCCTGAAAGCCGGTGCAAATATCAACGCTCAAGATAATGACGGCGGGACCCCACTGATTTGGGCGGCCGCATTCAACCAGAACCCGGATGTGATCCTCATGCTCCTGCGGGCCGGCGCAGATCCCAAAGCGAAAACCAAGGAAGGCCAGACAGCGCTCGATCTCGCCCAGAGCAATGCAAAGCTGAAAGCATCCGACGCCTATCGCCAGCTCCAGGCAGCGTCACAGTAGGCGCAAGGAGGCCGGCTCCGAGGTCAAGGCTCAGAACGGAACAAGAGCGCCGTCTCTCTCGCGGGAGAAACAACTGTTGACTCGTGCCGTCAGAATTGCCACAATCGGCTGTCTTGCGAATCTTGTCGGAGAGGCATTTAAAATGAACAGGGATAAAGAGCAGGAACATCCTTTGAAGACCAGAGGTTCGACCGCAATCCGGGCAACAATAACACTGGTGGTTCTTCTTCTCAGCGCAGGCCGCATATTTGCGAGTGGCATCTGGGAGCTGGCCAGCACCGGAACACCTCAAGCCGTACAGGAGGCTCTTCGTCAGCCGGGCGCAGACGTCAATGCTCGATACACAATAGGCCGGACTCTGTTGATGGCTGCCGCTCAGTCTAACCCAGATCCCGAAGTGATCACCACACTCCTGAAGGCCGGAGCCGATGTGAACGCGAAGGACGAAGCCGGCGATACGGCTCTCATGTGGGCTGCTCGACAGAATCCGAACGCATCTGGCATCTCCAGGTTGGCGCAGGCCGGCGCCGATGTGAACGCGAAGGACAACGCCGGTGATACGGCTCTCATTCTGGCGGCCTACTCCAATCCGAGCTCCGAGGTGGTCGCCACGCTCCTGAGGGCCGGGGCCGACGTGAACGCGAAGGACAACGCCGGCGATACGGCTCTCATTCTGGCGTGTCGTCCATGGACGCCTCCCCGATCGATTGCGGCCGAGGTGGTCTCCCTGCTGCTGACGGCCGGCGCCGACGTGAATGTGAAGGACAACAACGGAGCGACGGCCTTCCTGACGGCCCAGGAGAACTCCGACTTGAAGAAAACCGCGGCCTACCAGCGACTCGCAGCAGCCGCCCAAAGCGCGAAGCCTTCTTCCGTCGCCGTGACCCCGGTGGCGCCCCCCGTGAAGATACAGCCTTTGAACGAGAAAGGGGGGGCGCGATTTGCCCTCGTGATCGGCAACGGAGCCTACACGCATGTCACCAAGCTCACCAACCCGACCAACGACGCGCAGGACATGGCCGACGAGCTCAAAAGCCTGGGGTTCAAGGTTGATCTGCTGGTGAACGCTGATATTTCGGCCATGGAGAATGCTGTGGTTCGACTTGGCAATCAGCTTTCCAACTCTGCTGACGCAGTGGGTTTCTTCTACTACGCCGGGCACGGGGTGCAATCGAGCGGCGCAAACTATCTCATACCGACGGAAGCAGACATTCCCAGCGCAAGCTTCCTTCAGCAGAAGTCGCTCGCGCTGCAATCAGTGCTCGACACGATGCAGTCCTCCAGCAATAAGCTGA
The DNA here is from genome assembly GCA_049515615.1 of Spirochaetia bacterium. Classification (GTDB taxonomy): domain Bacteria; phylum Spirochaetota; class Spirochaetia; order SZUA-6; family Fen-1364; genus Fen-1364. Next base: position 7,233 of record JBEKTX010000168.1, read on the forward strand.
ACGTGGTAGTGCTTGACGCCTGCCGGGACAACCCGTTCTCCTGGTCCCGTTCCGGCACGCGGGGTTTCACTGTTGTGAATGCCCAACCTCCGGCCAGCATCATCGTCTATGCAACGAGCGCCGGCAGCGTTGCGAAGGATGGGCTGGGGCGGAATGGAGTTTTTACCGGCGAGCTTCTGAGGCATCTGAACGCTCCCGGGGTGGATATCGCGGATGTGTTCAGGCAGACGGGGGCCGCCGTACGAGACGAAACGGGCGGGAGCCAGATCCCTGCAATCTACAGCCAGTTTTTTGACCCGTTCTTTCTTTCTGGATCTTCAAATCAATAGGCGCCGTCAGAGTCGGAGCTACGCTCTGCGCACTTCGATGATCGGGGCGGCTGTCTGGCGGTACAGGGTGCGGAGCAAGCGCCAGGATCCGAGCCCCGCGAAAACGAGGCCAATGGACAGGTTCAGGAGTATGCTGGAAGTCGCGTCCCCTTGCTGAAGAACCGCAGGAAGGATCCGGATTCCGTCGATAAGGCTGATGTGATATTTCTGGGCCGCGGCCTCCTTCATGATCTGAAGGACGAGACCTGCCGCCTCGGCGAATAACACGGAGAGAATGATCGATGCACCGATGACGAACGGAGAGGCTCTGTTCGGCGGGCCTTTGAGAAGCTTGTATCCCGTGAATGCAGCCCAGGCTATTGCGAGCCCTGCGATGCCTGCATAAAAGCCAATGGAGCCGATGAGGATCCAGACGGCTGAGCCGAGAAGACCTCCCACGAGGGCTCCCAGAAACCCTCGCACGACGGATACGGGCGCTCGCTTTCGCTCCCGCAGCGCTGCGTCGCGAACAGCTTGCAGCTTGTTGTAGCAGGCATCGCACAGGCCGAAGGCAGCCCCATTCACGAGCGCGGCGGGCGCGTGGATGGCCTCGTTGCAGTTGAAGCAGCCTGGCCGAAGACCCAACTCTTCAAGCTTCACCACGAGTGCGTCGAGAAAGCCGTCGATGTCGGAAGAAGATGCGCTGACAACGGGGAGGGAGGCCGAGATGCTGCCGTCGGCGTCTGAATGTTCTTTTACCTTTCCCTGGTACTGGGCTACGGCGAGCCAGGAGTCTAGTTGCTTCTGCGGTTCCTTTTCCTTGCCAACTACCGCCGTCCGCAGCGTCAGGAGATCCTCTGCCGCGGTCTGCAGAGAGAGCCAGTATCCCCGGCGCACTCCCCAGGACGCATTCTCGATTTTCCTGAAGCCGATCTCGTGCGAAAGCCTGTCGAATTGCTGTTGATCCACGGCTCCACCTCTCTTTTTTTGATCAACATTCTGATCCGCTACACAGCGGGAACGCCGGATTTTTCGCCTCTTACTGGCTGAGACACTTCTCCACGTCTTCCTCCTTCACGTCCCCTGCCTTCTGAATCACCCCCTGTTTGTCTATCAGGAACATGGTGGGAATGGCGTTGATCCTGTAGTCCGTGATCTGCCTGCTGGTCCAATTGAACCTTCCGTGCTCATCCGGTTCGCCCATAAGCACAGGAAAGGTGAGCCCGAGTGATTTCACCGCACCCTCAGCCCTGGACGTGTCACCTTCGATGTTTATCCCGAACACTTCCAGCCCCCGGCCCTTGAGCTTTTGATAGAGCGCCTCAGTATCAGGAAGCCTCTTCATGCAGGGCTGACACCAACTTGCCCAGAAATCCAGCAGCACAACTCTCCCTCGGAAATCCGCAAGGCGAATCGTCCTGGCAGCGGCATCAGCCCCCATACGACGCGTTCGCGGTTTTCCACCGAGCACGTTCGACCACTTGGCAACTCGAAAGTCCGTGTAATCTCCTTTCCGCCCTGAGAAACGATGCGGATGCCTACCTTCTCCGGCGTTTCGACCACCGTATATCCGTTCGTAAACACCCACATCAATGTTGCGTCGGGCAGTTTATAGAGCTTCTGGTCGCTCCAAACCTTCAATGGTTTCAGATCACCTGCCGCAAAGGCCGCGTCCTTGTACTTGTTCACGTATGCAATATCTGTGGCGGTAGGACCGGCAAATGCCGCAACAGCGCCGAACGAGACGAACAAGACCAGGTTGAGTGTCTTCATAGCAGCCTCCTCATGCCGACCTTTTC
>JBEKTX010000169.1:0-8948 GCA_049515615.1 Spirochaetia bacterium
GACCGGAATTACGTGCGCATTGCCGCTGCGAACGTGCTGGCCGAAAAAGCCGGGCTTTGAAGCCAATTGGCCCATCCCGGGCAGCAAAATCCGGTAGTCTTGAGTTGCAGAATCGAGACAGCCGGAGGGAAGCATGCCCGGGTTGGATCAGCTCATGCTATCAGGCACAAGCACTTGGTTGAGGGGGCACCGATTCCCGGAAGGCCTGCTGGGATCGGCGCGCATCGACGGCGGCGGGCCAGGTGCAGCGCGGGTGTCACCGAAACTTTATCACCAACTCCTTACCAAGAGCCTGTGCCACCTTGCCAAGAGTCTCGAGTCGTGCTCCCCCCGAGCTGTTCTCGAGCCGAGAAATCGCCGACTTCGTCGTCTTGATCCGCCTTGCCAGCTCTTCCTGTGTCAGCTTCTAAAAGACAAAAATAAAAAAAAGACGCGGACAAAATGATGATCAATGTGAAATAATTCATTTCTTTTTTGTAACTACTCAGCCGCATAAGCGAGAGCTTTATCATTAAAAGCATCGACAATAGCCTGATAGGAGTTAGGAAAGGCAAAAAAAACAGCGCCATGCGCCGCGATATCCGCATCATTCAGAACCTCCAGGCTCAGTCCAGGAATATGTCGGGAAAAGGGAAAAGTTACCATTTCCCCATGTTCATGGTGGTTAACCCTGGCCGGTGATGGTCATATCTCGTTTTTGAATGGCGTGGGCTCAACAGGTGATGTGCAACACCGCGTTTGTGTCCTCTGGCTGCTTGTTCAGAAGTTCAACGGCCTGCTCTGTCGGGGCGACGACCAGTTCGACGCCGCGCCTGATGGCCTCGCTCCGGACTTCGTCCATGACGGGCAGTGCTCCATTGGCTCCGGTACCCACCACGATGCAGCGGCAACCCCAAGGTATGTTCTCGGCAATGGAGAGTGGCGTATGGCCGAACTCATTGCGCAATTCCTTAGAAGCCTTCTTCTTCCGTTTGCGAACATCCCCGTGCTCAATCACCACGTCGTGTTCATACGTGACCCCATCGATCCGAATCGACCCGAAAGAAAACTTGTCTATCATCTTTGTTCCCCTCTTCGGAACATCAGGAGCTTTTCTCCTATCCGTGGCTAAGGTGTCTTCCTGCAGTTGCCCAGTTCCTGTAATAACGATTTAGACCGCTTCGTACATCGCGCGGCACCTGCCCTACCATTCGAACACCGGTCACTCCTGGGGAGGCTTTGTCACGTCGTCCCGCGTGCCGCCGCATGGTCTCTTCGCATCACAAGCGCCGCAAAGAAAAGGGAAGCGATCACGCACACCGACGCCGCGGCGAAGAACCCAGCTCCGACGCTCATTGCCGTGATGATGAACCCCGCCACGAACGGGCCCGAGGAGTGACCGATGTCCATGATGGAGCTCAGGCCGCCCAACGACGCCCCGATCTGTTCTGTCTTCACGACTTCTGCGACGTACGAGCTGGTGGCCACGGTGGAAATGGAAACGGCCAGTCCGAAAAGCACGCTCACCAGCGTGAGGACGATAAATCCGGTCACCATGGGTATCGCGGCAGTGGCTGCCGCCAGCAGGACGATTCCGGCCAGGATCTGGACCCTGCGGCCGATCGTGTCGGCCAGCTTCCCGAACAACGGCTTCGTGAGGGCGATGGAGAGGATCTGGAGCGAGAAGACCATGCCGATCTGGTAGGCGGGAACGCGCAGGCCGGAAAGGTAAAGCGGGAGGTAGGTCTCCAGCACACCATAGGCGAAGTAGGTCGCCATCTCTACCAGAGAGGTGCCCAGAAGCCTCCTGTTTCGCAGAAAGTCCGCCAGGCCCCGGGCGAAGTCCGACGGTGTGACCCGGGGCGGCCTTTCGCCTTCCGCGGCCCGATGTTCATCTCCCGGAAGGCAGAGCACAAGAAACAAGGCGGGGATCGCAAGAACGAAGGCGGCCACGTAGACGGCCCGATACGGGAGGGCCCCCCCGAGGTACAAGAACCAGGAAATGATTGCGCCCCCGAGAAGGGGGGCGAGCGTGCGACCGACGAGCGTTGCCGAAGAGTACAGCCCCAGCTTTTCTCCCCTTTTCTCGGGATAGGCATCGAGGATGAAAGCTGATGCCACGGGCACCAGTATGGCGGTGGCGATGCCGTGGAAAAATCTCAGAGGTATGAACCAGAAGGGATTCTGCACGAGGAGGTACAGGAGGGGAGCGGCAAGCTGGACGCCCGCAGCGACCGTCAGGAGCCTCTTCTTTCCCCACCTGTCGGCCAGCATGCCGACCGGGAAGCTGAACAGGACGCCCGCAAACGGAGAGATTGCGGCGATCAACCCGATCACCGTCTCACTCCCTGAGAGCGATTTCACGAACAGGGGGAGCACAGGGCTCTTGGACATCGTCGTGGAGAGAGTCCCGAAGAGGCCCGCGAGGGAGAGCGCGCCGATCCCGCGCGGGACCCGAGTCATCAGCCTTCCCGGGGGAATGTTACAGTGAAGGTGGAGCCCGCATCGGGCCGGGATTGTACGGCCGCGCGGCCGTTGTAACCGGCAAGCACGCGCCGCACGGTCGCGAGGCCGAGCCCCGTGCCGGCGATGCCCGAAGTCTTGTGGTTTTTCACCCGGTAGAACTCCTGGAATATGCCCGCCTGCTCGGCATCGCTCATGCCGATGCCGGTGTCCACCACGGCAATCTCCCACGCCGGGCCCGCCGCGGTGATGCGCACGCTGAGACTGCCCTTGTCGCGGTTGTACCTGATGCCGTTGGAAATGAGGTTCATGAAGATGCGGTCCAGGTCGCCGCGGTCCGCCTTGACCATGCAAGGGCCCTGCGGCGCGTCCAGCTGCATGTGGATGCCGCGCGCGTCCGCCTTGACCTTGAAGAACTCCAGCTGGGAAGCGATCACCCCTTTGAGATCCAGCGGCTCGATGGTGCGCTCGACCTTGCCGACTTCCCGGCTGTTGATGTAGAGGAGGTCCCGCACGAGGTCCAGCAGGGCCTCACCGCGCACCTTGCAGCGCTCCAGCATCCCGCGGACCTTTGCCGGGTTGTCGTCGAACATCCCGGTGAGGATGACGTTCAGGTAATTGATGATCGCCGACAGTGGGCTCTTCAGCTCGTGGGCCACCATGGAGACGAACATGTTCTTGTCCTGCTCGGCCTTCCACGTGTCGGTCACGTCGCTGAGGATGACGATCGCGCCCCCGGCTTCCCCGTTGCGAAGGAGCGGAGAGACGCTGCCCTGAAGGCGCCTCTGGCCGCCGTTGAGCTGGACGAGCCGGCACTCGGGACGTTCAGATGCCGAGTCGATCACCGCCTCGATGGCGGCCGCGGTATCCAGGTCCGGAAAGAGATCCGACAGGCTCATTCCGTCGCGGAAATGGGTTCCCAGGAAATGCTCGGCACGAGGGTTCATGAGAACGGGCTCGCGTCGGATGTTGAGCACCACGACCCCTTCGTGCATCGAGTTGATCATCTGGCGCGAAAGGTTGCGCTCCCCCGCGAGCTCGGAGAGGTACTTCTCGCGCTCCCGGACCATTCGTCCCTGCTGAGCCGCCCTTTCCACCACGCAGATGAGGTTCTCCGGGCTGCTGGGCCTTGCAAGGAAGTCAAAGGCGCCCTGACGGGTCACCTCCACGGCCGCCTCCACGGATGTGCGCGCGGAAGTGATCACGACCACGGTCCGGCCGCCGAAGCGCCTGATGATCTGCTCGGTAAGCGCAGACCCCTCCATGCCGGGCAAGGACAGGGGCACGAGGGCCACCTCGGACGGTGACTCGGCGAGCAGCCGCAGGGCGCTCTCGCCGTCGGCCGTGGTGCGCACGATGCAGCCCCGGCGATCGAGGATCCGCCGGAGTCCTTCGCGCATCCCCTGCTCCGCATCGATCACGAGCACCCGGACAGGTTCGTGGCCCAGGCCGGCGAGGGAGGCGGCGCTCAGAATGTCGCCCGGAAGCGGGCGCACCGCGGATCCGAAATCAGTCATGCCGGGCCTTTGAGGAAAGGTACTGTTCGATCTTGCCCAGCAGGTGCTCGAGAGGGACCGGCTTCGTGAGCACCTCGTCCACCTTCATCCATTCCCGGCCCGGGGAGGCGCCGGCGTCGAATGTGAATCCCATCTTTCGTGGGGCGGCCGTCTGCATCAGGATGGGGACCTTCTCCAGCCCGGGAAGATCCCGAACTTTCTTGCTGAATACGAACCCGGAATCGTAGTGCTCCATCATGAGGTCAGCAATGATCATGTCCGGCGCCGACTCGCGGGCCCGCGCCAGTCCGTCCTCGATGCTGAGGGCGGTCCGTACGATGTATCCGTGCTTCTCGAGAAACAGCTTCTGGCCTTCCAGAAGGTCCGTATCGTCATCGACGATGAGTATTCGCGCCACTGCCAGCCTCCTCTGAAACTCTACACGGGAATCCCGGTTTGGTGAAGTTGAGCCGCTCGCAGAGCAGTCACTTCGCAACCGCACGGGGCTCATAACTTGTGTGCAGGAGCTCGTGCGCCTTGTGCGATCCCGGCTCCCCGAAGTACTCCTTGTACAACGCCGTGATGGCGGGGTTCTTGTACGACATGCGCACGTCGCGGGTCTTGTCCAGCGAGTAGATAGATATGATCCGCTTCTGCACCCGTTCGGGATCGTAGCCGAAGAGCTGCCCGCCGCCGCCCGCGCAGCCGCCGGGGCAGGCCATGATCTCGATGAAGTCCCAGGGCGCGTTGCCACGCCTCACCCGTTCGGCAATCTGCCGCGCGTTGCCCAGCCGGTTTGCCACGGCGAGCCTGATGGTCCGCCCGGCGATGGTCACCGCCGCTTCCTTCACCCCGCTCATGCCGCGCACATCCTCGAAGTCCACCGTTTCCAGGTCCGTGCCCGTCAGCATATAGTACGCGGTGCGCAGCGCGGACTCCATGACGCCGCCCGAGGCGGCGAAGATGTCACCCGAGCCCGTGGGCGCCCCGAAGGGACGATCGAAGTCCTCCTCCTCCAGGCTGCCGAAATCGATCCCGAAGATCTGCATCATGCGGTGGAGCTGCCGGGTGGTGATGACCGCATCCACGTCGGCGATGCCCGTCTGGCTGGAAAGCTCGGGCCTCTGGGCCTCGAACTTCTTGGCCGTGCACGGCATGACAGAGACCACGAAGATGTCCTTGGGGTCGATGTTCTGCGTCTGAGCCAGGTAGCTCTTGATCGTCGCGCCCATCATTTCCTGCGGCGACTTGCACGTGGAGATGTTTGGCAGCAGCTCGGGATAGTAGATCTCCGCATACTTCACCCACGCGGGGCAGCAGGAGGTGAACAGCGGCAGTTTCTCGTTTTTCCTGATCCTGCTCACCAGCTCGGTGCCCTCTTCCATGATGGTGAGGTCGGCGGCAAAGTCGGTATCGAAGACCTGGCGGAACCCCATGCGCCTCAGCGCGGCGGCAACCTTGCCCGTGACGTTCGTGCCCGGAGAAAGGCCGAAAAAATCTCCCAGGGATACACGGATGGCCGGAGCCGCCTGGGCCACGAGGTGCTTCTTGCCCTCCTGGAGGGTCTGGATAACTCTTTCCACGGCCCGCACTTCGTGCAGGGCGCCGGTCGGGCAGGCGAGTGTGCACTGTCCGCAGTTCACGCAGGTCGTCTCGCTGAGGTCCATCTCGAAGGGAGGCAGGACCATCGTGTCGAAACCGCGCCGCGTGAAATCGATGGCCGCCACTCCCTGTATCTCCTCGCAGATACGCACGCAGCGCCCGCAGAGGATACACTTGTCGGGCTCCCGTATGAGGGAAGGGGATGAGAAATCGGTGTAGTGGTGACGGGTCTTGCCCTTGTAGGGAACCCGGTCGATCCCGTATTCCGAGGACAGCGACTGCAGCTCGCAGTAGCCGTTCTTGGGGCAGGTCAGGCAGTCGAAAGGGTGGCTCGCCAGCAGGAGCTGGATGATGGTGCGCCGTGCGTTGATCACCCGGGGGCTCTGTGTCTGCACCTCCATCCCTTCCTCCACGGGGAAGGCGCAGGAGGGAACGAGGGCGGGCTTGCCCTTGACCTCGACGACGCACATCCGGCAGGCGCCGCTGGGAAACACTTCCTTGATATAGCAGAGGGTAGGGATCTTCTCCCCTGCCGCCTGTGCGGCATCGAGGATCGAAGTGCCCGGTGCCGATTCGGTTTTCCTGTTGTTGATCGTCAGATTGACCATGGTTGTGTCTCCTCGCCCTTCAATTCACGCTCACGGCGCTGAAACGGCACACGTCGCGGCAGGTGCCGCAGCGGATGCACTTTTCGTCCACGACGTAGTGCGCCTTCTTCTTCTCACCCACGATCGCGGCAGTGGGGCACTTCTTTGCGCACAGCGTGCAGCCCGTGCATGCATTGGTGTCGATCGCGTAGGTGAGCAGGCCCTTGCACGCGTGCGCGGGACAGTTCCTGTCATAGATGTGAGCCTCGTACTCCCTGCGGAAGAAACGAAGGGTGGAGAGCACCGGGTTGGGCGCGCTCTGTCCCAGCCCGCAGAGGGAGGTGTCCTTGATGACCTGGGCGAGGCCCTCCATGTTCAGAACCCGATTGAATCGGAGGAGGTTTTCCTCCTCGTCGGGCATCTTCGTGTACGGAGAAACGATCGAATCCAGGATCTCGTACAGCCTCTGGGTTCCCTCGCGGCAGGGAATGCACTTGCCGCACGACTCCGAGGTGATGAAGGCCGTGAAGTAGCGGGCCATGTCCACCATACAGGTGTCTTCGTCCATGACGACCAGCCCGCCGGATCCCATCATCGCGCCGACCGCTTTGAGCGATTCGTAGTCAATTGTGATGTCCAGATGCTCGGCCGGGATGCACCCGCCGGAAGGACCGCCGATCTGAACCGCCTTGAATGCCTTCCCGCCGGGGATGCCGCCGCCGATGTCGAAAACGATCTCGCGCAGGGTGATGCCCATGGGCACCTCCACCAGGCCCGCGTTCGCTACCTTCCCGGTAAGGGCGAAAACCTTGGTGCCCTTCGAGTTCTGCGTGCCCATGGCGGCGAAGCTCTCCGCGCCCTCGCGCATGATGTGGGAGGCGTTCGCCATTGTCTCCACGTTGTTCACGATGGTCGGCTTCTGGAAAAGCCCCGAAACCGCCGGGTAAGGAGGACGGGGCCGGGGCATGCCCCGCCGGCCCTCCACGGATGCCATGAGCGCGGTCTCCTCGCCGCAGACGAATGCGCCGGCGCCCTTCTTTACGCGCAGGGCGAAGGTGAACCCGTCCCTCATCGGCTTTTCCAGGATACCCTCGGACTTCATGACATCGATCGCCTTGTTGATGCGTTCGATTGCCAGCGGGTACTCGGCGCGGCAGTAGATGACTCCCTCGCCGGCGCCGATCGCGTAGCCAGCGATCACCATGCCTTCGAGGACCGCGTACGTGTCTCCTTCGAGGATGGAGCGGTCCATGAACGCCCCGGGGTCGCCTTCGTCGGCGTTGCAGATCACGTACTTCTTCACGCCCTTCGCTGCCTGCGCGAGCTCCCATTTCCTTCCCGTGAGGAACCCGCCTCCGCCCCGTCCGCGCAGGCCCGCGCGGGTGATCTCCTGGATGACCTCCTGCGGGCTCAGGCCCATCGCGCGGTCCAGGCCCGCAAAGCCGCCATGCGCGCGGTAGTCTTCGATGGACTCCGGGTCGATTACCCCGCAGTTGCGGAGAACGTACTTCACCTGCTTGCGGAAATAGGGGTGTTCCTCGATCAGAGGAATCCCCGGCAGGACGGCGGTGCCGTTGCGGAACTGTCCGAGCAGCCCGTCCAGCTTGTAGTTCTTCCGCACGATCACCTCGTCCAGGATGAATCCCGCGACCTCGGGAGTCACATTGCCATAGGACACCCTGTGTCCCGAGTCAGCGACCACGTCCATGATCGGCTCCGCCTTGCAGTAACCAATGCAACCCGTGGGGATGATGTTCACCGTCGCCGCCCGGACGGCTGCCCATTTCTCCACCGCGGTTTTCACCTCTCCTGCGCCGGTGGCCAGACCGCAGGTTCCCATCCCGATATATACCCTGCTCATTCCTCCACCCTCTCCGAGGCCCGCCAGGAGTCGATCAGGTACTCGAGCTGCTTCTTGTCCAGCCGGCCGAAGAACCTGCCGTTCACCATCATGGCGGGAGCAATCGAGCAGCAGCCCAGGCACGCCACGGTCTCCAGGGAGAAAAGCCCGTCCTTCGACGTCTCTCCAACTTCGATGTCGAGAAGCTGCCGGCATGCATCCAGGAGGTTGAGGGAGCCTTTCACGTGGCACGCCGTACCCCGGCACATGGCGATCTGGATTCGGCCGGGGGCATTCAGCCTGAACTGGTTGTAGAATGTTGCCACGCCGAAAATCTTCGACGAGGGAAGGCTCAGGTAGCTTGAGATCCTGTTGATGCTTTCCCGCGAGAGGTAACCGTGCTCGGACTGTACCTCCTGGAGGATGGAGATCAGCTGCTCGCGTGATTTCGGGTATTTCGAGATGACCTCGTCGATTGGCCGTGCACGCGCTCTTATTTCCATAATCTTCTCCAATTCGTGAATGGATTCACAATACAATCCTAAGATATCGTGATAAAAATGTCAATATATCTGGATTCTTCTTGCCAGACTGTCCCCGAACCTTGCCTGCGATCTCTTCAACGATGTGGTTTTTCAATCAGAGTATACAATTACGAGTGTGCAGAGAGCCGTTTTGCTACGAGCGATCGGTCAGCGCCAGTCGCTCAGGCGAGTGTCCCGTCAGTGAGGCTCCTCACCGGCAGTCCCCACGTTCCGGACAGTACCGGCGCAGCCTCCTCTGCTGAGCGGAAAAGAAGGGTTGGGATTCCTGCCGCACGTCCACCCACCACGTTCACGGGAGTATCGTCGAGGAATACGCAGTCCTCCGGCTCCTTCCCGAGGAGGTCCAGGCACAGACGGTAGATCGCGGGTTCGGGCTTCACAAGATTGTGGTCGCAGGAGAAGACCGTCACTGAAAAATCGTCGATCCAGTCAAACG
>JBEKTX010000170.1:0-8935 GCA_049515615.1 Spirochaetia bacterium
AAGACCGAGACCCACACCTCCGGTCGCGGCTTTCTTGCCCCGGAAGAAAGTCTCGAAGAGGTGCGGCAGCTCCTCGGGATCGACGCCGGGCCCCTTGTCCGCCACGGTGATGCTGATCCCGTCTCCCGCTTTCTCCACGCTGAGCTGGACCGGGGTTCCCGGAGGCGTGTGAGCGGCGACATTGCCGAGCAGATTCGCGAGGACCTGCACCATGAGAATGAAGTCCAGGGAGACCAGGGGAATATCGTCCTCGATGCTGATGGTGAGGGGATGATCGCCGGACTGCCGGCGTGCCGAGTCGGCAACCACCGATGCGAGGTCCATCACGTCCGTCGAAGACCGTTTCAGGCGCAGCATGCCCGACTCCAGCCGACTCATGCTCAGCAGGTTTTCCACTATTGCGTTCAGCCTGTCCACCGCGGTGAGCGTCTCAGAGAGGAGCGTGGCGCGCGCCTCCTGATCACTGCCGGTGACCGAGTCCATGAGCGCCGTGATCGAGCCTTTGATCGTGGTGAGCGGCGTGCGCAGCTCGTGGGAGACGGTGTTCAGCAGGACGCGGCCGAGCCGCTCCGACTCCCGGGCCATCAGGTTTCGGCGGTTATCCTCCGACAGCTGCTCCCTTTCTATCGAAAGGGAGAGGGTGCGGCCGAGCATCTGCAGGGAGCCTTCCTGGTCCGGCAGCCACGCCGCGTCTTTCAGGAGCCGCACTCCCAGCACGCCGACGGCCGCGGCGGAGGTGAGAAGCGGGATGTAGTGATAGCTCGCCATATGGAGCGTGTCGGTGTACTTCCCGCACGGTGTGCGGCTGTCGAAGCACCAGCGCGCCACCCCCTGCTCTTTCTCGTCCACTTCGATCCCGCCGAGGCTGTGGGGAACGCGCTGCAGCCCTCCCCCCGCCTCGGGGAGAAACGCGATCACCTCGACCTCGAGATAGCGGGCGACATATTCCAGGCCCGCCGACACGATGCCATCCAGGGAGGTCTGCCGGGAGAGGGACTGGGAAAAGTCCAGCAGCAGGCTCATCCGACGCGCTCGCACGCTCAACATCCGCTGGTTCAGCCTCAACCGCGACATGAGAAAGGCCAGCGCGGCGGCCGTCACGAAGTAGAGGAAAAACATCAGCACGTCTTCCAGCTTCGTGATGAGGAACGTGAACCGGGGTGGCAGGAAGAAATAATCCCAGAGAAGGGCGCTCGTTGCCGCGGCGATCAGGACCGCAAGCTGGTCCGTGAAGAAGGCAAGGGCGATCACCGACAGGAGATAGAGGATGGAGGCGGAGCGGTATCCGATGACGGGAAGGGCGAGGAGGTTGACGACTGTCACCGCCGCAATGACAAGGATCATCTTGGCAATCGAAGCGCGCTCGGCCCGCAGGTAGGAGGTGAGGCGCACCCGGGGTCTCCCGAGTGTCACCCCCTTTTCCTGGACCACGGCAACGTCGATGTCGCCGCTCATTTTCATGATCTGTTCAGCGATGGTCCGCCTGCGGAGGAAAGCCCGGCCGACCATGCCGGATTTCCCGACGACGATCTCCGTGATCGAGTTGCCGCGGGCATATCGGATGACCGCGAGGGGTACATTGTCAGAGGGAACCGTCACCATCGCCGCCCCCAACTGTCGGGCGAGGTTCATATTTTTTCGAAGCGATTCCTGGGCCGCCTCCCCGAGCGGTGAACCGGTGTCCACGAACAGCGCCGTCCATTCCGCCTTGAGATTGAAGGCACGCTGGCGGGTCCACCGGACGAGGTGGGCGGAGTTCGGGCTTGGGCTGACGGCCACCAGAAGGTGCTCCCCCGTGGTGGCGGCGCCCTGGCGCGGGCCTTCCTGCAGCATGTCGCTGAGCTGGTGATTGACCAGCAGGGCCGTGTGGCGCAGCGCCATCTCCCGGAGGGCCGCCAGGGTGCTCTTCTTGAAGAAGTTCTGCGCGGCCGCCTCGGCCCTGTCGCCGAGGTACACTTTCCCTTCGGAGAGCCGTTTCAGAAGCTCTTCGGGCGAGATATCGATGAGCACGACCTGGTCGACGACGTCGAAGACCGAGTCGGGAATGCGCTCGGTGATGGTGATCCCGGTGATCTCCTCCACCGTGTCCGCGAACCCCTCGAGGTGCTGAACGTTCACTGTGGTGAAAACGTCGATGCCGTGTTCGGTGAGCTCCAGGACGTCCTGGTAGCGCTTGCGGTTTCTGGCGCCCGGCGCGTTGGTGTGCGCCAGCTCGTCCACCAGGACGAGCTGAGGCTTTCGCGCGACAATGGCGTCAGTGTCCATTTCCTGGAGCGACTTGCCGCGGTAGGAGAGCGTCATCCGCGGGATCAGCTCGATGCTGGAGGCCAGAGCGTCAGTCTCCTGCCGCCGGTGGCTCTCCAGGTACCCGATGACGACATCGGTCCCCTCCTGCCTCTTGCGCTCTGCCTCCAGCAGCATCGCGTAGGTTTTTCCCACGCCGGCAGCCATGCCGAAGAAGATCTTGATTTTCCCTTTTCCCTCGCGCTGCTTCTCGATCATCCTCAACAGGGCGTCGGGATCGGGGCGCTGTTCACCGTCGACTGACATTTGACGAGCTCCTCGAAGAGGGTATCGCAGCTGCGAGCGCAGCGGATAGGGGTGCGGGGGCGCCGTCCCCTGTGGGCGCCCTGCGCACCGCCGGTTTCACATTGTCATTTCCCGGGGAACTGCCGGTCCAAGGCAATATTCAGTCTTAGAATGTTCACCCGCGGCTCACCGAGGAAGCCAAGCTGCGGCGCCTCCTCGAAACTGCGTACCAGAGTGAGCAGCTTTGCCGCGTCATCCGACGAGAGATGGCGTGCCGCAGCGACCCGGGGCGCCTGGAGCTCCGCGCCCTGCGGGCTGACGTGCGGGTCCAGCCCGCTGCCGGAGGCCATGACCATGTCCTGCGGCGGTTCGCTGTTTCCGTTCGCTTTCTGCCAGTCCGACTTGTTCTGAGTGAACGCCTTTTTCAAATCCGAGCTCGTCCATCCCCAGTTGCTGGCCCCCGAGTTGGAGGCATCGTACTTGATCGACGACGGACGGGGGTGAAAGTAGACGTCGCTGGAAAAGTCCTGCCCGATGAGCGCGGAACCGGCTACCTTTCCGTCTTTCATGATGAGGCTGCCATGAGCCTGCGCGGGGAAGAACACCGCGCCGACCCCGTACATGAGAAGCGGGTACATGCCGCCCACCGCCACGGTCCAGAAAATCGTCACGATGATTGCTGTTCTCACGGGTTTCATGTCTTTCCTCTCTCTCAGGCGAGTCCGATCGCATGGACGATGAGATCGATCGCCTTGATGCCGATGAACGGCGCGACGATCCCTCCCAGGCCATAGACGAGCAGGTTTCGCCTCAGGATCCGCGCCGCCCCGATGGCCCGATAGCGCACCCCGCGCAGCGCGAGGGGGATGAGTGCCACGATGATCAGAGCGTTGAATATGACCGCCGAGAGCACCGCGCTCTGCGGTGAGGCGAGCTGCATGACGTTCAGCGCCCACAGCGGCCCGACCCCCCCTGCCGCCGCATACAGTCCCAGGAACATGGCCGGCAGAATGGCGAAGAATTTGGCCACGTCGTTTGCGATGCTGAACGTCGTGAGGGCGCCCCGGGTCATGAGCTGCTCCTTGCCGACCTCCACGATGTCGATGAGCTTTGTGGGGTTGGAGTCGAGGTCCACCATGTTTCCCGCCTCCCGGGCCACCTGGGTGCCCGAGCTCATGGCGACGCCGACGTCAGCCTGGGCGAGAGCGGGAGCATCATTGGTGCCGTCCCCGATCATGGCCACAAGGTGGCCGCTCTTCTGTTCGGCCCGGATGCGCTCGAGCTTCGCCTGCGGAGTGGCCTCCGCGATATAGTCATCGACGCCTGCTTCCGCCGCGATGGTCGCAGCGGTCAGAGGGTTGTCTCCGGTGATCATGATCGAGCGGATCCCCATCTTGCGCAGGTGGAAGAGACGGTCCTTGATCCCGCCCTTCACCACGTCCTTCAGGTAGACGACTCCCAGGACCTCGTTGTTCCGCGCCACCGCCAGGGGCGTTCCGCCCTCGGCGGAGATCTCGCTCACCTTGCTGGCCACCTCCACGGGGAAGCTCCCTCCCGCGGATTTCACCCAGTCCTTCACAGCCTCCGCGGCCCCTTTCCTGATGCTCCGTTTCGAATCGGAGAAGTCAACGCCGCTCATGCGCGTCTTGGCGGAGAAGGGCACGAACTTTCCCCCGATCTCCACAATGCTTCCGGACTTCACCGGATAGTTCCGGCGGGCCAGGTTCACGATGGATCTCCCCTCGGGGGTTTCGTCGGCAAGCGAGGCGAGGAGCGCCGCCTCGGCCAGTACGTTCTCCTGCACGCCCTTTGCCGGATAGAACGCGGATGCCATCCTGTTTCCCATGGTCACGGTGCCCGTCTTGTCCAGGAGCATCACGTCGATGTCGCCGGCGGCGTCCACGGCGCGCCCGCTCAGCGCGAGCACATTCTTCTTGATCAGCCTGCTCACGCTGCTGATGCCGATCGCCGAGAGCAGCCCTCCGATGGTCGTCGGGATGAGGCACACGAGCAGGGCGAAGAGAACCGCCGTGGTGATGAAGGCGCTGGTGCCTGACTGCTTCACGCTGTAATCGGAGAAGAACCACAGCGTGCCCACGGCGGCAAGGAAGATGATCGAGAATGCCGAGAGAAGGATGAGGAGGGCGATCTCTCCGGGCGTCTTCTGCCTCGTCGCGTTTTCCACGAGACTAATCAGCCGGTCGACGAAGGTTTTCCCCTGCTCCGCGGTAATGCGGACCACGATCCGGTCACTGATCACCTTTGTCCCGCCCGTCACGGCGCTGCGGTCGCCTCCCGATTCGCGGATGACCGGCGCCGATTCTCCCGTGATCGCCGACTCGTCGACACTGGCGATTCCCTCCACAACTTCCCCGTCACCGGGAATCACGTCGCCGGTCTCGCATACCACACGGTCTCCGAGCCGGAGCTGAGAGGAGGGCACCTTTTCCTCGGCTCCGTTGGAAAGCAGGCGCCGCGCGATCGTCTTTGTGCGCATGGCCCGCAGGGCGTCGGCCCTCGCCTTTCCCTGGATTTCGGCCATTGACTCGGAGAAGTTGGCAAAGAGCACGGTGAACCACAGCCAGATGGCGATCTGCAAGTTGAACCGGTCGAACGCTCCGTTCAGGAGGTCGACGATAAAGACCACGGAGATGAATACCGAGCCGATCCAGACCATGAACATGACCGGGTTTCTGATCTCTTTCCGGGGATCGAGCTTGAGAAAGGCCATTCCCACCGCTCGGCTCAGAATGGGGAAGCTCCAGAGACGTATTTCCTGGCGCATGATTTGCTCCTTCGACTTCTTCGACTCCCTAGAACACCATGCCCTTGAGCATCAGGAAATGCTCCAGGATGGGCCCGAGGGTCAGGGCGGGGAAGAAGTTCAACCCCGCGAGAACGACGATCGTGATGACCAGCAGGACCACGAAGGACGTGGTGTTCGTGGCAAAGGTGCCGACGCTGGGCGGGATGGGCGTCTTGGCGCCCAGGCTCCCCGCGATGGCGAGCACCGGTACGATGACAATGAACCGGCCGACAAGCATCGTGATGGCGGTCGTCACGTCGTAGAAGACGGTGTTGACGGTCAAGCCCGCGAAAGCGCTCCCGTTGTTTCCGACCGTGGATGAATACGCGTACAGGATCTCCGACAGCCCGTGAGGTCCCTGGTTGTTGAGCCCGGCGAGTCCGGCCTTCGCGATGACCGCCGCGGCGGCGAAGAAGAGGATCGTCACCGTCTGCCCGATTATCGCCAGGACGGATAGCTGCACTTCCCGTGATTCGATTTTCTTGCCGATGTATTCGGGCGTGCGGCCCACCATCAAGCCGGCAAAGAACACAGTGATGAACACAAAAACGAGCATGCCGTACATGCCGGCCCCGACGCCGCCGTAGATGATCTCCCCGAGCATCATGTTGATCAGGGGGATCATGCCGCCCAGCGGCGAGAAGCTGTCATGCATCGCGTTGACGGAACCGTTTGAGACCACCGTGGTGGCCTCCGCCCACATCGCGCTCGCCGGGATCCCGAAACGGACCTCTTTCCCTTCCATGGATCCGTGGCCGCCGGTCATCGAGTTGAATCCGAGCTCCGCAACGAGGAGCACGACCATGCCGATCGCAAAGACCGCCGTCTTTGCCGCAAAGAGGGAGTATCCCTGGCTCCGATCCTTCACCATACGGCCGAAGACAAAGGGTACGGCCACCGGAATGAGAAGGATCGCGACCCATTCGAGGAAGTTGCTGAACGGCGTGGGGTTTTCGAACGGGTGAGCTGAGTTCACGCCGAAGAAACCGCCACCGTTGCTCCCGAGCTGCTTGATTGCGATCTGGGAGGCGGCGGGTCCCATGGGCAGGATCTGATCCTTGCCTTCAAGGGTTATGCCGTGAACATAGCTTGAGAAGTTCTGGACAACTCCCTGCGACATGAGGAGAACCGCAAGAATCAGCGACAGGGGAATGAGGACGTAAAGGGTGGTCCGGGTCAGGTCGACCCAGAAGTTGCCTACGTTGTCGGACGCCTTGTTCCTGATCCCGCGGATCAGGGCGAGCGCGGCGCCCATTCCCGTGGCCGCGCTCAGGAAGTTGTGAACGGCCAGACCCGACATCTGGGAAAGGTAGCTTGCCGCCACCTCCCCGTTGTACGCCTGCCAGTTCGTGTTCGTCATGAAGCTGACGGCCGTATTCAGTGCGAGGTGCCAGGGCATGTTCGGGATGTGCGCGGGATTCAGCGGCAGCCACTGCTGGGTCATGAGCAGCGCCATGAGACTGATGAATCCGAACGCGTTGAAGATCAGAAGCGCAGCGAGGTACTGTTTCCAGTTCATCTCCCGGTCCGACGCGACCGCCGTGACGCGGTAGATTCCCCGCTCGACCGGGGCGAGGAAGGAAAGGACATGCCGCTCCCCTTCGAACACGCGGGTCATGAACTTTGCCAGGAACGGTGCGAGGGCGAAGACGACCCCTATGGAGACGACAAGTTGGATCCAGTTTGCCGTGGTCATGTGTGCCTCCTAGAACTTGTCCGGCCGTACGATGGAGTAGATGAGGTAGAAGAGGAGGAACACCCCGATTATTCCCGCAATGATCAATTCGATACTCATGCATCAATACTGGGCGCGCGGGCGCGATCTGTAAATTTCGAGCGCGCTAAACTATTTCGAGTTTGCATTAAGAAAACGTTAAAATTTCTATTTCAAGGTGCCCGTGCGCGCGGGCGTGCGCTCCCAGACGAGATCCGCCTGCTGGTCGGCGTCCGCGGAGTACAGCAGCGGGTCCGTGAGGTGCTGGCGGATGAACTCCTGGAGCTCACCGGGCGAGCCGAACTGCTTGTGCTCGAAAAGTCCGTCATCGACAATCGAGAGGCGCAGCCGGTCCTCTGCGATCCGATATCGCGCGAAGTACCAGGGCTCCGCGGCGCCGCCTGCCGCTTCTTCGCCGAGCTGACGGAAGCTCAAGAAGCTTTCCGCGCCGATCGCCGTGGGGAACAGCCGAAACGCATCGAGCTTTCCCGAGGTCTCGTCCGGCACGATACCCAACATCTCGTGCTCATTGAAAGAAAGAATCGTGAGGGTGTGCCATTCGCCCGAATCCTTGTCCTGCGTTCTCCATGTGCCGAGGAGCCTCGAATCCGGGCGGGCCGAAGCCGGATCGGAAAGCGGCGTATCCGACGTGAGAGGGCACCCGCTGAAGGCCAGGATCAGGACAGCGAGCGGGGCAAACCGCGCACCGGTCATGCAGGCTTGTGTCACGAGGATGGCGCTTTCCGGGCAAACAGGGCTACCTGCCAAAGGCCGGCGTTGCGGGAGAAGGCCCGTACGAGGCCGCGCGCGGCAAGGATCGACTCGACCGTCGACGTGCGGTGGGCGAACACCCGGAACGGGTTTCCACGAATCTTGTGGCCCAGGTTCAGGAACCGGATTCCCAGCCGCGTCCACCAGGCGTCGCGAGGGTACACGAGGCCGTAGAGGCGATGCGCCTTTTCCGCCGAGGCAGCGACCAGCCTTTCCATGTCGTCGTAGCAGCAGATCACGCGGTCCAGCGTAACGATGTCCGCCGGCGGAATGCCGCGCGCGAGGTCGACGAAATTCCCGTGGTGATAACGCACGCGGCCTTCGAACCCGAGCCGCTCTGCCTCGGACCTTGCTGCCCGCAGGTATGCGGATGAGGCATCGACGTTCGTGGCCTCCCTAATACCGGAGGCGAGAAGCTGGTGTTGAACGGCGCCGACTCCGCCGCCGATGTCCAGCAGCGTCCTTCCGCGCACACCCTGCGCACGGAGGGCCTCGACGAGCAGCCACGTGGTCTTCGGCGGTCCCCGCCGGCGCACCCTCTCGAGCTGGGAGGCGGCGAGGTGATGATCGAAGAGGCTTTCTATTCCCTGGCACTGGCACAGGCTCACGCTGGCTCCTCGTTGACCTCGGGGTCAATGTAGCGCACGCGCGCTTGAACGTCATTCGCGGCATGATCTACACTCTGCGCGGTTTGAGCTCACCCGCATCATCTGTCATCCTCGACTTCGGGGGCGTCCTGGGGCTGCCCCAGGATCCCGCACGGGCGTCGAACATGGCGTCACTCTGCCGCATTTCGATGGAGGAGTTTTCCCGCCTGTACAAGCTCGACCGGCCCGAGCTGGACAGGGGCACCTTGTCCACGGAGGAATACTGGACCCGGATCCTGCAGGCCGCGGGCGTTCCGCCCACCCCCGAGCTGATCGCGCTGATCGAAGAGGAGGACTCGCTGGGATGGACCCGGATCAACCAGCGGGTCGTTGACTGGGCCGCGGAGCTGCGCGCCGCCGGACTTACCACTGCCATCCTTTCCAACATGCCGACCGACAAGCTTGCGTATATACGGAAGATTCCGGCGTTTGACTGGATCGACGATTTTTCAGTGACGGTCTTCTCCT
>JBEKTX010000171.1:0-8922 GCA_049515615.1 Spirochaetia bacterium
CCTCTCGTGTTCCGCTCTTCCCCTTTACAAACGTGCCGTCACCAATACCCCGAGAGCGTCCAGCGTCCCCTCCGGTCTCAGAACGCTGTCTATTGCCTTCGCCGTGACATGATCGGCTCGGCCGCTCATAACACCTTTCGGCTGATAATCTGACGAGGCTTGCTCAGTGTTCACTCGCGTTACGGCCCGCTTGCCCGCTTCCTCCTTCACAAGGCTTTCGACGGTCCGCTCGGCCACAAGGATCTCGCCTCATGACTGGACCCTGCTTTCGGGTGCTCCGGCGCTTGCCCGTGCGGGATTCTCACCCGCGAGGGAAGAGCAGCTTTCCAACGACGCACCATGCTCACCATTGTAACAAGGAATGGCGGAACGGTCAAACCGTAGGCAGGATGCCGAGAGCGAGCGAGGCCTGCCGCGCCAAATAACGCGCATGCGCGCGTCGGGCGCGGCGTTGGATGGCCGAAAGCGAGCCGCGGCCCACGTGCTGGCGCACCTGATGAAGACCGCATATAGTGTGCGTCGAATGCGCGCTTGCATGACGCAGACGGCGCGAAGGATCATCGCTTCCGCACTGTTTCTGTTGCTGGCAGCGGGGATCACCGTCCCTTTCGTGATCTGGCATCGAGTGATATGGCAGGTCTTTTCCAGCAGGGAGGGGCTGCGGGACTGGGTCCATGAGTTCGGACCGCGCGCGCCCCTGGTCTATGTGGCTGCCCAGGCCTTCCAGATCGTCGCCTTCGCCATTCCCGGAGAGCCGGTACAGATCGCTGGCGGCATGCTCTTCGGCAGCGTGGAGGGCTCGATGCTCGCGGTTGCCGGTACCGTGCTCGGGGCAAGCGTGGGCTTTGTGCTCGCCCGGCTGCTCGGCAGGCCGTTCGTCGCATCGTTCGTGTCTCCCGAGCGCATGAAGGGGATTGAGGTGCTCCTCTCTTCCCGCCGGGCCCGGTCGATCATCTTTCTGCTCTTCCTGATCCCGGGCATTCCGAAGGACGTGCTGTGCTACGTGTGCGGCGTTTCGCCCATCAGCTTTTCATTCTTCATCGCCGCCTCTACACTCGCGCGCCTGCCGGCGCTGGTCGGGAGCGCGATAATCGGCGACGCGGCGGCAGCCAACAAATGGGCGCTCGTCGTGACAATGTCCGCTGCAGCCCTTGTGCTCTTCGCGGCCGGGCTCGTTCTGCGCCCGAGGATCCAGTCGTGGATCGAGAAACGCTCTACGAAGCCTTGACCGCCGCGGCGAACCGCTCGCCGAACTCCTCGCCCCTCTTCAGGAGCTCGTTCGTGGGGCTTCCGCGGAACTCGAGGATGTCCGTGACGTCCCATTTCAGAGGCTCGACAAGCTTCTGGAACGCGGACATTCCGCCCCTGCTCCAGCCATAGCTTCCGAAGACCGCCGCTTTCTTGTTCACGACGCGTTTCAGAACCGCCATATCGATGGCCTGCGCGACGGGTGGAAAAAGGGCGCCTTCATATGTGGGCGCTCCGACCATGACGCCGCGGTTTGTCCACAGGGCAGGAAGGATGTAGCTCGAATGGGTGCGCGCGGCGTCAAAGACCTCGACGGGAACACCCGCCCGCGAGATCCCCAGCGCAACGGCGTTCATCATCTTCTCAGTGTTCCCGTACATGGAGCCGTACACGAGCGTGACCGCGGTTTCTCCGCCCCCCTTGGCGAGCTTCGCCCATCGGCTGTACAGCTCGACGATCCTCCCCGGGTCGCGCCGCCATACAAGCCCGTGGGAGGGAGCGATGACCTCAATGGGCAATCCGGCAAGCTTCTGGATTGCATTCAAAGTCGGGGTGCTGAACTTTGCAATGATGTTCACGTAATAACGCAGCGCCTCGCGCTCGTAAAAGAGAAGGTCGGATGCCTGGTCATCGAACATGCTTCCCGGAAGGGTGCCGTAGCCTCCGAATGCATCGCAGGAAAAAAGGATCCTGTCCGTGACGTCATAGGTGACCATTGTCTCCGGCCAGTGGACGAACGGCGTATGAACGAACCGCAGCGTCCTTTTCCCGAGAATCAGCTCCTCGCCGTCGGCTGCCGTGCGGATATTCTCTGTAATCCCGTAAAAAGCGTCGAGCATCTCGCGGGCTTTTTCGGTTGCGATCAGGGTGCATTTCCGTGAAATTCTCAAGAGGGCGCGGATGGCGCCGGTGTGGTCGGGCTCCATGTGGTTGATCACGATGTAGTCGATCGATCCCAGGGGGACGATGGAGTCGAGCAATTCAAGGTACTCGTCGCTCTTGAAACCCTTCGCCAGGTCGACGATCGCGTTTCTTTCGTCCTTGATGAGGTACGAGTTGTATGTGACGCCCGACTCGGACACGGGCCAGATTCCTTCGAACAGGTCGGTCGTACGGTCGTTGAGCCCGATCCAGTAGACGTCCGGGCGTATCTCCACCGACGGCATCTTCCGGGTTTCTATTTCTGCGCTAGCGGCGCGGCGCCGCCAGCGCGATCCCCGGTGGGGTCGCGTGTGCCTTGAACGTGAGGAACTTGAAGGGATGGATGTCAAGCGGGTTTGAGAACCAGCCGCCGATGACGGCAGTGTTGATCAGGCTGATCGCCGGGCTGTGGTCCAGCGGAAGAATGGCTGCCTTGGTGAGGAGAATCTGCTCGGCGTCCGCGAGCCTTCGATACCGCTTGCGCGCGTCGGTCATCGAGATGGCTTCATTCACCGCCGTGTCATAGTCCTTGTCGGAGAAACGCGCGTCGTTGAGGTTGCTGCCGGTCGTCCACAGCTGGAGAAAGGTCAGGGGATCCGCGTAGTCGCCGATCCACGTGGCTTCGGCGATCGTGAAATCATTCTTGCGGGTCTCCGCAAGGTACGCGTTGGAGTCGACTTCCTTGACAATGACATCCAGACCGACGAGCGCTTTCCAGGCATCCGCCATCTTCTGCACGATGGTCTTCATCCCCTGGCTCTCGCTGCTCACTTTCACCGTGAGCGAAGGCAGGCCTTTGCCGTCCGGGTAGCCCGCGTCCGCGAGAAGCTTCTTCGCCTCCACGATCTGCTGGTCGGCGATCCCCTTGACCGCGGGATAGTTGGGGATGGACGGGATCAGCAGCTCCGAGGGGAAGGAAAACTCGTCCTTGGTCCGCACCTGGTCCCAAGGCACCAGGAGCGCGAGGCCGCGGCGCACCCGCCAGTCGTTCCACACCGGCTGGTCGCATGCGAAGAAGAAGTACGTCGTGCCGAACATCGGGTAGATTTCGAGCTTGTCCGTCGGCTGCAGCTTGTCCCCGTTGATGAGGGACCTCGTCACCCACTGGATCCGCCCTGTGATGTAGCCGTCCGTTGCGTCATTCGCGTCGTCCATGAAGCGGATGCGCAGCTTGTCCACGGCTACGTGCTCGGCATCCCAGTAGCGGGGGTTCTTTTCCAGCAGTATTTCCGCATCGCTTCTGGACTTCATGACGAAAGGACCGTTGCCGATGACCGTGGAGGCGTTCGCCCACCCCGTGGAGTGAAGGAGGCTGGAATGGAGCGGGAGGAAGCTGATGTGAGTGAGGAGCTTGAGGAAGTGGGCCGCCGGCGACTCAAGCTCCACCCGCAGCTCATCGTCGCTCACCGCCGTGATGCCGACCGTGGACGGATCCTTCTGCGCGCCTGTTCTATAGGCGTGCGCTCCCCTTATCACGTCGTAGAAAAATGAGTATTCGGCATTGTTCGCCGGATCGATCATCCGCATCCACGAAGAGACGAAGTCACCGGCCCGTACCCTGTCGCCGTTCGAGTAGTACGCATCCGGCCGAAGGTAAAAGGTCCAGACCTTGCCATCCTCCGAGGATTCCCACCTCCTTGCCACACCGGGCACGGGCTCCAGGGTCTGGGGGTCCGCCACGACCAGCCCTTCATAAATGGCGGTATAGAACTGCGACTCGAAAGACGTGAAGGTGTGCAGCGGATCCAGACTCAGGCTCTGCGGCGAGTCGGCCATGACGAACTCGCGCACCTTCTGGCTGGTGGAATCCTCCGCGGCGGACAGAAGGCCCGCGCACACCACCAGAAGGGAAAACGCGAGAAATGCCGCTCTTTTCAGCATGAAATCAAGATAGTGAATCCGGTCAGAAAATTCTATAGGGAATGAAGTCCCGCACGAGGAGCTTGATGGTGGCGGTTGTCGTGCATGTCCCGGAACGCACGAGTGTGATCGGATCCGTCCAGAGCACGATTTCCCCTGTGATTGCCCGGGGCTTGTTCAGGTACTGGGTGTCCAGGCTCCGGCGAATGGCGTCCCGAATCGCGGACTCCCTCGCCTTGGTCCGGGCCGCGGCCCCGAGCTGGAGGTCCGCCGTTCCCTGCCCGGTGGAGAGGGCGGCCGTGTTGCTGTCCCAGGCGGCGCGCCTGCGCGATTCCTGCTCATCCAGGGTGTAGGCAATGCGGGCCCAGAGACGGGCCTCGATCACTTCCGTCTCCGTGACGCGCAGGCGCGGGCTGCCCCACGGCACCTGCGCGATGGGCGTGAGCACGAAGCTTTCCTCGACACGGCGCGCCTTGTCGCCCGGCGTGTACGAAAAATCCCATCCATAGATCATGCCCGAGACGAGGACTCTTCCCTCTTCCAGGAGTGCCTTCTCCGCGACGTCCAGGGGTATGGGATAGGGCCCCTGCCCGATGCGCACGAGCGGTTCGAGCTCGGTCCAGGGACGGATGAACAACCGGTCCGGGGCGTCAGCCCGGCACGGGAGAGCCGCGGGAAAGAGCAGAAGGGTGAAAATGAGCGCACGCATCCCGATACTGAGAATATCGGGTACTATCGCCTTTTCAGAAAGATCTCGATCGGGTTCATTCCAAACCTCACCACGAGGTACAAGTAGCCGAAGGCGAGACCTGTGAGATGGGCAAGGTGGGCGACTCCCGACCTCGGGTTGATCAACTGGGAGAAGATTTCTATTCCTGCGTAGACTGCCACCAACGTTGGTGCGCGCATGGGGAGGATTCCAAAAATGAAAATTCGGGCGTCCGGGAAAAATGTGGCGAATGCGAGCAAGACCGCAAAGATCGCGCCCGAAGCACCCAACACGTACGTGCCGCCCAGCCCCATTGCCTCGAACAGGAGTCCGGTAGCGAGCCCTGCGCCTATTCCGCTGAAGAAGTAGTAGAACAGGAATTCCGTGCTGCCCATTTTTTGTTCGAGCTGGATTCCGAACATGAAGAGCGCGAGCATATTGAAAAAGAGATGAGTCCACCCTGCATGAAAAAACATGTAGGTGACGACCTGCCAGATTTCACCGCCTTGGAAGGCATCGACGGGCCGGAGCAGGAAGGCGTCCGACACTCCCCGGCGATCGAGGTAGTAGCTGAAAAGGAAGATAATGATATTCACGACAATCAGAATGATCGTCGCGCCGTAATAGCGGTAGCGCAGCGGTCGCCGCAGTATGCTGGCCATGATTCAAAGTACGCCGCCCCCCGGGTCGAGTCAAGGAGGCGCGGAACGCGCAGAAGGCCGATCGCTTGCGGGGGCACCGGAGCTCTGCTACTTTCAAGGGGAGATGAAAGGCAAGCCCGACTACTACTGGCGGAAATCCAAGGAGGAAGGGTACCCCGCACGCTCCGTGTTCAAGCTGCAGGAGATCCAGCGGAAACACCGTCCCGTGAAGCCCGCGGCGAGGGTCCTCGATCTCGGCGCATCACCGGGAAGCTGGAGCCTGTTCCTCCTCGATATGCTGGCAGGGGGCGGAAGCGTGACCGGCGTAGACCTGAACGAACCTGACGGAAAGCTCCTCGCGCGAAAGAATTACCGTTTCCTTCACGGGGATTTCACCTCCGAGGAGGTGGAACGAAGAATCCAGGAGGCGGGACCTTTCGATGTGATCGTTTCCGACGCGGCACCTTCAACAACGGGCAGTAGGACGCTCGACACGGCGCGCCCGGCAGAGATCGCGCGCGGGGTCATCCGGATCTGCGAACTGTGCCTCTCTCCTGGGGGGAACTGCGTTCTGAAGATATTCCAGGGAGGGGAGGAACGCGAAGTGCTTGCCCGGATGCGGGGGCTGTTCGCCGCGGCAAAGGCATTCAAGCCCAGGGCGAGCCGCTCGGACTCGATGGAAACCTATTTCATCGGGCTCGGCTTCGCACCGGCTGCTCCCCGCGTATAGACCTGCGGCCGCCAGACAGTGTATTTTCCCCTCACCCGGAGACCGCAAATGAAGTTTCACACGGAATACGTCACGTTCAACACCCGCAAGGAGCACGAATACGTCAACATGACCGAGAGGGTTGAGGCCGCGGTCCACGCAAGCGGATGCCGCGAAGGGATGGTCCTCGTGTCGGCCATGCACATCACAGCCGGCGTCTATGTGAACGACGCGGAACTGGGCCTCATCCAGGACATCGACGAATGGCTGGAAACCCTCGCGCCGCGGCGGCCTGACTACCGGCATCATCACACGGGGGAGACGAACGGTGACGCTCATCTCAAGAACCTGCTCGTCGGACACGAGGTTATCCTTCCCGTGACCGCCGGCCGCCTGGACCTCGGACCGTGGCAGCAAGTGTACTACGCGGAGTTCGACGGGCGGCGTCCCAAGCGCGTGATCATCAAGGTCATGGGAGAGTAGGAACCGCTGTGAGAGTTCTGAAGTTCGGGGGTAGCTCCATCGCCGATGGTCATCGGATCAGGGCAGTGACCGGAATCATCGCCGACGCCGCGCAGGGGGACCGTGTGGCGGTGGTGCTCTCGGCGATGAAGGGGGTCACCGACCTGCTCATTCTGCTTGCTCGAAAGGCCGAGGAAGGCTCTGAGGGACTGAAGGACGCGCTGGAGGGGATTCGCGCCCAGCACTTCGACGCCGTTCGGGTCCTCTTCGGCCCGGCGGACCAGGCATCGGCCCTCACGCCCCTGGCGATCATGTGCAACGAGCTGGAGGAGATCCTGCACGGAGTGGAGCTGATCCGTGAATGCTCTGCCCGCACGATGGACCTTATCATGAGCTTCGGCGAACGGCTCTCCTGCAGGCTGGCGGTAAGCTACATGTGCGCGCAGGGGCTTCCGGCGGCGCTTGTGGACGCGCGGGAGATCGTGCGCACCGATGAGCGGTTCGGCTCTGCCGCGGTCGATTTTCCGAAGAGCTACCCGCTCATCATGGAAAAGGTCGGGAAAATATCCGGCATCGCCGTGATTCCGGGATTCATCGGGGCGACGTCGAAAGGCGTCACGACGACCCTCGGCCGAAACGGTTCCGACTATACCGCTTCCATAATCGGCGCGGGCGTGGATGCGAAGGTGATCGAGATATGGACGGACGTGGACGGCGTTCTTTCGGCAGATCCGCGGCTCGTCCCGGAAGCGTTCGTGATTCCCGCTCTCAGCTCCGAGGAGGCGATGGAGCTGTCCTATTTCGGAGCAAATGTGATCCACCCGTACACGATGGTCCCCGCGGTGGAGAAGAACATCCCGATCCTCATCAAGAACAGCCTCAACCCGGCGGCGCCGGGCACGCTCATCGCGGCGGCAGGGACGTT
Organism: Spirochaetia bacterium; assembly: GCA_049515615.1. Classification (GTDB taxonomy): domain Bacteria; phylum Spirochaetota; class Spirochaetia; order SZUA-6; family Fen-1364; genus Fen-1364. The sequence goes on from JBEKTX010000171.1 coordinate 7,476, forward strand.
CAATCGTGACATCTCCCTGCCCATCACGGGCATCGCGTCCATCGAGGGAATCTCACTGGTGAACATCGAGGGCGGAGGCATGATGGGAATCCCCGGCTTTGCCGCGCGCATTTTCGCCGCGCTCGCCCGTGAAGGCATCAACATCATCATGATCTCCCAGGCATCATCGGAGCACACGATCTGCCTCGTGTTCAGGACGGCCGAGGGGGAGCGCGCGCTTGCCACGCTCAACAGGGAGCTCGCCCCTGAGCTGCACAGCCGCCGAATCGAGCGCTTCGAGCTGATGCGGGAGCTGCTCATCGTGTCGGTGATCGGGGAGAAAATGCACGGCACGCCCGGCATGGCCGGGCGCCTGTTCAGCGCCCTGGGCAGGGCGGGGATCAACATCCTCGTCATCGCCCAGGGCTCCTCCGAGTGCAACATCTCCTTCGTGATCGAGGAAAAGCACCACGCCCTTGCCCTGCGCACGATCCACGCGGAGTTTCTCTCGGGACGAACGAGATAATGACGCGCCGCGAGCACGTCTCCGTCTTCGCTCCTGCCACCGTGGCGAATGTCGCCTCGGGCTTCGACGTCCTTGGTTTTGCCCTGGACTCGCCGGGCGATTCCGCCATTCTCACCCGCTCGGGAGAAAAGGGCGTGCGCATCACATCCATCACGGGCGATGAGGGCAGGCTTCCGCGCGATCCGAAAAAGAACACGGCCGCGGTCGCGGTCGCGGCGTTCCTGGAAGCGGTCGGACACCCCTTCGGCGTCGAGATCGCATTGGAAAAGCGCATGCCGCTGAGCTCAGGGCTGGGAAGCTCGGCCGCGAGCGCGGTGGCCGCGGTGACCGCGGCGAACATTCTTGCCGGCCGGCCGCTTTCCCCGCGGGATCTGCTTCCCTTCACAATGGAAGCCGAGCGCGTGGCATGCGGATCGGCCCACGCCGATAATGTCGCCCCTTCCCTTCTCGGGGGGTTTGTCCTGATCCGCAGCTATGATCCGCTGGACATCGTGCAGCTTCCGGTCCCGAAGGGGCTTTCGTGCGCGGTCGTTCACCCCCACGCGGAGCTGCGAACTGAAGACGCCCGCCGGGTTCTCAAGAAAGAGATCCGCCTTTCGGATGCCATTCGCCAGTGGGGGAACCTCGCCGCCCTGGTAGCCGCGCTGTATAATGGCGACCTTCAGCTCCTCGGCAGATCGCTGCAGGACGTCGTGGCAGAGCCGGCCCGGTCCCTCCTCATTCCTGGATTCGCGGCGGTCAAATCCGCCGCCCTTGCCGCCGGTGCGCTGGGATGCTCCATCTCGGGTTCCGGCCCCTCGGTGTTCGCGTTGTGCGCCACCGCCGAAGACTCCTCCCGCGCGGGGGCCGCCATGGTTTCCGCCTTCAAGATGGCGGGCCTGGCCAGTGACCTCTACCTGTCCACGGTGAATACAAAAGGCCCGGTGGAGAACCCTGCATGAG
>JBEKTX010000172.1:0-8908 GCA_049515615.1 Spirochaetia bacterium
CTTTTCCTCGCCGTTCCCCGTGGTGATGCGGGTGAGGATCTCCAGCATCCGCTTGGTGCCGATTCTGCAGAAAGTGCACTTCCCGCAGGATTCGCTCTGGATGAACGTGAGGAAGTAGCGGGCCACGTCCACCATGCAGGTGGAATCGTCCATGACCACCATGCCGCCGGAGCCCATGATGGCCCCCGTTGCGGTGAGGGAGTCATAGTCCACGAGCACGTCGGCCAGTTTTTCCGGCACGCACCCGCCGGACGGCCCGCCCATCTGGACCGCCTTGAACTTGCGGTCACCAAGGATCCCGCCGCCGATATCGAAGATGATCTCACGGAGGCTGATGCCCATGGGCACCTCGATCATGCCTCCCCGCTTGATCTTGCCGGCAAGGGCGAACACCTTCGTCCCCTTGCTCTTCTCCGTTCCGATCCGTGCGTACTCAGCTCCGCCCATGCGTATGATGGGGGGAACGTTCGCGTAGGTCTCCACGTTGTTGATGTTGGTGGGAGAATCCCACAGCCCGCGGGCCGCGGGAAACGGGGGTCTCAGCCGGGGCATTCCCCGTTTCCCTTCAATGGACCCCATCAGCGCGGTCTCTTCGCCGCACACGAACGCGCCCGCGCCTTCCTTGATATGCAGCGTGAAGGAGAACGATGTGCCCAGGATCCGGCTGCCGAGCAGGTTGCGCTCTTCCATCTGGCGCAAGGCGATCTGGAGCCGCTTGACGGCAAGCGGATATTCGGCCCGCACGTACACGTAGCCTTCGTCGGAACCCACGGCATACGCGCAGATCAGCATGCCCTCCAGCACCGCATGGGGATCCCCCTCCAGCACTGACCTGTCCATGAATGCGCCGGGGTCCCCCTCATCGGCATTGCAGATCACGTATTTCTTGCCGGTGAGCGATTTCGCATCATGGGCGAACGTCCACTTCATTCCCGTGGAGAACCCCGCGCCGCCCCGGCCGCGCAGCCCCGAGAGCTTCATCTGTTCGATGACCGCATCCGGGGTCATCCCGTCGAGCACCTTCTTAAATGCGACATACCCGTCGTGCGCGATGTACTGCTCGATGGATTCCGGATCGATGACGCCGCAGTGGGCCAGCACGATCCTCTTCTGTTTCGCGAGGTAGGGGTAGTCTGCCGGTATCAGCAGCTCTGCCACCGGTGTCCCCGCCTGGAGATGGCCCGAGATGATTGACTGGGCCCGCGTCTCATCCACGTTCCCATAGAGGAACGATCGTCCGTCTGCCTGGCGCACCTCAACCAGCGGCTCGGCATGGCATGCGCCGATGCAGCCGGTGGCGACCACGGACCAGGACAGCCCGTGAGCCGCCACGTCTTTCGTGAGCTGATCGAAAACAGCACGGGCGCCCGCGGCGATTCCGCAGGAGCTCATCCCGACGGCGACTTCGGCGTGGGCGCTGCTCGTTTCGATGCTCATGTTTTTGCGGCTCCCGCAATCGAAGCTCCCGCTTTTGACCCGACGGCAGACACGATCTTGCCCAGCTTGTCCCCTGTGAGCCGGCCATAGACCTCGCCGTCGATCATCACGACCGGCGCCAGCGAGCAGCAGCCCAGGCACGCGACTTTCTCCACCGTGAACTCACCGTCTGCCGTGGTGCTGCCGGGTTTCACTCCGAGCTTCTGCTCAACGACCGTGTCCAACGAATCGGCGCCCTGCACGTGGCAGGCCGTTCCGTGGCAGACCTTCATCACGTGCTTCCCCATGGGGGTGAATCGAAACTGCGCATAGAACGTGGCCACGCCGAAGATCTCCGCGGTTGTTTTCCCCGTTACGCGCGCGATCTCGCGCATGGATTCCTCGGGCAGGAACCCGAAAATTTCCTGGGTCTTCTGCAGAAGAGGGATGACGTTCCCCTTGACGCCCTTCCATTCATCAAGAAGGGCTTGAAACGCCTTTTCCATGCGGTCTCCTTCGATATTCTTAGCGCGGTTTCAGGGTCGTTTTCGTTAAAGACGGGAGTGAGCGGCAGTGTAGCACGAAGCCCGCAGGGCGTGCAACTGGCAGGTTTCACGTCTTTCACGTCGTCACGTGGGTGGCAATTCAGCGGGAAGCAAGGCGAGCGCTCGTTCGCGGGGCAAAGCATGCGAAAGCGCGGTGACGTACGTGAGCGCGGGTTGGCACGAGATGGTTCGCCGCGGGATGGAGCAGCTCTCGGCCGTGCTGCCGGAGGATGCCAGGCGAATGGACGGGCTCTCCATTTATAGTTGACATTTCAACCATTCTCCTTTATGATTACTTAGTTGAACATGCAACCAATCAGCGCGTGGGAGAAGGAGGCGCTTATATCGGAAAACTGTAGCACGAAATACTCAGGGAGGTTGGCATGCTGTCCCGCTGCGTTCAATCGATTTGCGACATCAAGTTCAGGGAGTTGCGACTTCAAAGAGGGCAGGCCATCTACCTTGCCCGCGTGTGCGAGCACCCGGGCATCAACCTCATCGATCTCTCGAACCTCCTGAAGGTGGATAAAACGACAACGACAAAGGTGATCCAGAAGCTCATGGCGGAAGGCTACCTGAAGAAAGTACGGGACAAGAAAGACAAACGGGCATGGTCGCTCCACCCGACGCAATCGGCCCGCGCTGTCTACGATTCCATCATCCGCGAGGAGAATCGATTCATCGATATATGCGTCGGCGATTTCAGTGCGAAGGACAGGGAGAAAGCGTTGGGCATGATTCGCCGGATGCGTGAAAACATCGAAGGCGAGTGGATCATCGCGAAGGCCTGAGTCGGGAATGCACGGGCCGAGGAGCACAGTACCCTGACAACCATTCTTCAAGCAAGAATGCCTGGACATGAAACCGCGGTGCATGATCTGTTCGCGGAATATCTTCGCTGGGTGTGCCCGAAGATTTTCGATGAATACCAGGCTGTCTTTGACCCGGAATCAATGCTCTCGAGGGATATGCGGCAGATAGACATATTTTTACCGCCGAAGGGAATGTTGTTGATCGCTTATGACGATGGCCGGCTTGCCGGCTGCGCGTGCACTCGAACAATTGAAGAGCACATTGCGGAAATGAAGCGGATGTACGTACGGCCGATCTTTCGTCGGCGAGGCATTGGCGCAGCGCTGGTGAAGCAGACAATTGAGACCGTACGAAACCAGGACTACTCGATCCTGAGATTGGATAGCGCCCAGTTCATGTCCGATGCGCATGCCCTGTACCGATCGTTCGGATTCAGGGACATCGCGCCGTATGAGGGAAGTGAGATACCAGTGGAGTACCGGATGCACTGGGTGTTCATGGAGCTTCAGCTCGCCAAGACTTGAGCAATGACGGTTTTCCTGTTCTCTCTCACCCCAGCCAGTGGACCGCCGCGTCGGAGAGCACAGGAGCCATCGACAGTGAGAAGTGGGCACCCATCGCCGTGACCTCCAGATTGCCCTTCTGGACCCGTATTCCTGACACCCGCGAACGGGGCACTATGAACGAATCAACCCCATACTTCTCATTTGCCTCAGCCGGGTCGCAGAGGTAAACGAGCTCGTGCGGATTCAACACGAGGAGTTGACCGCGCGACGGATCTCGGCGCCTCCTTCCTGGAACATTGGCAAAACGAAACGCGACAGCGACATCTCTGGCCAGGCCGACCCGAGTGCTGCGCAGCAGGTAGTTCCACTTGAACGGCAATTCTGGCGCTCCCTGCGCATCCCGGGGTATGCGCTGGGCAGGGCCCGCAAGTTTCTGCCTTAACTCCAGAAGGGCTTGCTCAAGCCTGTCGCGTGCCACGGTGTTATAGCGTATCCTCAGCCGTTCTCCGAACGGGAGAAAACTGAGTCTTCCATAGAGCAGGATCGTTACATCTTCTATGGCGGCAAGCTCCTCCAGTCGGATCACCACCTTGAGGCCCGGCTGCGGCTTCTCCGTCCAGAGACCGACAGCTCTCGCCCCGAGAGCGAGGACGCTGTTGGGAGAAATCACTCTGTGGCTATAAGAACCGACGGAACGTACCGCCCATGGGATGATAAAGACCTGGTGGAGGTCTTCGACGCCGCAAGGCTCGCGTAGCGATTCAAAGGCTCCCGCAGGGATTTCCGCCAGCCGATGCGGCGTATAGGGGTGGCTGGCATAGTTGCCCGTGTAATACGAGCCCCCAGCACTCTCGGAAAAGAGGAGTTCCCATTTCTCGGCGGGATCCACCTCTTGACGGCGCGCAGAGAACAGGTCACGAAATTTCATTCACGCCCTCCCGACCATGAGTTCATGCGTACTACGTTTTCTGAGCGATGTCAAAACGAAATCCACCCCCTGGTTCACGCGGCCCCGACGGTCAGTCGCCCTTTCCAGGGGCCACGCGCGTGCATGCGGAGCTTGCCCTCCGACAGCAGGGTACGGATGGCCAGCTCCGCCTCCTGGGCGTTCCAGCCCGCGAGTGTACCCCAGCCCGGAATGCAGTCGTGAAACGCGCGGACAGAGCGCGGCCCGGCCGTGGCGGAAAGGATTTCAGCGGACTCGGAGGGGGAAAACCGCCTGCGGTGTCGGGCGGCAAAGGAAACAATCTGAAGCTCGCCTTCCGCGGGCGACCCCGCGCCGCCATCGCAGACGTCGCACCCCGAGCATGCAACAGGACCCTGGCCGATCAGCGAAAGCAGCGAGTTGCGCCGGCACTCATTCTCCTGCTGCGCGTAGGAAAGAATTCGGTCGAACCGTTCCCTTGCACGCGCGTCTGTAAGACGCATGCGGTGAGCTTCCTCGGCCCTGCGGGCCAGGAGCAGAATTGCATGAGACGTTCTGCCGTCCCGGCCTGCCCGGCCCGATTCCTGGAGGTAGGCTTCAACAGAAGAGGGCACGCGAGCATGAACGACGGTCCGGATGTCCGGCTTGTCTACACCCATCCCGTACGCGCAAGTAGCAAAAAGCGCGCCGTCCCGGGAGGCGAGGAACCAGCTTTCCACGGAGGCACGCTCCTCCCGGGAGAGTCCCGCGTGGTAGAAATAGGCCGGGCGTTCCGGGCACCTTCGCCGCGCCGCGCGGCAGGCCACCTCGGTGTCGCTTCGCGTCCGGCAGAAAACCAGGACGGGAGGCTCCTCAGTCATCGCTATGCGGAAGAGCGCGCGGCTGAGACACAACACGGGCTGGACGGAATAGGTGATTCCCGGCCGGTCCGCATTCTCACCTACGAGCCTTGCCTCACCGTCTTCGAAAAGGAGAGTGCGGATCCTCTCGATCACCGACGGCGAAGCCGTTGCCGTGAATGCACTGACCATCCGCACACCGAGGGCGCGCACGAGGGAGCCGACCTGGAGATAGGCGGGACGGAATGTATCGCCCCATTCCGAAATGCAGTGCGCTTCGTCCACGACCACGTGGCGGATTCCGCACGACCTCAAGGCGGCCAGGTTCGCTTCTACAAGGCAGGACTCAGGCGTGGCCAGAAGCAGCCTGACTCGCCCGGTGCGGAGCCCTGCCCAGAGGCATGACTTCTCCTCATTGGAAAGGCCTCCCTTGAGGATCCCGACAGGAAGCGCCAGCGCCTTGAGCTTCCGCGCCTGGTCCGAGAGCAGGGAGAGCAGCGGCATGAGCACGAGGGTGGGTCCGGGAAGGAGGAGCGAAGGGAGCTGGAAGCAGAGTGATTTGCCCGCGCCCGTTGGCAGGATGACGATCTGCGGGTTGCCCTCCAGTACGTTGGAAACGACGAAGCGTTGGATAGGGTAGAGGTAGGTGATGCCGAACCGGGTCCGCGCAAGACGCTCGATCTGGTCCTGGCGTCTGGTGTCCGGGAAAGGCCCACCTCCAGTCGCGGGCTGCGCGATATTTTCAGGCCCCGTGCTGGGCTGGTTTGGTTTTTCCCTGGATGCTCTGTCGGAAGAAGAAGTCATCGACTATTTCAATGAGCTCCGGTGTGAACTCGATTGCGAGGGTGACAAGGATCTGATCGCCCTCCCCGCGCTCAAGGGCGCTTATCTTTCCGCTGGCCGTGAACTGGTACACCTGGAAATACAGCTTCGCAGAACATGGCTCGCCCTCAGCCAGGCCCGGCGGCGAAGCGGCGATCCGCAGCGAGAGGGAGTTTACCGAGAGCGTGGCCAGGGTCGCCCGCATTTTCGTGGCGCCCAGCACCAGCTCCACGTAGTTGTTGAAGCGCATGAGCTTCGCCGCGGCCTCATCCACGGCGATGGCCTTGCCGCTGAAGTTCTCGTACTGGCTCTTCAGGCCTTCGAATGCGAGGATGTAGTCACCGATGATCTCCACGAGGTCGTTCGGGCACGCTTTGAGCGTGGCGTCCATCATGCAAACGTTTTGTTTGCCCTTGACCGGGCCTATTCGCTCGATGGTCCCTCGGAGGAACAGGTTGAGCGGCTTCTTGTTTCCGGTCTTCTGGAAGGTGAGGTTGATGGAGCAAAGCTTCTTCTGGAACTGCTGGAAGAAGGTGATCTCCTGCGCGCTGAGCACGACGAGAAAGATCCCGCGTTTCATTGAGATCTGGAACGGGGCGCAGATGAGGAGATAGTCCTCGATCTTGAGGAAAACCTGGGACTGCACGAGCCCCGTTTTCTTCTGGGCATACGGGGTAAAACGGATCGGCTGATCGGCAAACTTTTCAACGTAGTCCTGGACCCGCGTTTTTGCCATGTCCTCTATATTAGAGCGTGTGCGGGCCGCAGTGCAAGCGTCAGGTGTTGTTCGTTCCGGAGCGCATCCCTTCTCTTGACCGGCGAATCCAAATCCCGGATGCTCCGGTGCATGATGGCGCCATTGGCCGAAGGAAAGTTGCCCACCGAGCTTCTCGAACGTCTGCTTCGACATACCTCGCGGTCTCCCCTGCTCGCCGTGGGCGCCCAACCGGGCGAGGACGCTGCCGTGGCGCCCGGCGCCCCTACATTGGTGATCACGGCGGACCCGATCACCTTCACCGATGAGCGCGTCGGCGCTTATGCTGTAGCCGTGAACGCCAACGACATCGTTGCAATGGGTGGCACGCCTGTGTACCTCACCACGACCATTCTTTTGGCCCCAGGAGCCACGGAAGAAGACCTGGAGCGCATCTTTCTCGACATTTCCGATGCCTGTGGAAAGGCGGGTATCCTCTGGGTCGGTGGACACACGGAGGTCACCCCGATAGTGAAGCGGACCCTTGTCTGCGGGCAGGCGGTTGGCTTTCTCTCTGGACAGCCGCTGTCAACCAGCGGGGCGCGGCCGGGGGACTACATTTGCATGACCAAGTGGGTCGGGCTGGAAGGAACCACGACAATCGCGCGACAACTCCCCGGCGAGTCCCTCGAGGTACTCGGTGCTCAAGCATTCGAAGAAGTGCTCCGCTGGATCGATACTCCGGGGATTTCCATCGTGGAGGAAGGCAGGGCGCTTGAGGGCCTTGAGCTGACAAGCGGACATGACCCTACCGAAGGCGGCGTTGCAATGGGGATCCAGGAGATCTGTCGCCGCAGCGGCACGGGAGGTGTGGTGCGCTATGAAGCCCTCCCGATAAGGGAGGAGACGCGCCAACTTTGTGATCGTTTCGGCCTGGACCCCTTGGGCCTTCTCTCCTCAGGCGTGTTACTCTTCACCGCCGAGCGTACGGTAGCGGATCTTGCCTGCAGCGAGTTGGGAGCGCGCGAGATTCCCTGCTCCCACATTGGGGAGATCCTCCAGAGGGGAGAGGGCGTCTGGCTTGAAAAGGCCGGCGCACGCCAGCCGCTTGCCTGGTCGGAGCAGGATGAGATCGTGAAACTGCGGGAAAAAGTTAGGGCTAACCGCCCGAACGTGTGACGGTGAACACGAAAAAGAAAAGGCCCGCGATCGAATCCTGCCCGCTGATGGTAATTACGCTCGTCGCCACGTTGGAGTTAAGGTCCCCCAGAATGAACGTCTCGGTGGCGCCATAGGCGACAGTAGGCGACGCTGGCTGAGTGTTCACCGTAAAGTCAACCATGTTTGAAATCCCCACCAGTGGGTTTCCTGTCAGTGTAATTGAGTGGCTGGTTCCTGTTCTCACGTTTTCGATGGTGAGGGTGTTACTGCTGGTGCCATATCCTACACTGGCGGCGGCGCTCACTATCGGAGCTCCGGTTGGATCGAGTACCGACAAGAATGACGGCGCTCCAGACGTTCCCTTCAGATTGATTACGATTGGGCTGCCGCTGGACGGAGTGAGGGTCAAGGCTCCGGTTTCCACGGTAGTCGATGCCCCTGAAGGCGTGAAGCTGCCCGTGAACGAATTGGAGCTACCAGCAGCCACCGTGAATGTGCCAACGATACCGAGCGCAAAATCGTTGTTTGCAAAGCTCGCGGATCCGGTCGCTGTAAAATCTGCTCCGCCCGCGTTGTTGACCGTGAAAGTCACAACATCCGTCGTGTTCTGCGCGACGTACCCCGCATCAAAGGTCCAGGTTCCTATTCCGGAGGGCGTGAGAATGCCGGACGAGGCAGTGATACTGGCGAGGTTGAAGGAGGTGTTCGATCCTACCGGCTGAGAGCATGTGCTGAGGCTCAAGACCGCGAGAATTGCCGCCAGGAACAGCGGTGCCGCCACCTTTCTTGTCATCATTCCCCTCCATGTCTGAATATGACTATATCACTTAGAATACTGATATCAAGAAGGTTGTGATGGTGACTATACAAGTCAACTACCGGGGCTATTTTGAGTATATTTTTTGCATGAAAGCCAAAATCTTCTCGCGCGTTCGCATAGTGCTCAGGGGCGGTGCATTGTTGGTTCTTCTATCGGCGATCGCCGGTTGTCCGGCGCCGGTTTCCTCACCGTCTGGTCCGTCTCCTGTTTCTCTTGCAGCGGTCACGAGGGCCCTCAGCAATACGGAAACGCAATCTGTGAGCACTGGCGGCAGCACGTATACGCAGTCGTATACTTCTCCGAGCGGAGGTTCAGCGGTACTCACATTGTACTATTACGGAGGCTCCGGGGGAGGAGCGGGTGTGGC
>JBEKTX010000173.1:0-8901 GCA_049515615.1 Spirochaetia bacterium
GAGGTCCGCGTCGCAGCCCGCCTGCTCGATCGTCTCACGGGGAGCGTCGGGACCGATGCCGAGGTCCTTGACCCTGCTGATCTCCTCGAGGCAGCGGCGGAGAACGCCGCGGTCCTCCGTCTTCCCGAGCATGCTCTTCAGAAGTGAGAGGGAATCCTCCTCGTCGTAGATGCGGAAATCGGGATCGAGACCGGCGAGCCTCGCATTGCGTCTCAGGAACCAGGCGCCGAAGGAGTGGAAGGTCCTCACCATCACCTCCCCGGAGCTCGGCACGATGGCGAGAACCCTGTCCTTCATTTCCTGGGCAGCCTTGTTGGTGAAGGTCACCGCGAGGATGGAGCGGGGATTCACCCCCTGGCGGTCCACGAGGTGCGCGATCTTGGTGGTGATCACGCGGGTCTTGCCCGATCCTGCCCCCGCGAGTATCAGCAGGGGAGAACCCGCGTGGACGACGGCGGCCCGCTGTTCGGGATTCAGAGCGCCGAAGTACGCGGGCTCATCGCTCACGGGGGGACCCTTCGAGGTCGACGCCGTTGCGCCGTTCGATGAGAACCGCACAGCGGGTCCCCGGCTGCATGCTGCGCCTCACCACGACAAGACCGTCCACGTCGGGCGCCTGGAGGTAGGCGCGTCCAAGTGACAGCTCCTCCCCTTCAACCCTCTCTTCAACGAGCACGTCGAGGGTCTTCCCGACGTGGGCCTCCAGGGCCCGCTGGGTGATCGGACCCTGGCGCAGCTGCACCTGCGCCTTGCGCGATTCAGCCACCGCCTTCGCCACTCGGCCTCTCATCGTGTAGGCGGGGGTGTCCTCTTCCCGGGAATAGTTGAAGCAGCCGAGCCAGTCCGGCCGGGCGCGGGACTGGAAGGAGAGGAGATCCTCGAAATCTCGTTCGGTCTCACCGGGGAAGCCGAGGAGAAACGTGGACCTGATGACGGCACCGGGCAGTAGTTCGCGGATTCGGGCAACAAGGGCGAGGTTGGCTTCCGGATCGGCCCGTCTGCCCATCGCCCGCAGCACTCCGGGAGCCGCATGCTGGAAGGGCAGGTCGAAATAGGGCAGGAACCGCGGGTCGTGCGCCATGACGTCGAGAATGGCGTACGGGAAATGATCGGGATGGATGTACAGGAGCCGAACCCAGAAATCTCCTGAGAGACCCGAGAGCTCAGTGAGCAGGCTCGGCAGCGCGGAAGGCCCGCCGGAGTCCCGCCCGTATGAGCCGAGGTCCTGCGCAATCAGGACCAGCTCCCTGATCCCGCGGTCAAGGAGCTGTTTCGCCTCTGCGACGATCTCTGAAGGCTGCCGGCTGGCAAGCTCTCCCCGAATGAGAGGGATGGCGCAGTAGGTGCAGCGGTTCCCGCATCCTTCGGCGATCTTCAGATAGGCGCTGCCGGGAAAGGAGAGCAGGTGGGAGCGTTCGTAGGTTCGGGGACCGGAAGCCCGCTGAACCGCTTCGCCGCGATTCCGTTCATTGGACAGGAGGTCCAGGATCAGCGACGGATCCCTGTTGCCGAGAAAACCGTCGATCTCAGGCAGCTCTCGCGCGAGGTCCTGCCCATAGCGCTCCGAGAGACAGCCTACCATGACCACCTTCTTCCCCGGGTATCGCTGTTTCAGCTCGAGGCTCGTCTCGATGGACTCCTTCTTGGCGGAGGAGATGAAGCCGCAGGTGTTCACAATAAGGACCTCCGCGTCCTGCGGGGCCGCGGCGAGCCGCCACCCCGCCCCCACGAGCGCGGCGATCATCCGCTCCGAGTCGACCTGGTTCTTCGCGCATCCGAGGCTTTCGACGTGGAAGGCGCGGCGAGCGGATGCGTCAGCGTCCATCGTGCCGGGAGCCGGGCTCAGTACAGGGGCGTGATCTCGAGGACATACCCGCCGCTGGCCGCATCGCTCCGCCACGCGATCCTGCGGGTGGCCACTTCTCCGAGATCGCCCAGCTCGAAATCCCTGCCCTGGACACGCATGCGCGCCGCTCCTGCATTCGAGAGCCAGATCGTCACCTGCTTCCGCGCGGTATCGATGGTGAACTGCTCGCCCTTCTGGAAGAAACGGTCCTCGCGGTCGCCCGCGTCAACGAGATAGCGGAAAAGGCAGTCATTCTTGAACGTGAAGTCCAGCGCAAAGAGCCCCGGCTGCGCTGACTGCGCGGCGGTGACGGGCTTGAAGGCGTCGGTTCGCACCGGCGGCGTCGCGGAGCCGGCGGCGGGGGTTGCCGCAGACGCATCGGCAGCCGCGCTTGCCGCGGCCGGGCCCGACGTGCGGTACAGGCCGAGATTCACCCGTTTCAGCGGGGAGCCGCGGTCCACGTCGTTCCAGACGACGCGGATCTCAGGATTGGAGTCTCCCGTGAGATCAATGTAACGCTCCTTGCCCAGTCCCATGTCGACGGTTCCCCCGGGGACTTTCAGCGTGAGGGTGTCTCCCACTGCAAAAACCACGATCCTGTAGTTCTTCCCGTTGATCGGTACGGCGATTGCGTCTCCCTGGGAGAACCACTGCGTGCGGACCTCGTCCTGGAAGACAAAATCCGATGCGGGCAATTGCGAGGACTTCTGCTCCGCGGCCGCGGGTCCGGCAGCCCGGGCGGTTGCACGGTAGACAAGGTAGCCTGCCGCCGCGAGGGCGAGAACCGCGGCGATGGCGATGATGATAATCCGCAAGGGGGGCAGCCGGGTCTTGGATTCGAGCAGCTCGTTCATGGGCAGCGGCTGTTCCTGGATCTTGATGTTGCGGTAAATCCCCACAAGCTCTTCCGCATTGAGACCGAGATACTCGGAGTAGCTGCGCAGGAAGCCCATGGCGTAGGTCTCGCCGGGGAAGGCCGCGAAGTCCTCGTCCTCCAGCGCCTTCAGGAAGCGCTTCGCGACGTGGGTTTCGCGGGCCACCTGGTCGATTGTCAGGTTGTTCCGCTCCCGGGCGAGCCGCAGTTTCTCACCGATCGATTCCATCTTTTCTACTGCTCCGGGTCGAAGAGCCAGTCCTGAATGACGTTCGCATACGGCGGGGCATCGTAAGCAAACCGGGAATCGGGCACTCCCTGGTTGGTGCGGATGTTCGTGAAATCCATGACCACCTTGTCACCGCTGGACTGGGTGCCTTCCACCCTGCGGATGAGAGAGTCCTTCACGGAAATGATCATCTGGCTGTAGCTCGTGGTCCCTCGGGCGACGAGCTTCAGCTTCACCACCATCTCCTTCGAGCCGTCTTCGAGGGGCGTTGCGGAGGGTCCCGTGAGGTAGGCCATGGAATAGTTGCGTTGCAGAAGGCCGAGGCCCTGGCTTGTCGCGAGCGCTTCGATCTGGCTGGGCGGCTTCTTTTTGTACCTCTGCTGCAGGACGACTTGCTCGCCCGGCAGGTACACGGTGAGCTTTTCCCCGTCAAAGCAGATCACCTGATTTGCCGGATCGTCGAACCTGATGAAGAGGTACAGGGGAGACTTGTACGAGATCATCCCCCGCGAGATCGCCTTTCCCTGGGTGATCGTGAGGCTCGCTTCATAATCATTGATCTTGCCGTAGCTTGCGGAGAGGTTCGCGAAGAACTTCTCGGCGGACACCATGTCCGCGGACTGCGCAAAGGCGCCCAAGGGGACGAGGAGGCAGAGAATGAGGAGGTATGCGGCGTTTCGGTTCAAGGCTTACCCCATACTAACGATGCGGTCGCCTTTGTCAAGCTTAGCCACGGATGGCGAGGTCGGCCGAGGCCATGGATGGCCGAAAGGCCGACGCGACACGGTACTCCGTAGGCAGGGATGCCGAGGGCCGACGAGCACAGGGATGCCTCGGGCGGCAGCTGGCCGCGAAGCGGACAGCGAGAGCCGGCGAAAGGAGGCCCGTGTCATTCCGGCGGCGCGTCGAGAGCACGCGCGAGCAGCCATTTCAGAGAGTCTTCGGAGAGCTTGAGATGCTCTCCATCGTCAGGGCAGAAAAAGCGCATCTCCCGGAGGTGCAGCGAGGCGCATCCCACGCAGTACACTTTGCTGCAGACCGGGCAGCGGCCGGCCGGCACTTGCGACGGGATCTCGCCGCGCAGGCGCAGGGCGGGCTGGGGGGGCAGCTCACGCGGCGCCCACCATTCCCTCCCGCACGTCGCGCACAGGATCCTCTGCTCGCGCTCTGCCCTGATCCGCTCCAGCAGCGAGCGGGCGCGCGAATGGCCGGGACGTGCTGCGAGAACGGAGAGCAACAGCTCGCGTGCCTCATCGTGCCTGCCCCTCTCACGCTGCAGAAGCGCGAGGTTCACGGAGATGTCGGGGTTGTCAGGCTCACGCTGCAGCCCCATGGAATAGGCGAGCTCGGCGCGCGCCCGCTCGCCCTTGAGCGCTGCAACCTGGCCGAGCAGGTTGTAGACCGACGCCGAGGGGTGATCGGGCTCGACCTGCGCGAGAAGCTCCTCCGCGCGGTGCACCATGTCCAGCTCGATGCATGCCGCCGCGCAGTTCTCCTTGTAGGCGGGATTCTCAGGGTCCATGCGGATGGCTTTCTCGTACTCACGCACCGCCCCCTGCTTGTCTCCCAGGAGCGCAAGGATGTTCCCGCGCTGGTTCTCCGTGCGCGCATTCTCTCCGGCCGCCCGTGAATACGCATCGACAACCTCGAGCGCCTCCGCGCTTCGGCCGCTGCGGGCGAGCGCCTCCGAAAGGTTCAGGCAGATGACCTCCTCCTGGGGAGCCGCGCCGCGCGCGGCCAGCAGGAAGCCGACCGCTCCGGCAGGGTCGCCTGCCTCCATGCGCAGCTGCCCCTCGAGGTTGTTCACCCAGGGATCCGTCGGCGCGAGGGTCCGCGCGCGCGCAAGCGGCTCCCGTGGATCGCTTCCCAGGATGTGCAGGGTCTCCGCGAGGCGGAAGTGATAGAGCGGGAAATCCGGCTCCAGCGCCGCGGCGCGAGCAAGGCGCGGCAGGGCCTCGGCCCTCGCTCCCCTGCCGGTGAGAATGATCCCCAGGAGATAGTGCACCGCGCTGTCGGAGCTCCCTTCATCCTCCAGACGACGAAGGATCGAGAACGCCTGATCGATCTTTCCTTCGCGGTACAGCATCTTTGCATCCAGCGCAAGGGCCTCGGGGTGTTCCGGGGCAAGGCTGCGCAGGCGCGGCACGACGAGGGAGAGCTCGTCGAAGGCTTCCTCGGCAAACAGTCGCCGGGCGGCATGGAGGTACATCTGGACGGCCTCCTCCCGGCGGCCGGCCTGTTCGAGGGCGCGGGCGGCATTCTGGGCAAAGAGAGGCATCTCCGGCTGCTCGTCTGCGGCCATGCGGTATGCTTCCACCGCCTTCTCCCAGTTCCCCAGGCCGTACTCCGCGTTCCCCAGGAGGTTCCACGAGCCGGCGCTCCGGGCAATGGTCCCCTCGGCGAACCCTTGATTCAAGGAATCGCGCGCCTCGAGCAGGCGGTGGGAGAGATAGAGGAGATTGGCCTTCTCCAGGCTCGCCTCGGAGTGCGCGGGCTGCGCCGCGAGCACCAGGTCCACCTCGGCCAGGGCGTCGTCGTACATCGAGAGCCGCATGTAGCATTCGGCAAGCAGGAAATGTTCCCGTGGCGTGCCGTCCCGACCCTTGAGCCCTTTGCGCAGCTGCACGGCCGCGGGCCTGTAGCTGTCGGAGGCGTAGAGCGTTTCCGCAAGCCGCAACCGCGCCGCGGGGGACACGGGCGCGTAGTACCATGAGCGCTGGTGATCCCGTTCCACGACGAGGGGGCGCGCATCAAGCAGGAAACGGCGCAGCCTGAACACGCCCGGGCCGGACCCGGCGAAGTTCTGCGCTGCGAAGCCGATGCTCCCCTCGGGAAGCATCTCATCCTCCACTTCGGCGACCCATTCGTCGTCGACGGAGAACGAGTGCCGGGACCCGTGACCGACGACGCGCAGAAGCCTGCTCGCCACCCCCGCGGACGAGCGCTCGGGGTCGGGTTCGGGGACGCGCGTCCAGTCGACGAGTTTCATCGGGTGGTTGTTGAAAAGGATGTCCACACGGAAGTTCCCCCGGCTTGACAGGAGGAAGGAGTAAAAGTTCTCGTCGTTGACGTGCCGGAAAATCACCCCGGCCGCGGAATGCCCGTTGGACGGATCCGGATCCACTTCCGCTTCTAGGATGAAGTCGGTGAAGCGCCGCCCATCCGAGAGGGTTTCCCAAGCGAACACGCTGTCCTTCCGAAGGGTGAGCACATAGGCGTGACCTTCATAGCCCGCCGTGTAGGAGGATTCCCGGGCTGACGGGAAAGGTTTCGGCTCGAGCCAGCGAAAGGAAGTGGCAAGCCGCTCAAATGGCCCACGATGTCGGAAAAAAAACATCCGCGGCGGTCTCTCAATAGACGAGGATCACGGCAAGAAAATCCAACGGGCCCGGACCCGGATTGGCGATGGAATGTCCTGCGCCGTCGCCGGTGTGCATGGCGTCCCCCGGCCCGACCGGGGATGCGGGGCCTCCTTCGCTGACCTCGCCCGTACCCGAAAGGATGTAGAATATCTCCTCTTCACCCTCGTGCCGGTGAAACCCGATGGAGCTGCCCGCCGGCAGCCGCAGCCGCGCGAAAAGCCTCGTCCGGCCCTTCAGCTCCCTGCTTCGGAAGATGTGGAGAAACTCGACGGAGCCGGTTCCGTCACGCATTCTCTCCCTGACTTCTTTCTCCATTTCGTGGTTTTTCCTGATCATGGAATCGTTCTCCCGCCGCCCAGAATAGCAAGGCGCGGGGGCAGCGGCAAGCGCAAGCCGCCGGCTCCTGGCTTTACTCGTCCGGCTCGAAAAGTGTCTCCTCGGACGCGCCGTGCGGCTCCTTCACGTCGAGCTCGCGGATGCGGTCCCGGAGCGCCGCGGCGCGCTCGTAGTCCTCGTCGTCGATCGCGCTCTGCAACTCGACCTTCAGGGAGTCGCCGGGAGACGCCTTTTTTTCATGGATCTGCTTCAGGGTCGCCTTGAGGTAATTCAAAGATCGCACCCGCTCGAACTGGAACGCGGGGGTGTCGATGTCGTGCATGTCCTCGATTGCGGAGATGGCGCTGGACAGGATGTCCTCCGCCGCGCTCTTCATCTCCTTGTGCAGGGAGATCATGGCGCGCGCAATCGCGTTCATTCGAACGACATAGGGTTTGTACTGCAGCAGTTCCTTGCGGTCATCATCGCTGTCGATGAACTTCTCCACCAGAGCAAAGAGCTTCAGGTTGTGCTCCGTGTCCCGCGCGGTGCGGGCGAAGTCACCGATCTGGAACAGAACGAGGTAGCGGAAATAGAAAAGCACCCCTTCGCTCTGGAGGGCGGCGAAGTCGTCGTGGCTGAGCGAAAACCCTTCCTCAGAGCCGTGCGCCGAGCGGTAGCTCTCCAGGCGCGCCTCGAACTCCTCCAGGGCAGACTCCCGTCCAAACGGCTTCTTGCCGTCCGGGCGTCCGTCCAGCTCGTATTGCTCGATGCCCATGGGCTGACGTACCTGCAGGACCTGCCGCCCGTCCTCGGCCTGGATGATGCGGATCTGGTTGTCCGAGTCGAACTCCCACTCCTGCAATATGTCCGTAATGTCTGCGCTCATCGCCGCGCTCCCGCCTCCAATGTATCCCGGCACCGAGACTTCGACAAGAACAGGCCGCCTTTGGAACAGGAATCGAGGTGTGCACCGGCCGCGGATTCGCGCCGCGGTACTCCGCGGATTCGCGCCGCGGTACTCCGCGGATTCGCGCCGCGGTACTCCGCGGATTCGCGCCGCGGCAGTCCTCTCAGGCGCCCGCTTTGACGGCGTTGACGATCTCGCCCCGGGTGAGGTACGCGCCGATCTGTCGGGCAATCATGACCGAAACGTTGATCTGCGCTTCCGCCGTCGAGGCCCCAATGTGCGGAGAGGCAATGACCCGGGGGTGCTTCCCGAGGGCCCAGTCCTCAGGCGGTTCCTTGTCGAATACATCGACTCCCGCGCCGCGCACAATTCCGGCGTCCAGAGCGGCGATAAGGTCCTTTTCCACGACAATGCCGCCGCGCGCGCAGTTCACGAGGAACACGCCCTTTTTCATCTTCGCGAAGGTCTGGGCGTTGAAGAGCCCTTTCGTCTGCTCGGTCCGGGGCGAGTGCACGGAAACGAAATCCGAGATGCGGATGACCTCCTCGAAATCCGTGAGCCGCAGGCCGAGGGCCGCGGCCTTTTCCGGGGCGACGAACGGATCACAGGCGATGACCTTCATGCCGATCCCAACGGCGCACCGGGCCACGACACTGCCCACGTAGCCGATGCCGACGAGGCCGAGAGTCTTTCCACGGAGCTCGCAGCCAATGAAGCTCTTCTTGTCCCACGTTCCGGCTTTCATCGTCGCGTCCGCGCGCGCAAGGTCCCGCGCCAGGGCGAACATCATCGCCACCGCGAGCTCGCCCGCCCCCTCCGCGTTGGCCCCTGGTGTGTTCAGGACCACGATGCCGCGTTCGGATGCCGCCTTCACGTCGATGTTGTCGACGCCCGCCCCGGCGCGCCCGATCACCCTCAGTGCCGTGCCCGATGCGATGAGCTCCCGCGTGGCTTGTGTCGCCGAGCGGACGACCAGGCCGACGGCGTCCCCCAGCTCCGACATGAGCTTCACCGGAGCCAGCCCGGTTTTCACCACGAGCTCCAGCTCGGGGTACGACGCGAACTCCTCGATCCCTTCCTTTGCCAGCGTGTCAGCGATAAAAACCCTCTTTGTACCCATGGACCACGTATAGACCGAGGCGCGATATTTTTCAAGCAGTGAATGGAGTCTCGGTTTCCTGGCTGGCGCGCGTATCTGAATTGTCTTCGGGTCTGAATTGTCTTATAGTGGGGAAATGCCTGATTCAGTGTGCGTGATCTCTCTCGGCGGCTCGACCATCGCTCCGCGAGGAGTCGACACATCCTTTCTGAAAGGTTTCCACAGGCTTGTCGAAGAACGTCTCGCCGCAGACCCGCGGCTGAAGC
>JBEKTX010000174.1:0-10918 GCA_049515615.1 Spirochaetia bacterium
CGAGTACGTGACGAAAAAGTTTGATCTCACGGAAGACATCGACACCGTGTTCAAGAACCTCCAGTCATTCGAGGCCGCAGGCGGGGGAGACGATCCGGAGAGCGTGAACGAGGGGCTGCACGTCGCCGTGACAGGTCTCGCCTGGTCCGCGGACAGGAACGTGCTGAAGATCATCTTCCTTGTGGGAGACTATCCGCCCCACATGGATTATCAGGACGACGTAAAATACCCCGAGAGCTGCCGACTGGCGGTGAAGAAGGGGCTGATCATCAACACCGTGCAGTGTGGAGACGTGCCCGAGACGACACCGGTCTGGCAGGAAATCGCTCGACGGGCGGAAGGCTCCTACGTCGCGCTGGCGCAGTCGGGCAACATGACCGCCATGACGACGCCCTTCGACGGGGAGATTGCGAAGGTGAGCGCGGCACTGGGCGGCACGATGGTTGCCTATGGAGACCGGGAACGCCAGGCCGAAGCCCGTGGCAAGGTGGAGAAGGCGGCCGGGGCGCCCGCATCGGTTGCCGCGGACCGGGCCGCGTACAACCTTGCCAGCGGCGGCAAGGCCATCCAGGGCGCGGGAGACCTCGTGGCGGACTACGGGGAGGGATCGGTCGACCCCGCGAAGATCGCCACGGAGCTCCTGCCCCCGGAGATGCAGAAGATGACCCCGGCGGAACGGACAATCTACGTCGCGAAGCAGAAGGAAGCCCGCGACGGGCTGAACCGGAAGCTCACGGAGCTGGGGAAGAAGCGGGCGGACTACGTCAGCGCGGAGCAGAAGCGGCTTTCCGCGGCGGGCGCGGGAGACTCCTTCGACGTGAAGGTGGCCGAGATCATTGCCGCGGAAGCGCGGCGTCCGCGCTGAGAGAGAACAGGTCGATGAGCTCGTTCCGGCGGATCATGTCGAAGAACAGGGACGTTTCGTTGGACAGGGACACCTGGACGATCGGTATCGAAAGGATGCGGTCGACGGCGGAGACGGCGCTGAGCTTCTCCGCCGCAACAATCGCCGACCCAAGGGACGAATCTATCCCTTGAGTGGGAGGCAGGAGAGAGGGTTCAGTTGAGGGAAGCGGGGTGGAGTCCCGGGGGAGCCGCGCCGGTCTTGATGAGGTGATGGAGGATTTTCAGCACCTGCTGGGAATCGGTGATGACGGCGAGGACCCGCATCGAGGACCCACAGCGGGTGCAGCTAAAAAGGCTGAGACATCCAGAAAGAACCAGGACGAAAATCACGGCAGACTGCTTTGAGAGAGCACGGCTGATGTGACGAACATCAGCCGCGTTCTAATTCAGCCCGTTCTTGTTGTTTTAGAAACCTACTCGGACTGGGTACCATCCTCAGGCTGACTGCCCCCTGGGGGCCTGTCAATCATCGGTGCATCGCCACCCATCATCCCTCCTGCTCCAGGCTGGCCCATAGGAGAAGCCATCACGCCCCATTCCAAGACCGTAACGGTGTATGATGAACCTGGAATGGATGGGGAAGTTGTCTTCACCAATAACGCAGCTGAACTCACCTTCCAGAAAATGCATTTTAATAGCGGTCAAACCGTTGGTTCTGTAGGTCCTGCATCCCCCCGGGTCCGGCACCTGACCGAGCTTACGGGCGGAAAAAATCGGAAGCCCACATCGTAGCGCAGGTAGCGGGCCCGGTATTCCAAAGAAGGGATCCCACTCGGTAGGCGTTGCACGAGAGTACTTTGGCGCGTCGGGTAAACGTGACAGGCAAGCAATCAACTTGTGCCATTTCGCTACTTGCGAACTCTCACCAAGGGACGGCATTTATGCTTCCTGCTGAATCGCCCCCTCTTCAAGAATTCGTGACAAAATAATAGAATGACATTGTTATCCGGACGTCAGTCGAGCCATGAAGCGCCTTTCGAAGAGAGAAATCCGTGGATCTTGGCACAAGAGAAAGAGAATGATGGCGGGCTTACTGAACTTGTTCGGAGTCTGCTTAGCAATTGAATCTGTCCCCCAGCCCGCCATCGTATCCGGCATTAAGTGGAGAACCACCCATGCACATGAACGCGCAGACTGGTGACTGAGGTGCGTCTATGAAGATGACGTCGGATAACAAATCGTTGCAGTTGTCCCCTAAGGTGCAGCCTGAAACGGTGGTCTGAGTTCCCCTGGACTGTCAGTACGTGGCTTCGGGCGGCGGGGCAACTGAACTCTATGTTAGGACAAAGGAACCTTCCAGATGTACAATTGTACCGTCTGGAGAGAATGATGACATTCGTGGTGGATGCTTCAATCCTTCTTGCGGTGCTCATGAGTGAGCCGGAGCGTCCTAAGATCGTCGAATTGACCAAAGATGTCGACCTAATAGCTCCCGCCTCGGTGCATTGGGAGGTCGGAAACGCTCTATCCTCAATGCTTAAGCGAGGACGGCTGACGTTGGGCCAGGCGGAAAGCGTTCTGAAGAACTACGAAAAGATTCCAATTCGATTCGTGGAAGTGAGCCTTCGCGATTCAATACGGATCTCTGCGGACCGCAAGATCTATGCGTATGACGCATTCCTCATCGCATGTGCTCGCGATCAAAAGTGTAGATTGATTTCGCTCGACAGGGCTCTACTCCAAGCATCAATAGATACTGGGATACAGGTTGTTGAGGTACCAAACCAATGAAGGAATATACATTTTCTGAGGCACGGCAGCGCCTCGCTTCGTTGCTGGACAGAGCTCAAAAGGAAGGCGCTGTCCGGATCAGAAAGAGGGATGGACGCAAATTCATCCTTCAGCCAGAGACACAGTCCAAGTCCCCTTTGAACGTTCCAGGGCTGAACCTAGACATAGGAAGAGATGAGATCATTGAAGTCATCCGCTCAAGCAGACGCGAATCACCGAAGGGGTGAAGGCTAACAAATCGTTGCAGTTGTCGCCTTGGATTTTGTTATTGATAGACCCAACTCTGTCCAAATCGTCGGGTAGCTCAGTCTGATGCGGCGGCGCAACTGAACTCTATGTTAGAGCGCTTCAGATTTGAAAGGCTTTGCAAATGCATGCTGTAGGCCTTTTATCAACAACAGAATGATAATAAGAATTAGCTTTCCATTCCAACTGAGAATCGGTCGAGAGGATAAAGATACGCCTATGATTTCTTTAGTATAATGGCGATAGCATGTGCATATAAGAGCTATTTTGCCTATGGAGTTCTGATAGGATACCACTTTCAGGTGCGTTCAAAAACAATTGACAGTCTGGATCCGCAGTGATATTCTCTGAAAATCATACATTACTGCTGCCTAAAGGAGCAGAGGAGGAGTCAATTATGAAGACCAGACTTATCGTGATCAGCACTGTAATTGTAATGCTCGTTGTTCCGACTATTAGCGTTTTCGCTCGTTTGATCGCTTGCTAATAGTTCAAGAAATAGATTCGAAGAGATTCCAATAGGTCTCCTCAAATAGTTATTAATTCTCATGATGGCAGTTCTAATTGTGGCTGGCACTGCATAGAACTCTTGCGGCAAAGAATCGGATTGCTTTTAAAAGCTAGAAATGTTGGAACAGATGCCTTTGTTAATCGCAGAGAATAAGGCAACACTCCGAGTGGACAAGCTCTGTTTGCAAATCAGGTCTAGGAGTCTATTTGCATGTGCATTGCTCAAACCAAGAAGTTCAAGGATATCATGCTCAGACTGAGGGGGACTAGATTGGTTTAGAAAGCGCGCTCTATAGGGATATTCAAAACCTACAAGAACTTGAGGAGGAAGCCGTACTGGGGAAATCATTTCTGGAGCCGCGGCTACTGCGTATCGACGATAGGGCTGGATGAAGAAAAGATACGTTGCTACGTGCGATATCAGGAAGAAAACGAGCGGCTCGAGGAGAAAGAGCACGAAGAAGCAGGCCTCTTTTAGAGGCCGGGGTTTAAAACCACCTCCTTTGGAGGTGGATTCTTTATTAGTTCGAGGTACATCCAAAACCGCTGATGCTTGACCAAAGTCTGTCGTCAAATACTTGGGGCGCATGAAGGTTACTAGTGTTCCGGAAAAATGAGTTGCCATATTCGTGATTCGTATAAACGGCGTGTTTCCGGCGCGAATCCGAAGGCGGATTAAGTTCCCAGTCGTTTACAGGACACTAGCTCGCTACTGGTGTATTGACAAATATAGGGATTTGGCATTTACAATTGGGATAGAAGCGATGCAGGAGGAAGCAGACTTCGTCGGATGAGGTGTTTTCAGTCTCCATGGAAGGAGAGGGGATCTCCTTCAAGAGGCAGATTAAAAAGGAAATCACTAATAGAGCAGGGATTTGTCAGGATTTTAGCTTTGCAAATAGCAAAATCAGTTCCTCCTTATTCTTGTATAGTTACATTCCCCATGAAACTTATGCAGAATCACTCTCACGCGAAGTACTGAATGCAGGCGAGGTCCAAAGCATTCGTAGCGCAAGCAGATATAGCCTATTCTATCAAGCAAATAGCTAATTGAAAGGAAGAAGTCATGATATCGAAGTACGACTTTGGCGACAATAATATCATGGAAGTATCGTGGAAACGTAAATGGAAAGGCTTCACTATTAGAATTGGTGGCCATATAAATGGCCCCTATTCTCAAAAACAGCTCTTAGATGCAATTGAGATCCCCCTGCGAGACAATTCAAATGTGAAAGTGCAGTTGGTTCCAAGAGGGGGCTTGGTTTGGACTCGAAATGACCAGCTATTTCCAGGACCTGGTTGTGCGGAGCTATCCCGAGTGACAGGCATTGCTGGAATATTGATTTTCCTAGGCATCGCCAACCTTCTATTTGGATTGATTGGAAATTATCTCGACATACCGCTATATTTGCGTGCTATTTGGCTGGCGGCTGGTGCGATATACACATTAATGGGATTCCTAGCAAGACGAAAGTCAAAAACCGCCATATCAATTGCGATGATTATCCTTGTTGGCAGTGTTTGCAGTAATGTGATTACAATTATGCAAAGTGTTGGTGCCGGATCATTTCCATTAGGAATACCGGGGATTGTAATACAGATCGGATTTATCGTCGCCATTTATAAAGGGTTTGCTGCCATTGATTCACTGAAACGAATGGAAAGCGGCAATCGCCGTGGGGAGCTGAAGAAGGTGCTGCAAGGAGGCGCACAAAAGACGGCAGATGTGCGGGCGAGAGAGAAGCAAGAAGATACCACTCTGAGAGTGGAAGATGAGAAGTGGCCAATAATCGAGCCGGCTTGGACGCCGGGAAAGCAGAAGGTTCGCACGGGAAAGCCATCTTGGAGACTGATTGCAGGCATGCTTGGCGCGGTCTGCGTGCTGCTGGCAGTGTGCGTTGGTCTATATCTATGGGGCAGAAGTCCGATGTCCCCTTTATCAGAGAATATTGTCATCGCCACTGATGCGAGCTGGCCCCCGATGGAGATGGTCGATGAGAACAAGAACATAGTCGGATTCGACATCGACCTCATGAAGGCCGCGGCCAAGGCGAGCGGATTCACGGTCGAGTTCAAGAACATTGCCTGGGAGGATATCTTTGCGGGCCTTGAGAACAACAATTACGATGCGGTCATGTCGTCAGTAATCATCACTGACGAGCGTAAAAAGACCATGGACTTCTCAATCCCCTACATCAACGCGGGCCAGATACTCATCGTGAAGAGAGAGACCACAGGAGTGGTGAAGCTCAGCGACCTTGAAGGCAAGACCGCGGGCGCGCAAAAAGGCACAACGGGCGCCTTCGAGATCGAGAAGAACAAGACGATCAAGGAGAAGACCTACGAGGAGATCGGTCTCGCGATCGAGGACCTTGCCAACAGCCAGGTGGACGGGGTGGTGTGCGATACCCCGACGGCTGTGCAATTCGTGCTGCGGAACCCCAACTACAATGGCAAATTGAAGATTGTAGGAGAGCCCTTGACCGAAGAGTACTGCGGGGTGGCCGTGAAGAGGGGCAATAGAAAGGTCCTCGACAAGATCAACAGTGGCCTGCATAAGGTGCTGGATTCCGGTGAGAGCAAGCAGATTCGGGAGAGGTGGCTGCAATAGCTCCTCAAAGAAAACTGGCAGAGAGATATTATTCAAAACCGCCAGGGTCTATTGAAGGAGCACTCCCTTTGTGAACCGTCCCTGCTTGTTATCCCAGAGAAGCTCGAGTTTTCGATTAAGCAGTTCCTGGACGAGCTTGTCCACGGCACGAGGGGAATCGGCGTCTTCCCGATGATAGGTCAAGTGTGGGACGGCAAGCACCGTCGTGCCCTTCTGCGGAAGAATGTATTCCCATTCCACATCCGGGTACGCGCCATGATGCTTCTGCGCGCCGTTCTCGAGGTCGGAAAGACTCAGCGCGGGGACAAGCTTGTCGGTGACGTCCGTCCAGGCATTGGCGCTGTCCAATTCGTAGAAGGGACATTCGTAAGTCCCCGCGTCGATCCCATCGGAGTAGTAGCTGTAGGCCGGAATATCGCTCTTCCCCTGGCGGTCGAAGAAGACAAAGGTCAGCCTGAACCGGAATGGGTCCACATTGCCGCTGATGCTGATGTAGGCATTCGCGATGTCGACCACCACGGAATCCACGGAAACTCCCTGGGTCGAAAACCCTTTGCGCAGGAGGTTCTTCCTGTCCTCGAAAGCTCCGCGCCCGGCTGCAACCTTTGGGGATACGTAGAAATTGCCGCTGCTGTCCAGCCAAATATCCGGGCAGAGAAGAAAATAGTCCACGACCGTTTTCTTGGGATCAGCCAGCGCCTGGTCGTAGGTTCGCTTGTCCCAGGGCTGGGCCTGGGCAAAGCCGAGGCTCGCCGATACAAAAAGCAGCGGGATCCAGAAGTGCCTCACTGCACGGCTCCCTTCGTGAACTCCCCCTGCTTCCTGTCCCAGAGGAGCTCGATACTTCGATTGCTGAATGCCTGTACCATTTGAAAGGCGGAACCCTTGAATCCGGAATCTGCCATTTTTTCGGTCATGTGCGGGATGGCCAGGACCGTTGTGCCCTTCTGCGGCAGAACGTACTCCCAATCGACGTCAGGGTATTCATCGGCTGGCTTCCTGGGGCCCGTATCAAGGTCGGAAAGCCGCAACCTGGGCAAAAGCTTGTCAGTGATATCAGTCCATTCGTCGGCACTGGCCAATTCGTAGAGGGAACACCGATGGATATCCTTCTCGCCCCTTTCCTCGTAGTAGCTGTAGGCCGGAACATCGCTCTTCCCCTGGCGATCAAAGTAAACGAAGATCAACTGGTAGCGCTTCGAAGTAAAGACCCCGCTGATGCTGAGGTAGGCGTTCGCGATGTCGATCACGACGGAATCCACGGAAAAGGCCCGAGCCGAGTATCCTCTGTGCAGGAGATTCTTCTTCGGCTCGAATGATGCAGGGTCTGAGCGGAATAATGGAAAAATGTCGAGACGGCCATCGTTGTCCAGGAGGATCTCCGGGCAGAGAAGGAAATAGTCGACGACCGTTTTCTTGGGGTCATTCAACGCCTGATCGTAGGTTCGGTTGGTCCAGGTCTGGGCAAAGCCGAGGCTCGCCGACACAAAAAGCACCGGAATCCAGAAGTATTTCAACCTCGTCTCCTTGTCGGAAGCTACCTCAGCATCAAATCTAGTGCCTGCACGAGATATCGCCAATGGAAAAGTGGCGACAAGGGTAGGCGGTTCTGAATGCAGACGACGCGATAACGCGGTGATTTTTCGTGAGGGGCGCGTTGGAGAGCAGCGTTAAAAACGCGAGCGCATCTCCTTCGTGGCAAAGACGACTTCAGGCATTTTGTGAGCGCAGCTTGTGCACCTGATAGCTGGACTTCAGCCCCTTGAGGCTTGTGGTGAACGGCTCGCTCAGCCAGCCCTTCCCGCGGAGGTAATCAGCCGCGTTGCTTTCCCCGAAAATCGCGCCGGAAGCCATGACATCCCGGCCATCCGAAAGTCCCTGGACGCGCGCGGCGATATTCACCGTGGTCCCGAAGTAGTCTATACGCTCGTTCAGCGTCACCGCGATGCACGGACCGTGGTGGATGCCGACCTTGACCATGATTGAGTTCTTCAGCTTCTTGACTGTCTCCAGGTCGTCGAACGCTTCGATCATTTCCACTGCGGTCAGAAGAGCGTTCCGAGGATCGTTGAAGACAGCCATGACGGAATCCCCGATCGTCTTCACTATTGCCCCGCTGTGCTCCCGCACGAGCCGTTCCATGATGTAGAAATGCTCCTTCACCAGTGCGAACGCCTGCGCATCGCCCAGCCGTTCGTACATTTCCGTGGAGCCCTTGAGGTCCGTGAAGAGGAACCCCAGGTTCTCGATCGAAAAGGTTTCGTTCAGCGAGAGCATCTCGGAGGAAAACATGTCCCGGAAGTCCTGAAGGCTGGAGACCACCGCAGCGCTCGGCCATCGCTGGGGACCCAGGCGCGCAAAGGTCATGACCTTCTTTGCGCGTTCCTTGTTGACGATGACGATGTCCGCCGGTCCCTTCTTGGCAACCATGGTAGAGAGCAGGGGTAAGGCGTCCCTGTATTCGAAAGAGATCTTCTGTGTCTCGCTGGATTCTCCTGAAAGGACGACCAGGTTGAGCGCTTTCTGCTCTCCGCTGATGAAAACAAAATAGTTGCCTTCCCGCAGCTCTGCCTTCAAGAGGTGGCTCTCATTGCGTTCGAGCTCGATTTGGATCCCCGGCTCCATGTCGAGTCCGGCTACCACCTTCGAGAAATCGTCAATGTCGGCCGGCTTGATGATTGAGGGGTTCACGCCAAAGCTTACCTCTATGCTCTTGTCGAAGCCGGCTTCAAAAACCGTTGCGCATGCGGGGCACTTGTCCAAGTGCTTCAGAGTGGCGAGAGAGTTCGAATGCTGGGTCACGCCCTTGCAGGCGGGGCAGTGAATGTTCCAGTAAAGGTTGAAGAGGCCGCTCTTGGTCATATGGAGGAAGGCCCGGAGTGCGTCCGTCTTGTCCACTTTCCGCTGGGCGGCGAATCGGTAGGGGTTGATATTGTAAAGCTGCGCGTCATTCACGGAGAGCACGAAGCTCTTGATCTCGTTCACCATTTTCCTGGGCACGACCGACGAGGCCTGCTGGAGCTTTTCATCCAACGACTTCTGATTGAGGATTTTCACGCGATACTCCTTCCACGAAAATGCCGTCTATCTCTTCCCGGAAAAGTACTTTTTCATCGGCTCGAAGTAGTGGTCGACCCACCCCTGCTTGTAGCTGGCTCCCTGTCCCTGCGGGATGTCCGTATGAACGAGGGTGACCTTTGTGCCGCCTTTCGTTTCCTCGAGCAGGATCTCGAGATGGGAGTCGGGAGCATCCGCGGGAAATTCCGTCGAGCGCCATGATTGAAGGATGCGGACGGGAGACTTCAGATCGAGGTTCTTTCCGCTGATGTAGCCGTCCCAGGCGGTGAACGCGCCGCCTCCGGTCATCGCAGAATGCTCCTTGCCGCTCAGCCAGGCATTGTAAATCGCGGACGGCGGGGCCGGGATCACGGCAGACACCTTCAAGGATTCCGACTTCATTGGGATGAGCTCCTTTCCTTGCAATGGGGACTTCAGGGTCCCTTCGTCAGGCACTCCAGCCCTGATGCGAGTACAACCACCTGACAGGAAAAAGCTATCGATGGAAGAAAGGGAAGTCGAGAGTGAAACGCGCCAAGTACAGCAGGGAAATGTGACAATCGCTAGTTGCAATACTCGATGAATAAAGGAACGATGGGCGTAAGCCCTGCAACCTCGTTCGATGACGCTGCTGATGTCAGATAAGTTATTACATAAGGGCTTGACATGTGACCAAATGGTCACATATATTATGTCTCGTGACTGACGAGGACAGTGTGTTCAAGGCGCTTGCAGATCCGACACGTCGCTTCCTTCTCGACTTGCTCTTCGAGCGTGACGGCCGAACGCTCACCGAGCTCGAGTCGGAGCTGGAGATGACGCGCTTCGGTGTGATGAAGCACCTCCTGGTCCTGGAGAACGCCAGCCTCGTCGTCACGCACCGATCGGGACGGGAAAAGCTTCATTTCCTGAACCCGGTACCGATCCGATTGATCCATGATCGATGGATCGACAAGTACAGCGAGCGGCAGGTGTCCGCGCTCGCGGATCTCAAGCACGAGCTGGAGGAGGAAGCGACATGACCAGGATGGTTTCGGTGACCACGCAGGTCTACCGCGTGTACATAAAGGCGACGCCCCAGGCGGTCTGGGACGCCATCACAAAGCCCGAGTGGACGGAAAAATACGGGTACGGCGGGCGCAGCGTGTACGACCTGCGCCCCGGCGGAGCATACCGCGGGTATACGAGCGACGCGATGAAGAAGGCCGGTGCGGCGAGGGGTGGCCAAGTCCCCGACCTCGCGATCGAAGGCGAGGTCATCGAAGTGGATGCGCCTCGAAAGCTCGTGCTCACCTGGCACATGGTGATGGATGAAGGGACGACTGCGGAGAAATTTACACGGCTCACTTACGAGATCGAAGAGACGCAGGGCGGCGTTACGAAACTGACGTTGATTCATGACCTGGAGGGCGCGCCGAAGGTGGCGCAGATTCTCTCCGGCACGTGGGAGAGCCAGGGCGCGGGCGGCGGCTGGAGCTGGGTCCTCAGCGACCTGAAGACGTTGCTCGAGACGGGCGCAGCGTTCTCTCACGCATAGGAGGTTCGTCATGAGTGAACCGAAGTTCGAAACTGACGCTTTATCTCCAGAATACAAGCGAGACTGCGGAACTGCCAGGGGGAATCTGGAGGTCTCGAATCTCGTGAATAATGCCTTTATCAATAGCCCACTTCACATCTTTCGTTTTCTGTCTGCGGAAGAGACTCGTGACCTCACGCGAATTGAGCTTCGATCGCTCTGATATCACGCCTCCTATCCGCTTCTGGTCTGCCAAAATGCTATCTAAATGATCTTGGGTGCTCTGCTCCTCAAACCTCGTTGGACCAGTGATATTGAATCCCACGCCGTGGAACATGAAA
>JBEKTX010000175.1:0-8842 GCA_049515615.1 Spirochaetia bacterium
ACTGGGGGACCGGCTTGAGAAGCTCTACGAATACGACACGGGGAGCGGCAAACGTCCCTACAGCCTTTCCTTCAACCCCGACGGCGGCCTCCTCGCCGTCGGGTATGACGACTCGGCCCTGGTTCAGGTCCTCTCGGTCTCTTCGAAGCAGATGAAGCTCGCCTACACCCCCGATCTCACGAACTGCTCGGCGCACGGCCTCCAGGCGGTCCGATTCAGCCAGGACGGAGAGACTCTCTACGCAGGCGGCAACTGGTATTCGGAAGGTATGACTCTGCTTCGCATCTGGAGCGGGGCAGGCACGGGGCCCTACAAAGACGTGAAGCCTGGCGGGACCAACTTAATCGTTAACTTGGAAGCCATGCCGGGCGGTGGGCTGCTCGTCGGAGAGGCCGACCCATTCTGGGCTGTCCTTGACGCATCGGGCACCCCAGAAACGAGCATGGGCGCACCGATAATCGACTTCAGAAACGGGGAGCAGACTTTCAAGCTCGGGCCCGGCGGCCGGGCCCTCTCCTTCAACAGCAAGGAAGGAAGCTCCAGTTCCCTGAGATTTGACACCTCCACCCGCAGCCTCGTCTCTGACTCCCCGCCTTCGGATTGGAACTTCCCTGACACAACCAGCCTCAAGGTGGGGAATTGGAAGGACAGTTCCAGCCCCAGCCTCGATGGGAAGCCCTTGACCCTGGAGAAACACGAAGGGTCTCACTCCCTTGCCATAGCCCCGGGCGGGAAACAGTTCGTCCTTGGTTGTGAATGGCACATCTACTCATTCGACAAGAATGGAAAACAGCTCTGGAAGAAACCCACCGCGGGCGCAGCCTGGAGCATCAACATCTCCGACGACGGTCGAATGGCAATAGCGGCTTTCGGGGATGGGACCTTGCGTTGGTATCGGCTCACCGATGGCCAGGCGCTGCTCACTCTCTTTCCCCACCCCGACGGGAAACGCTGGGTGCTCTGGACACCATCGGGCTACTACGATGCGAGCCCCGGCGGCGAGGACCTCATCGGCTGGCAGGTAAACAACGGGATGGACGCCGCCGCGGACTTTTTCCCCGCAAGTCGCTTCCGCAGTACCTACTACCGCCCTGATGTCGTCAACCTCGTGCTTTCCACACTCGATGAGAAGCAGGCCATTGCATCGGCAAACTCGGAGACGGGCAGGCGGCAGGACTCCGGCTCCATCCTGGACAAGCGTCCTCCCATCGTCACCATCACGAGCCCCGACCAGGGAAGCGTCTTCAGCACCGGCACGCTCACGCTGCACTACAGTGTGCGCGCCCCGGATGATGCCCCCGTCATCTCGGTCAGGGCCCTGGTCGACGGCCGGCCGATCGAGGGCGCGCGAGGCCTCAATGTGGTTGCCGCCCCGAACGCCGACCAGATCGAGTTGAACCTCCCCGCCCGCGACTGCACGGTATCCCTCATCGCCGAGAACAAGAACGGCTCCTCGGAGGCGGCAAGCGTCAGGCTTCTGTGGAAGGGGGCCGCGGCGACCGAGGATGACTCCATCTTCAAGCCCAAGCTGTACGTCCTGGCGGTCGGCGTCTCAGCCTATAAGAATCCTGATTACCAACTGAAATACGCCGCCAAAGATGCTCGCGACCTCGCGGCCCTGCTCAACAGAGGGAGTCCTCTGTACAAGAGCGTCGAGACCAAGGTCCTCACGGACGCGGATGCCGACAAGGTCGACATCCTCGACGGCCTTGACTGGATACAGAAGCAGACGACGAGCAGGGACATCGCCGTGATCCTCTTCTCGGGTCACGGCATCAACGACTCCAACGGCAACTACTACTACCTCCCAGTAGAAGCGAACATCGACAGGCTGAAGGCGACAGGGGTGCCCTTCTCCGACATCAAGACGACGGTGTCCTCCATCGCGGGCAAGGTGCTGTTCTTCATCGACACCTGCCATTCGGGAAACCTCATGGCGGGCCGCCGAGCCGCGGGCGCCGATCGCGACATCGCGGGTGTCATCAACGAGCTGGCTTCCGCTGAAAACGGGGCCGTCGTGTTCGCCTCCAGCACGGGCAGCCAATACTCCTACGAGGACCCCACCTGGGGCAACGGCGCTTTCACGAAAGCCATCCTTGAAGGCCTCGGAGGAGCGGCAATCTATGGCTCAAGGGATAGCGTGACGGTCAAAGAGCTGGACCTCTACCTCTCTGAGCGGGTGAAGGAGCTGACGGGGGGCAAGCAGACGCCGACAACGACGATACCGCCCAACGTCCCCGATTTCCCGATCGCGATGAAGAAGGGCTGAGCTGGATTGCGCCCATTCCACCACGCGGATTGCCTCCCCGGGTGCGGGCGTGGTACTATGAATGTCGGGGGAGGGGGATGCTGACCGACGTCATCGGGTCCCTGAGGCGTGATCCGGAGTTCAGCGAAAGGGTGACCCACTGGGAAGTGGTGCCCGCGAGGGGAGGGACATACGCGGAAATGCCTCCCGGTGTTGACCCGCGCATTCGTTCCGCTCTGAAGGCGCGCGGGATCGACCGGATCTACAGCCACCAGCTTGCGGCATGGAACGAGGTGCGCGCGGGCAGGAGCGTGGTCCTGGTCAGTCCCACCGCTTCGGGGAAGACCCTCGCGTACAACCTCCCCGTGCTCCAGGCGCTCCTCGAAGACCCCGATGCGCGCGCCTTGTACCTGTTTCCCACCAAGGCGCTCTCCCAGGACCAGCAATCCGAGCTGAACGAGGTCGTGCTTGGCGGAGAGATCCCGGTGAAAGTCATTACGTATGACGGGGACACGCCGGGCTCCATCAGGATTTCCGCCCGGGACGAAGGCCGGATCATCATCACCAACCCCGACATGCTGCACACGGGAATCCTTCCCAACCATCCCAAGTGGATCAAGGCGCTCACGCATTTGAAGTACGTCGTCATTGACGAGATGCACTCCTACCGGGGGGTCTTCGGGAGCCACATGACGAGCGTCATCCGCCGGCTGAAGCGGATCGCGCAATTCTACGGCGCCTCGCCGGTTTTCATCTGCTGCTCGGCGACCATCGGCAACCCGCACGAGCTGGCCGGCCGGATCCTCGAGCAGCAGACCACGCTCGTGGACGAGAACGGCGCCCCGTCGGGGGAGAGACACTTCGTCCTGTACAACCCCCCGCTGGTGGACCGTGTGCAGGGGATCCGGCGGAGCGTCGTCCTTGAAAGTCAGAAGATCGCCACCCGGTTGCTCAAGGCCGGCGTGAAGACGATCGTCTTCGCCAGGTCGCGCGTGCGCACCGAGCTCATCGCCACATACATAAGGGATTCTCTGAAGAGCTTTTTCACCGACAACCACGGCATCACGGTGCAGTCGTACCGGGGCGGCTACCTGCCGAACGAAAGGCGCGCCATAGAGAAGGGCCTTCGCGACGGCAGCATCCAGGGAGTCGTCTCCACAAACGCGCTGGAGCTCGGCATCGACATTGGCGGCCTCGATGCGTCGATCCTTTCGGGTTTCCCCGGCACCATCGCTTCTTCGTGGCAGCAGGCCGGCCGCGCGGGACGGAGGAACACGGTGTCCCTCTCCATCCTCGTTGCCTCCTCGTCACCCACGGACCAGTTCGTGATCCAGCATCCCGAGTACTTCTTCTCACGTTCCCCGGAAAACGGGTACATCGACCCGGGGAACATCTTCATCCAGACCGACCAGCTGAAGTGCGCGGTCTTCGAGCTCCCCTTCGAGGAGGGGGAGAGCTTCGGTGAGGGCGTGGCGGACGTGCTCGGCTACCTCACTGAGAAGGGGGTCATCCGGCACACCGGCGGGAAGTGGTACTGGGCGGACAGGTCGTATCCGGCGGAGAACGTATCCCTGCGGACGTCCACGCCTGAGAACGTCGTGATCGTCGATACCACGCGCGGACGCGACGAGGTGATTGGAGAGATGGACATGCCTTCGGCCAAGCTCCTTGTCTTCGATCATGCCATCTACATCCATCTCGGGGACCAGTTCGTGGTGAAGAACCTCGACCTGGAGAACCGCCGATGCTTCGTGGAGGAGACTGACACCGATTACTGGACCGATTCGATCGTGAAGACGGACATCAAGGTGCTCGTGGTCGACGAGGAGCGGACCGCCGCCGGTACACGAGCGGCGCTGGGGGACATCCTCGTGCGCACCCAGGCAACGAAGTTCAAGAAGCTGAAGTACCATACCAACGAGAACGTGGGGTATGGAGACATCACTCTGCCGGCAGACGAAATGCACACCCGCTCCGCAGTCCTGCTGTTCGACGGTGACACCGCTCCCGGACGGGCATTCACCGCGCTCTCGGACACCGAGCGCGGGATCGTCATCCAGAGGCTGGGCGTGCTTCTCCGGACCGTCGCCCCGGTCTTCCTCCTGTGTGATCCCCGGGACCTGGGAGTTTCAGAGAGGGTCCGCGACCCGCACTTCGCGGCGCCCTGCCTCTACGTGTATGACCAGTACCCGGGAGGCATCGGGTTGTCCGAGGGTTTCCTTGCCAACCTGCCCCAGATCGTCCACGGCGCGCGGGAGGTCGTGCAGAGATGTCCGTGCGAGAATGGCTGTCCTTCCTGCATCGGCGCGCCCGATGAGCAAAGCGCGCTGAATGCCAAAGGCGCCGTGCGCGGGTTCCTCGCCGCGTGGATCGGCGCGCTGGAGTCGGCCGGGGTCCGGGCGCGCTGATGGCCGGGGAATGGGCGGCCGTTCGCGCCGACGAAAATCCTCCGGGTACGTCGGCGGGCGGATTCGCTTCACGAACGCGCCGACGCATCGACTTTCTGCGCACCGGGTCGGAGACCGGGTCAGTGCGGGAGCGCGGGCGCCCCGAGCCCTCATCGGCAGGGAACGCCCGCGATCCCCGTTTTCCTGACTGGAAGCGCGAGGGCGAGTTTCTCTTCCGGAGAAGGCAGTACTTCTCCGGCAGGGGGGTGGGGGTCTGGCCAGGCCGGTTCTCTCCCGAGGCGCGCGCGTCCGAAGAGCTCGTGTTCTACGACACGGAAACCACCGGCCTCTCGGGGGGCGCCGGAAGCGTGATCTTCTTGTTCGGCGCCGCCTGGTGCGAAGGCAGGGATCTTGCCGTCGAGCAGCTCTTCCTCTCGGATTTTCCCGGCGAGCCGGAGTTTCTCCTCGCCGTGAGGGAGCTGCTGGATCCCTATCGGGCGCACGTCTCCTACAATGGAAAGACATTCGACAGCCAAATCCTGCGTACCCGCTTCCGCATGAACCGCATCCCGTGGGAGCCGGGTCCCCAGGTGGACCTGCTCCACCATTCGAGAATGCTCTGGAAATCGGTGGTGGGGGATTGCAGCCTCCGTTCCATGGAATCTCATGTTCTGGGCTTCACCCGGGAGCTGGACGTGGCAGGGGAAGACATCCCGATCATCTGGCTCGAGTTCCTCCGCACGGGCAGGCCGGGTGCGCTCCCGGTCGTCTTCGATCACAACGTGATGGACATCGTTTCGCTGTCCCGGCTGTACGATGTGATCGGAGGACTCGTGCGGGGCGGCCCGGCATCCGTAAGCTTCGATGAGCGTGCCCTGGGCACGTGGCTGATAAGAAACGGCAGCCCCTCGGGAGTTGCCCTGCTGCAGCAGGCGTTCCGGCGCGGCAGCGAGAAGGCCGGGGTCGCCCTGGCCTTTCATCACAAGCGGCAGCACGAATGGGGCCTGGCAGCGGAGGTGTGGGCGGCGCTGCTCGCCGGCACACGGAGCCTGACAGCGGCCGTCGAGCTGGCCAAGCACCACGAACACCGAACGCGCAATTGCAGGGAGGCGCTTCGCCTGGTCGAGACCGCACTTTCCTGGAATCTTGCCCTGGATGGGCAAACCAAACGCGACATCGAGAAGCGGCGTGCCAGGCTTCATCGAAAGCTCCGCGCACGGGAGGAGCGTCCCTAATCCTTTGGAGGCGCCGGCTCATAGAGAGAACGGTTCAATAGAATCAGGCGCCATGCAGGCCAGTCCGGGCCCGGCCGGCTGCGGCATTATAGCCCGTAATACGAAATGACGTAGTCTGTCACGGGAGAGAAGCCCAGCCTCTCGTAGAGGGCAATGGCGGGGCGATTGTGCTTCTTCACGAACAGGCACGCCGCCTGCTTCTCCGAGAATACCTCTTTCAACAGCGCCGACACGACCGCCTTGCCGAGGCCTTTGCCCCGCTGCTGCAGAACGGTGTAGACCCCGCCGATCTGGTCAACTTTGTACCCCCGGGCGTTCGTCGCGGCCTTCGAGACCGGGACCCCCTCCATCTCTGCCATGAACACCAGCTGCTCGCGGAGAGCAAGCCGCAGCGACTTCATGCATTGTGACTCGTTGAAGTGCGAGGGTGTGATGACCACCTCCTCAAGCTCGTAGCATTTCTGCATCGGAAGAAGCAGATCCGCGTCGTACGGGTCCGCCTTGCGGAGGCGAAGCTCCGGGGGATCGGGCGGGAGCACGGGATGCCGCGAGCCCCCGGCGAGCGTCATCAAGAAATATTCCACGCGCGTCGTCGGAGGCAGCGGGAGGTGCGCTTCGATCACGTCGACGCAACGGCCGACGCCCATGATGGAATGCACCATGGGCCTGAGACCGTTCAGAAGGTAGGACAGCTCCTGCCTGTCACGGGCTTCAGGAGAAAACGCGGGGAGCAGCAGACCGCCCGAGGTATACAGGAAACAGTCGCGCACGGCGCCGGAGGCATCGGCGTCCATGTGGATTTCGTATCCCCGGGAACCCGCCCGCAGCCGCGAGGTGAAGGGAACGAAGAGGGCTTCCTCGGGCAGCAGAAACTCGAGGAGCGCGGCGAGGTCTCGTCGGCCCGCCTGCCGCCAGCTCATTGCCGCCTCTGTGGGGGAAAGTTCACGGGAAGCACACCGGCAGCCGGGAAATCTCCCGCCAGCACGCTGAACCCCGCGCGGAAGGAATCCCTGCCGTCGCCGTACACGGCGACCGCGGTCTGCACCCAGGGCAGCTCCGAAAGGTACACGGGGCTGAGCGCGGAGATCACTATCACCCGGCGCCCCAGCAGCTTCAGCTCCTGGAGCACGTCGAGGCTGTTATAGTTGGCCAGGCAGAAGATGACCGTGTCAGAGGAGGACGCGCGGGCCCGCACGGCCGCCCGATCCTCCGCGCGCGCCTGGTAGAACGGGGTGAAGGGAAACAGGAACGTCTGCGCTCCCGGGAAGCGTTTCAGGCCTTCGGAAATGAATTCGGGGAACTGCCCGCAGAGCAGGATCCTTTCCCGCGGCGCGGGGCGGAAAGGGACCCTCGCTCCGGCAACGAGGGTGACGGCGCGCCCCGAGACCTGGGCGAAGAAATCCTTTGCCCCCGGTGCCGGCACGGAGAGCCGCACGTCGGTCGGGCCGACAGGCGCCGTTCCCGTCCGAAGGAAACGGATCTTGGTGTCCAGGATGCGCTCCACGGAATCCATGAGGGACGAGCGGAACGCAGGGCTGGACCGGACCGCCGCGCGCAGCGCGTTCCACGCGCGCTCCTGCGTGGCAGGGGTGTGGGAGATGAGCACCATGTTGTTGCCCGCCTCCAGGGCGCGGCGGCTTGCCCCCGCGGTGTCCATGCCGTCCTCCAGCACGCCTTCCATTTCCATGTCGTCGGTGATCACAAGCCCCTTGAATCCCAGCTTCCCCCGGAGGATGCCCTTCAGGAAGAATGGTGAAAGTGAGGCAGGCGTATGGTCGTCGATGATCCGGGGAAACGCGAGGTGCCCGGTCATGATCGCGGGGATTCCTTCCCGCACGAGGATGCGGTAGGGGATGAGGTCTCGATCGAGGAGCTGGTCGAGGCTCACGTCGATCTTCGGGAGATGGCCGTGGGAATCCTGGTCCGCCGAGCCGTGCCCGGGGAAATGTTTCGCCGTCGGCATCACTCCCGCGTCCTCCATCCCCCGCGCGTACGCGGCGGAGAGCAGGCCGGTGGTGGAAGGGTCTGAACCAAAGGAGCGCGGGCCGATCACGCTCGCCTCGGGATTGGAGTACACATCCGCCGTCGGCGCGAAATCCATGTTGATGCCCAGGGCGGCAAGCTCGCGGCCAAGGTAGTAGCCGGTGCGATAAGCGTCACCGGGAACTCCGGAGGCTCCCAGGGCGAGGTTGCCGGGGGATACTGAGGTCTCGTCCTTGATCTGGCGCACCCAGCCGCCCTCCTGGTCGGTGGCGATGAAGAGCGGGATGCCGAACCTGCCGCGCGCCGCCAGCTTCTGCATTCCCGCCACGTCCCGCGCGAGCGACGGGAGGTCGGAGACGTTGCGGGGGAATATCTTCACTCCGCCGATCCCGCGGGTCCCGATCCAGCGCAGGATGTCCGCGGAAGGACCCACTCCCTGCCACCCGAGGAAGAAGACCTGTCCCAGCAGCTCATCGTCCGTCATCGCCCCCGCAATGCGGTCCGCAAGGACAGCCGGGTCTCCCGGGTCGCGGAAACCCAAGGCTGACGCCCCCAGGGTAGAGAGCATCAGGAGGGCCGCGCAGATGCACGCACGTCCCGCGGTCAACATGAGAGGTTCCACGCGTCGGTGTCGTACTTCTCCCGGAGTATCCGCTCCGCAGTCTCGCGTTCCGCCGGCAGCAGGTCGGATTCTTCGGCGCCAAGGTCTTCCCGGAATGCGCGGGCAAAAGCATCGCGCACCTCTTCGAACCTGAGCGCGCGGCCTGCCTCCTCGTTCAGGCAGGAAGGCGCATGCGAATCGAGGGACTGCGCCGCCTCAAGGTAGAGGAACACTTTTTGCCCGGGATTCTGCAGCGGGATCGAGCCATGCTGAAGTATCGCGCGCCGGGTGGTCATCTGCGCGCTGCCGATGAGCTTTCTTCCCGCCATTCCGGCAATCTCGTACTCCCCCGCCGACCCGAAGCAGTCGGGGTTGTGCACGTCACCGC
>JBEKTX010000176.1:0-8755 GCA_049515615.1 Spirochaetia bacterium
AGGAGACGCCGACCTTCAGCTTGGGATACGGCGCCTGCTTCGGGCACAACGAGGTGAAAGCCATCTCGGCGGCAGTGCTGGACCGGGCCATGAGGTCCCCCTCGCCCCACGCTCCCGCGGAAGACCAGGAGTTCGTCCTCCTGCACACCGACGGGATCGAGTCCTCGGGATTCTGCTCCCACTTCAAGCTCCCGCACTACGTGACCTTCCAGGCCGATCTGGATCGGCTGAGGGACATGAGGGGGAACACGGAATGACTCTCCAGGATCTGCTGCCCGCGCGCGGCTTCCAGTACAATTTCGCCTTCATGGACGAAGGAGCCAAACGGGAAGTGCGCCGAGCGCTCCTGAAGGCCGTCGCCCTTCCGGGGCACCAGGTTCCCTTCGCATCGCCCGAGCTTCCCATCGCGCGCGGATGGGGCACAGGGGGGCTGCAGGTGACGATGTCTCTCATCGGCCCGAGAGACGTGCTGAAGATCATCGATCAAGGCTGCGACGGCAGCGTGAACGCGGTGAACCTCCGGAAGCTCCTCGTGGCCACCACGGGCGTTCGTACCACCTTCGATTCACGCGAAGCCACCCTGATGCAGTCGCGCCATCGCCTGCCAGAGATTCCCATGGCCGAAGGCCAGATCGCGGTGCTCCAGGTTCCGCTGCCCGAGCCCCTGCGGCTGGTGGAGCCCAGCGAGGTGGAGACAAGGCGGATGCACGCGGAAGGGGACTACGCCCGGATGTGGGTGTCCCTGTACGAGGACGTGGTCCAGAACGGGTCGGTGTCGCTCGCCTCGGGCTATCCCTGCAGGGTGAACGACACCTACATCATGTCCCCCTCCCCCCTGCCCCGGTGGGACCTGCACATGCTCCATGACGCCGAGCACCTCACACTGCTGGGAGCCGGCCGGGAGAAGCGCGTGTACGCCGTGCCGCCCCACACGTCGGTCCGGCCGCTGGAGTTCGACGACCTGCCGTTCAAGGTGGAAAGCTTTGCGGGCTTCTCCTGCGTGCGATGCGGGTCCACGGGCACCTTTCTGGATGAGATCTACGACGAAGAGACGGGCAAGTCCTTCCGCGTCTGCTCCGACTCCGGCTATTGCGACCTGGTGAGGCAAGAAAAGATACGCGTGCGGAGCGCCGCCCATGCATGAGACGGTGCTGCTCAGCGCACGCAACATCGGCAAGAGCTGGGGCCCCGGGTGCGAGGAGTGCCGGGTCCGCGCGGGCCCGGCACAGGGGACGAACATCTGCCCTCGGTGCGGCACGGTTGTCGCGCTGCGCGACATTTCCTTCGAGCTCCACGAAGGAGAGATCCTGGGAATCGTGGGGGAAAGCGGGTCCGGCAAGAGCACCCTCGTTCAATGCATTTATTTCGACCTGGACGCAACCGAGGGGCAGCTCTTCTTCAGGGGATATGAAGACGGGGAGAACGTCCTGGAGCTTCCTCGAATCCAGAAACGCCGGATCCGCGGCAAGGTCATGGGCATGGTGTATCAGAACCCCCTCCGCGGCCTGCGCATGGACATCACCAGCGGTGCAAACGTCGCCGAGAAGCTGCTGGAAGCGGATGTCTTCCATTTCGGCCGCATTCGGGCGCGCGCAGGGGAGCTGCTGGCGAGCACGGAAATACCGGCCGCGTACATGGACGCTTTTCCCCGCGTGCTCTCAGGCGGCATGCAGCAGCGCATCCAGATCGCGAAAGCCCTTGCCAACAATCCGCCACTTGTCCTGCTGGATGAGGTCACCTCGGGTCTCGACGTGAGCGTCCAGGCCCGGGTGCTCGACCTGATCCGGGAGCTGCAGCGTGAGCGGGGAATGTCGATGATCGTGGTGTCGCACGACATGGGGGTGATCCGGCTCCTGGCGGATCGGACCCTCGTGTTGAAGAACGGGTGCGTCGTCGAGAAGGGCCTCACCGACCAGATTCTCGAGGACCCCCAGCATCCGTATTCGCAGCTTCTCGTGCATTCCACGCTCTGAATCCGGGTGAGGAGAAGATGCAGAGGTGATCCGTTGTGTGGGGTTGTCCAAGACCTTTCTCATGCACGTGCGAGGGGGCACCCGCATCGAGGCGTTCCGGGGGGTGAGCTTCGCCGTGGAGAAGGGTCAATTCCTCGGCGTGAGCGGTCCCAGCGGAAGCGGGAAATCATCGCTTCTGAAATGCCTCTACCGCACGTATCTCCCCTCTTCCGGCGAGGTCTGGTACACCGACGGAAAATCAGAGACTCGAAACCTCGTCGCCGAGGACGAGCACGTGATCCTGAAGCTGCGGCGGCAGGAGATCGGCTACGTCTCCCAGTTCTTTCCCGTCATCCCGAGGGTTTCGGCGGTGGACACCATTGCCAACGGCATGGTGGCACGGGGGTTTCCCCGGCCCGAGAGCGAGAAGCGCGCGCAGGAGCTCCTGGGCCGGCTTGCGATCCCCCGGTCCCTCTGGGACATGTTTCCGTCGACCTTTTCCGGCGGCGAAAAGCAGCGGATCAACATCATCCATGCCGTCATCGCCCAGCCCCGGCTGCTGTTTCTGGACGAACCCACCGCGTCCCTTGATGCGGCGTCCGCCCGGGAAGCAGTGTCCCTGATTCTCGAGCTCAAAGCCCAGGGAACGGCCATCATCGGGGTCTTCCACGACAAGGCGGTCCTGTCCCGGCTCTCCGACCAGATCGTCGAGATGAAATCATGAGAGACATGATCATCACCAACGTTCGGATCGTCACGCCGGGCGATGTGATCGAGGGGGGCACGGC
Organism: Spirochaetia bacterium; assembly: GCA_049515615.1. Classification (GTDB taxonomy): domain Bacteria; phylum Spirochaetota; class Spirochaetia; order SZUA-6; family Fen-1364; genus Fen-1364. The sequence continues at coordinate 2,741 of JBEKTX010000176.1, forward strand.
GAGCGTCAGGGCCGGTCGGATCGTCTCCCTGGGAAGGAGACACGCGCGCCGCTCATCCGAGGCGGAGGTCGTGGATGGACAGGGCCGCCTTCTCTTGCCGGGGTTCGTCGACCTTCACAACGACGGCATCGAGCAGGAGATCGAGCCGAGGCCGCGCGCGGTTTTTCCCCTTGCGGTGGCTCTCTCGTCGCTGGAGACCCAGCTGGTGGGCCATGGCATCACGACAATATTCCATTCCTTTTCTTTCATGGATGGGAGGGAGGGGACCCTGCACCCCGAAGGCCTGGAGCCGGCGATACGGGAGCTGAATCGCCTGCGCCGCACGGGTGTCATCCGTCATCTCGTCCACGCGCGCTACGAAATGGTGGAAGTGCATCACTACCAGAGGCTCCATCGCCTTATCGACGATCGCCAGGTGAGCCTCGTTTCCGTCATGGACCACACGCCCGGGCAGGGACAGTACCGCAACGTCGAGCACCTGGTGAGCTTCTACATGAGGAAATACAACTCGCCGCGCGGCGAGATCGATGCGATCCTCGCGGAGAGGGAGAAAAAGGCGGACAACCCAGCCGTCGAAGAGACCCTCGTCAGACTTATCGCGCACGCGCGCGCCGCCGGCCTGCCGATCGCCTCGCACGACGATGATTCGTCGGACAAGGTGGCTCGCATGAAAGCGCGCGGCGTGACGATCAGCGAGTTCCCCGTGGAAATGGAGGCCGCAGTGGCCGCCGCGCAGTGGGGAATGCACGTGGCGGTGGGCGGCCCGAACGTGCTCAGGGGCGCGTCCACGACGGGCAATCTCAGCGCGCTGGATGCGATCGGTCAGAATGCCGTGGACATCCTCTGCTCGGATTACTACACCCCTTCGCTCCTGCACGCGGTCTTCCGGCTCTTCCGTGACGGCATTCTGCCCCTTCCCGATGCCGTGCGGATGGTGACCGCGAACCCCGCGCGCGCCGCGGGGATGAGTGGAGAGCTGGGCTCACTCGAGGTGGGGAAGCGCGCCGACATGATCCTCGTCAACGACTCGACCGGCATTCCCTCTGTCGCCGCGGCGTGGGTCGGCGGGCGCCGCGTCTACGAAAGGCATGACGGCACACTGCACCCAATGGGGGATCGCTGGGCGGCGGAAGCCGCCCGGTCAAACACGGAGGCATCGCATGTTCCATGACATCGACATCCCGCGCAACTCGAACCGGGCGGATTCCACGCTCCTGTCGGAAGCGCCGTTCATCCACGAAGGCGCGCGCGTCGTGAAGAGCCGGATCGGCTCCTGGACCGAAATCGGGAGGAACACCACGATCGTGGAGTCGACCATCGGTGACTACACCTACGACGACGGCGACGTCTCGATCTCCTACTCCGAGATCGGTCAATACTGCTCCATTGCAAACAGGGTCCGGATCAATCCCGGCAACCACCCCCGGGACCGCGTGACCCAGCATCACATGACGTACCGGAGAATCAAGTTCGGCCTGGATGCCCGCGACGACGAGGAGTTCTTCGCTTGGCGGCGTGCGCATCCCTGCACCATCGGACACGATGTGTGGATCGGCCACGCCGCGGTCATCCTGCCGGGCGTGCGCATCGGCATCGGCGCCGTCGTCGGAGCCGCGGCGGTCGTGACGAAGGACGTCGAACCCTACCAGGTGGTTGCCGGGGTGCCGGCGCGGCCCCTGCGCTCGCGGTTCAGCGACTCCATAATCGACCGCATTCTTCGCAGCAGGTGGTGGGAGTGGACCCGGCCGCAGCTCGAGGAGCGCTGGCCTGACCTGTGCTCGCTTCCCACGTTCATGGAAAAGTATGCTCCATGACGATGAGGCCCTGATACCGCTCCTCCGCAGCGTCGCGCGGGATGCCGCCATTGCCGCCGGCAGGGTGATCCGCGGCGGCTTTGGCAGTCTCCAGCAGGTTGACCGTGAGCTTCCGCACGACCTGAAGCTGTGGCTGGACCGGGCCAGCGAGGAGGAAATTCTTCGCGTTCTCCGGACGAGCTTCCCGGGCCACGCCGTGCTCTCTGAGGAGCGGGGATTCGAGCCGGGCCGGGAGCCCTACCTCTGGATCGTCGACCCGCTGGACGGCACCGTGAACTATGATCATGGGATACCGTTTTTCTGCACCAGCATTGCCTGCCACGCGATTGCCGACGAGGCGATTTCGGGCCCGGTCACCCTGCTGCCCGATGGGCGGGCGCTCGGGGAGCCGATCGTCGGCGTCGTCTACGATCCCCTGTGGGACGAGCTGTTCGCCGGCACGGCCGGCCGGGGAGCTTCGCTGAACCGCGGTCCTCTTCTGACCCCTGAGGCGACGCGGCTGGATGAGGCGGTCGTCGCTCTCTCTTTCGGCGCCAGTGAGGAAAGCGTTGCCTACATGGACAGGCTCCTCCCCGCCCTGACCCGGTGCGCGCGCAAGGTGCGAAGCTTCGGAAGCACGGCCCTGGACATGGTCCAGGTGGCGGCGGGGAGGATCGGGGCGTTCGTCCAGATGGGCACCAACCTCTGGGATTTTGCGGCGGCCGCCGTCGTGGTGAGCGCGGCGGGTGGGGTCGTCGACGTGAAGGAATACGGCCCGGGCCGGTTCCGGATCATCGCGAGCGCGCGAGGCATCTTCGAAGAGGTTCGACGGCAGGCAGAGGGATGAACGAAGCGGTCAGGTTCATCATCATCACCATGCCGCCCCAGGACGTGACGGGACAAATCGATGAGGCGCGGCGTCGCGTCTGCGCCGGGAGCGGATCCCGCGCCGCGCTGGCGTATCCGCCCCACGTCACGCTGAGGACCGGGGCCATAGTGCCGTCCGCCCTGGTGCCAACCTTCATCGACGCGTTCGGGGCCGCCGTCGGCCGATGGAATCCTTTCCCGATCCTCACGGACGGCCTGTGGCGCACGGCCTACAGGGACACAGGGAAAGAGAAGTATCTCGTCGGCTACCGCATCGCGAAGGATCCGGCATTGGCCGCGCTCAACGCACGTCTTCTGACCTGTACGACGTGGCGGGCGAGCAGCCGCCTGGATTTCGAGCCCCACCTGACGCTCGCCTTCGATGACCTGGATCTCGACGGATTCGTGCGCGTCCAGCACTGGCTGGACGACAATCCCGGCATCCTCCCGAAGGGGTTCTGCTGGACCTGCGACAACGTGGCGCTTTTCCGTCGTGAGGCTGACACCTGGTGCGCGTACAAGGTGTGGCGGGAGTGAGAGCAACGATGCGCATGGAGGAGATCACGATGGAGGAGATCACGATGGAGGAAATTCCGATGCAGGAGATCCCCGCGCAGGAGATCCCGGCGCAGGAGGCAGCCGTTCCCCTCGAGCAGGTGTTCCGCCTTCTCGCGGAGGCCACCCGGGCCGCCGTTCTCCTGTTCCGGGCGGATACGCTCATCTACGCGAACAACGCCGCGGTTGCCCTCACGGGATGGCGGCAGGACGAGCTGAAGGGAAAGAGGCGTGAGGACCTCGTGCACCCCGATTTTCGCCGGCGGATGAATGGGCTCTCACAATCGCGGGTGCGGGGGGAAAGTGCGCTGACCCGACATCAGTTCAAGATGCTGACGCGCGAAGGCAGTGAGCGCTGGGTGGACCTCGCCGAGGAGTCGATCGAGCTCGACGGAGCCTCATTCTCCCTCTGGACCTGTGACGATATCACGGACCAGCGACGCGACTCCGCGGTTCTCATGGATGCGGAGCAGCGGTACACGGAAATCTTCGAAAACTCCGTCGAGGGCATTTACCAATGCGACGCGGCCGGGAATCTCACGTCAGCAAACCGCTCCCTGGCGAGAATTCTCGGCTACGGGCTGCCGAGAGAGATGGGGGAGGCCCTGACGAGCGTCCCTGACCATCTCTTCGTCGACCCGCGGCGGCACGCAGAGCTGGTGCGCTCCCTCTGTTCCGAAGGGCACGTGCGGGGATTTGACGCCGAGCTTCGCCGGCACGACGGATCGACGGCCTGGGTGTCGATCAGCGCGAACGCCTTCTTTGACGAGAGCCTCCGGCTCCAGTCCTACAACGCCTTCCTGCAGGATGTCACCGAACAGCGTCTCCTGGAGCGCCGCTTTCTCCAGGCGCAGAAAATGGAAGCGATCGGAAGACTCGCGGGTGGAATCGCGCACGATTTCAACAATATTCTGACGGTTCTCATGGGGTACTGTGAAAGTCTGCTCGATCTTCTTCCTCCCGAGCACCCCGGTGAGAGCAGCGCGCGGGAGATCAAGAACGCGGCGCAGCGCGCGGCGATGCTCACGCGTCAGCTTCTTGCGTTCAGCCGCCAGCAGGTGACGCAGCCCGTGGTCCTCGATGTGAACCACATCATCAGGTCCATGGAGGGGATGGTGCGGCGGTTGATCGGCGAGGACATCGAGCTGTCCATGGACCTGGTCCAGGGGCCTGCCTGGGTGCGCGCCGACCCTCACCAGGTGGAGCAGGTGGTCATGAACCTTGTCGTGAACGCCCGGGACGCCCTGCCGCGGGGCGGAACGATACGGATCACAACAGCAGCGCGCGCCGAGCCGGCGCCGGGCGCGGTCGAGCTCGGGATCAGCGACACCGGCGTCGGGATGTCAGAGGAGATCAGGTCCCGTATTTTCGAGCCCTTCTTCACGACGAAGCCGCCGGGGCAGGGAACAGGTCTCGGGCTGTCAACGGTCTACGGCATCGTGGAGCAGAGCGGAGGGTCGATCGCGGTTGAAAGCGTGCCCGGACTAGGCTCCCGGTTCACCGTCAGCTTTCCGCGGGCCCAGGGAGGGCCTTCCGCCCTTCCCGTGGAATCGGGGGCCCTCGCCGGAGGCGCCGAGTCCCTGCTCGTCGTCGAGGACGATCCCATCGTTCGCGCAGTCACCGCGCGAATGCTCCGTGAGGCGGGCTACCATGTGCGGGAGGCGGTGAACGGGCAGAACGGGCTTGCGATCCTCGAGGAGTCGGCGTACGGGGTCGACCTTGTCGTGTCGGACCTCGTCATGCCCCGGATGGGCGGACGCCAGCTTGCCGAATCGATCTGGGGCCGTTTCCCCGAGATCCGCGTCCTGTTCATCTCCGGATATCCCGCGCTGGAGCCGGGCGACGAGGTGAGCGGCCTCGCGCGATCGCACCTCCTCTCGAAGCCGTTCACCCGGGGCGACCTTCTTTCCAAGGTCCGCGACATCCTGGATGCGCGCCAGGGCCCGGCGAAAGCCGAGGAGCCAGCCGCTTCCCAGTGACGGGGTTCAGGGCTGCCCGGTCTCCGTGGACGAATCCGGCTCCGGATCCGTCTTCCATTTCTCCACGTGATCCACGTACCGCTTGATGGCATCGTCGTTGAGGTAACCCAGCTCGAGCGCGATCTCGCCGAATATCCTCGAGTCGCCCCGTTCCTGGAGACGCAGCACGTGATCGACCTGCTCCGAGGTCATTGCGCCGATCTTGACCAGGAAGTCCCCGATTCGGTTTGGCATCACGCCCCCTCAAAGTCGTTCCGGACTTTGCATGGATTCTATCACGATTGAGCTGATCGAACAAATCGAGCCGAGCCCTCCAAGAGCCCTCCTCCCTACCGCTGCACATGCTGTGTCCGTTTCAGACGGGTAGCGCCGAGCTCCAGCAGGATCGCCACGAAAAGGATGAGCCACGTGATGGCCCCCACCTCGCCGATGTTGAAATAGAACCCCGAGGCCATGAAAAGATCGTACCCGATCCCGCCCGCGCCCGCCGCGGCGCCCATCGCAACCGCGTTCGTAAAGTTGATCTCGAACCGCATGAAGGTCCACGAGACGATGGGGCCCATTGAAGAGGGGATGACCGCGCGGGTGACGATCTGCAGCCAGTTTGCCCCTGATGCCTTCATGGCTTCGATGATCTCGGGATCGATTTCCTCGAACGCTTCGGAATACGCCTTGAGCAGGTAGCCGAAGGAGTGGAAGGTCATGCCCATGATCGCGGCGACGCTCCCGAGGCCCGCGCCGATTGCGAAGATCAGAACCCAGAGGACGGTGGGAACGGCTCGTATGAACGCGACCAGACCTTTCAGGAAGGCGACAAGCCA